>NZ_JBEXNQ010000010.1:0-255979 GCF_040611155.1 Streptomyces sp. NPDC002994
CTGGGTTTTGTACCTTATCTTCTCGGTGTTGTTGTCGTGTTTTTCTAACAGTTGTTCCCTTGTATCGCCCGTGTTTTGTTTCGTTTCGGGGTGGGTGGGGGGGGGGGGGGGGGGCCCCCCCCCCCCACCCCGGTCCTCAATCGCCGGACGGGCTTGATTTGGCTGGTCCAGGTGGTGACGGCTCGGGTTGGGCCGGGCTGCGGTCCGGGTTGTCCTCAAGCGCCGGACGGGCTTGAGCTGCTGCCGTCAGGTCCCTCTCCAGTACGGTCGCCAGCCTCGCGCCCGCGCCCCTCCTCGCCCGCGCCTGGTCCAGCCGCAGCACCGCCGAACGGCCCCGCAGCGTCAGTGTCATCAGCTGGTTTCCGAACCACGGGCCCGACGTCTTCCGCCAGCCGATCCGCGGCTCCCCGGCCCGCCCGTGCCGTGCCAGGAAGCGGCCGAGGCGCCGCCCCGTCCTGCTCCAGCCGAAGCGGAAACCGAGGCGTATCGAGGCGGGAATGCTGTTGTGGACCGGGGAGCAGGTCAGTTGCAGCACCCGCGCCGACGGGCCGCCCGCTCCGCGCCAGTCCGGTTCGGCGACGTACGCGTGATGCACATCGCCCGACAGCACGCACACCGTGGCCGGGGCCGCCGGTCCCGAACCCGCCTCCGCGATCAGATCCGTCAGCTGGTCGAAGGACGCCGGGAACGCCGCCCAGTGCTCCAGGTCGGAGCGTCTGCGCAGGTCCTCGGCGAAGCGCGCCCACCGGCCGCCCGGCCCGCCCCGCTCGCCCCGGCACAGCGCCGCGTTCCAGCCCTCCGCGTCATGGATGAGCGGCGGCAGGAGCCAGGGCAGCGAGGTCCCGATCAGCAGGTGGTCGTACGAGCCCGGGCCCTCCAGCGCCTGCTCGCGCAGCCACCGCGCCTCGGCGTCGTCGAGCATCGCGCGCCGGTCCTCCTCCAGGACGCGGGCCGCCCGCGTGTCGACCATGAGCAGCCGCACCCGCCCGAAGTCGCGCCGGTAGCTCCAGCGCACGCAGGCCGGGTCGGCGTCGGCCCGCGCTGTGAACTCCCGCAGGCGGTCCGTCCCGTCGGGCAGCGTCCGTACGGCCGCGTACAGCTCGTCGGCCGCGAGCTCGGACGGCGAGAGGTTGCCGAGGTGCTGGTAGACCCAGTACGACATCAGGCCGCTGAGGACCCGCTCCCGCCACCAAGGCGTGGCGCGCATCTCCGTCAGCCACGAAGCGCTGGTGTTCCAGTCGTCTATCACGTCGTGGTCGTCGAAGATCATGCAGCTGGGGACGGTGGAGAGCAGCCAGCGCACCTCCGGGTCCAGCCAGGACTCGTAGTACAGGCGCGTGTATTCCTCGTAGTCCGCGACCTCCGCGCCCGGCGGCTCGCGCAGGTCGCGCCGCGCGGCCAGCCAACTCCGCGTCGCCTTCGATATCTCGTCGGCGTACACCTGGTCGCCCAGCAGGAGCAGCACGTCGGGGCGTATCGCCGTCGGGTCGGCCGCGAGGCTCATGGCGAGCGTGTCCAGTGCGTCGGGGCCCACGGGGTCGTGCTCGCCCTCGGCCGGTGCGGCCCAGCGGCACGAGCCGAAGGAGACACGCACCTCCTCGCTGCCGACAGCGGGTGTACGGATGGTGCTCGGCGGGAAGCGGGATCCTTCCGGCGGCCACACCCGCTGCCCGTCGAGCAGCACTTCGTACGCCGTCTCCGAGCCGGGGCGCAGCCCGGTCACGGTGACCAGCGCGTAGTGGTGCCCGGCGATCTGGAACGTACGGGACGAACCGCCCGAATCGCCCCCCTCGCACCGCACTTCCGCCGTGCACGGCCGGTTCGTCTCGACCCACACGGTCGCGGTGTCACCGGCCTCGCGGTCGACGTACCGCAGTAGTGGTCCCAGGCGCAGCGCGGCCATAAGTCGTCCTCCTCTGTCGCCCCGTACGGTACGGAACGACAGGGGAGGGTGGCGAGGTTCCTGGTCAGCGGTTTCAGCAGTTGTTGAGCACGCCCTGGAGTGCGCTCTTCTCGGCCGAGTCCACGGTCAGGTTCCAGTGGTGCTTCACGTGCACCCACATCCGGGCGTACATGCAGCGGTAGGCGGTGCGCGGCGGGAGCCATTCCGCCGGGTCCAGGTCGCTCTTGGCCTGGTTGACGTTGTCGGTGACGGCGATGAGCTGCGGGCGCGTCAGGTCGTTGGCGAAGGACTGCCGCTGGGCGGTCGTCCAGCTGCTCGCGCCGGAGCGCCAGGCCTCGGCGAGCGCCACGACGTGGTCGATGTCGACGTCGGAGGCGGCGCTCCAGGTGGCGCCGTCGTACTCGGAGTACCAACTGCCGCTGACCGCCGCGCAGCCGGCGTCCTGCTGGACGTTCGTACCGTCGCGCTTGAGGACGACCTCGCGGGTGTTGCAGGTGCCCGACTGGGTGCTCCAGTGCGGGAACAGGTCGCGGCTGTATCCGGAGGACGAGCCTTCGGCCCGTTGGGTCAGCTGGCCGAGGTAGGTGCGGGCGGTGGCGGCGCTCACGGGGGTGGGCGGGGACGCCTGGGCGGTGGGGGCCGTGAGCAGGATGCTCGTGCCCGCGAGGGCGGCGGAAGCGGTGAGGACGGCTATTCGGCGGGCGGCGGGGCGGGCGGTTCGACGGGCGGTTCGACGGGCGGTTCGACGCGCGTAGACACCTGACATGCGAACTCCTCTGATGTGGGGGGCCTGACCGGATGCCCGTCGCCATCCCGGGCTCGGTCATGGTGGCGGCGCCAGATTGCCGGGGGATGGGCGCCAGGTAACAGCGTGACGACATGAGCACGTCACATCAAGGGTTCTGACATCCCGACACCGTTCCTCCACCGCCCTAGAGTTGAGCGGTGCCCGCCCCGCCAGCGAGGTCTCTCGCCGCCGAAGCCCAGGTCCTGCTGCCCGCCAACCTCACGCTCGGAGCTGTTCTCGCCGTGCTGCTCGCGGTCGCGGTGACCGTCGTCGCCTGCGCCCGCCTCTCCGGCGACGGGTCCCGCCGCCGGGGCCGCTCCGTCGCCGTCGCGGGCCTGCGGGCGGCCGTCCAGCTCGCCGCCGTGTCGCTCCTGATCGGCTGGGTCGTACGCTCCGGATGGCTGCTGCTCGCGTTCCTCGCCCTGATGTACGCCGTCGCCGTACGCACCGCGGGACGGCGCGTCACCCCCAACGCCACCTGGTGGTGGGCCGCCCTGCCGATCGGCGCGGGCGTCTTCCCCGTCGTCGCCGCACTCCTGCTCACCGGGCTCGTACCGGCCGTCGGCATCGCGCTCGTTCCCGTCACCGGCATCCTCATCGGCGGCGCGCTGACCGCGACGGTGCTGGGCGGCCGCCGGGCGCTCGACGAGCTCGCGACGCGGCACGGGGAGGTGGAGGCGGGCATGGCGCTCGGCCTCGTCGACCGCGACGCCAGGCTGGAGATCGCCCGCCGCGCCGCCTCCGACGCGTTGTTGCCCGGCCTCGACCAGACCAGGACGGTGGGCCTGGTCACACTCCCGGGCGCCTTCGTCGGCATGCTGCTCGGCGGCGCGTCACCGCTGCTCGCCGGGGTGGTGCAGCTGTTCGTACTGGTCGCGCTGCTCGCGGTGCAGGCGGTCGCGGTCGCGGCGGTGCTGGAACTGGTGGCGCGGGGGCGGCTGCACCGGGACGAGGGGGAGGAAGGGGTGGCTTCCCGGGACCAAGGACCCTGACCGGGTCCGGATCCGGTCGCGTACCCTGTACGGAGCAGAAGGGGAGTAGCTCTTCGCCGGACCGTCGACATACTGCTGAGCACGCCTCAGCCGGCGCCCGGAGGCGGACCCAGGGATCCCGTAGGACTCCAGCCCGCCAGCGAGACCTTCGGCCGCAGTGTTGTTGTTTTTTACGACGCTGCCGTGCCGAAGCGACCCCTGATTCACGCAGGTTTCTCTCGGTGCGGGCAGCCCGACCGATTGAGGAACCCAACCCCCATGATCAGTTTCACCATCATGGCGATCACCTTCGGCACCGTCTTCCTCGCCGAACTCCCCGACAAGACCGCCCTGGCCGGCCTCATGCTCGGCACCCGCTACCGCGCGTCGTACGTCTTCGCCGGCGTCGCCGCCGCCTTCGCCGTGCACGTGGCCCTCGCCATCGCGGCGGGCAGCGTACTGACCCTGCTGCCGCACCGGCTGGTGCAGGCCGTCGTCGGTGTCCTCTTCCTCGCGGGCGCGCTGGTGCTGCTCTTCAAGAAGGACGAGGGCGAGGAGGAGATCAAGGCCCCCGCCGACCAGTCCTTCTGGAAGGTCTCGGGCGCGGGCTTCATGCTCATCCTGGTCGCGGAGTTCGGCGACCTCACGCAGATCATGACGGCCACCCTCGCGGCCCGCTACGACAATCCGGTGTCCGTGGGCCTCGGCGCGGTGCTCGCCCTGTGGGCGGTCGCGGGCCTCGGCATCGTGGGCGGCCGGACGCTGATGAAGTACGTACCGCTGAGCCTGATCACGAAGGTGGCGGCGGCGCTGATGCTGGCGCTGGCGGCGTTCAGCCTGTACGAGGCGATTGCCGGCTGACCGCGCGACCTTCAGTACCTCTGGTGGCGGCGCTCTCTGTGCACCCCCTTGCGGATGCTGGTCGACTGGGTGGCGGGGACGGCAGTCAACCAGAGAGGGAATCCGCCATGGCGGTCATCGTTGTGCACGATCTTCCGGGAGCCACCCAGGCTCAGTACGAGCAGGTCACGAACACCATGACCGGTGGGCGCGGCATGGTGAAGACCAGCTCCGACTGGCCGGTACCCGGTTTGATCTCGCATGTCACCGGGCCTACTCCCACCGGGTGGATCGTGGTGGACGTCTGGGAATCCGCGCAGGCATGGCAGCAGTTCGCGGAGAAACTCATGCCGTTGACGCGTGAGGCCGGGCTTCCGGAGGTCGAGCCGAAGGTGTACGAAGCCGTCAACCTGGTGATCGCCTAGACCGGCCTCGTCGGCCCGAGCAGCGCGATGCGCACCCGCGCACGCTGCTCAGGCGGTGATGTGCAGCCGCACCGTGCCGTCGGGCAGGGCCTCGATCCGTACCTGCGTGAGGTCGTCCACGTGCACCGTCGGCGCGTGGACGGCCGCGCGGGGTCCCACGCCCACCACGCGCATCCCGGCCGCCTTGCCCGCCGTGATGCCCGCCTCCGAGTCCTCGAAGACGACGCAGTCCGCCGGGGCGTGGCCGAGTTCCGCCGCGCCCTTCAGGAAGCCCTCGGGGTCCGGCTTGCTCGCGCCGACCAGCTCGGCCGTGACGCGCGTGGTCGGCATCGGCAGCCCGGCGGCCGTCATGCGGGCCTGGGCCAGCGCCTCGTCGGCGGAGGTGACCAGGGCGTGCGGGAGGGCGGCGATCGCGGCCATGAAGGCCGGGGCGCCGGGGACAGGTACGACGCCGTCGACGTCAGCGGTCTCCTGGGCGAGGAGCTCGCGGTTGTCGGCGTAATTCCGCTCGACGGGGCGGTCCGGGAGGAGCACGGCCATGGTGGCGTACCCCTGGCGGCCGTGTACGACCTTGAGGGCGGCCTCCGGGTCCAGGCCGTGCGCGGCGGCCCAGCGACGCCAGACCCGCTCCACCACCGCGTCGGAATTGACGAGCGTGCCGTCCATGTCCAGCAGGAGCGCGTTGGCGTTCAGAACGGTGGTGGCTGCCGGCATCGGCGTACTCCAGAGCGCGGGAGAAAGAGAACAAGCGGCCCCGCCCGCCGGTCAGGGAAAACGGGCGGAGGCCACTTTGTTCCACCACGATACAAAACGAAACGGGGGAACGCCAGCCCGCCCCCTTCACGGCATCGGCAATGCCTCCGCGACGGCCGGCGGAGAGGGCTTGGGCCGACGCGGTTCGCGGACGCCGGAGGGCGGTGGTCCGCCGTCGGGACCGTTCCAGGTGCCGGCGGTACGGCGGCGGAGCAGCCGGAAGATCAGGAGTAAGGGCAGGAGTGGAAGAAGCGGCAGGGCCAGCAGCAGCCAGTTCTTGTTCATCCTTTGACATTCCGCCTCGGGTGGCGCGAACGCCATAGCCCGTCAGGACCCGTCAGGACCTGTCAGAGCCCGTCAGGGCCCGTCTGACGGCCGTCTCAGGGCTCCTGCGTCTGCGCCTCCAGCGCACGGCGGGTGTTGGGGCCGTAGGTGCCCTCGGGATCGCCCTGGATGTTGTACGACGACTGGTAGTCGCGCAGAGCCTGCTCCAGACGGTCGTTGAACCGGCCGTTGTCGGGGCCGTCGTAGAACTGCGCCTGCGCCAGCCTGTTCTGCAGTTCCACCACCTCGGGCCCCCGGTCGCCCCTGCTCAGCACCGGGCCGTCGGCGGCGGGCTGCTCGGGCGCCTGCTCCACCGCGTCCGCGGTGGCCTCCGCCGTGGGGGCTGCCGCCGCCGAGGCCGCCGTGGTCGGCTCCGACGAGCCGGGCAGGGCGGCCAAGGACGCGTCGGCCGACCGCGACGCCGAGGCGGACGCCACCGCGGATCCCGACGTGGAGGCGGATGCGGAAGGGGCCGGAGCGAACGACGCGGCGCCGGACTCGGTCGCGGACGCCTTCGATGCGGAAGCCTCGGGGGAGCCGCTCGGTGCCGGTGGGCCGGTCGCCAGGTCCGGCAGTGCGAACTCCTGCTCGTCGCTGCCCGAGAACAGCCCGCCGGCGAACGCCGCTGTGCCCACCACCGCGACGACGGCCGCACCCACCGCGAGCCACAGCGCCGGGCCCTTGCGCTGCTGCTCCCGGCGGCGTGCGACACGCCCCTGAGCGGAGCCCAGTGCGTAAACGGCGTCGCTTTCGCCCGCGTCGTCAGGGCTCCCGTACTGCGAGCCCTCCTGCCAACTGCCCGGCTCCGGCCCACTCCCGGGCGGCCCGCTGAGCACCCCCAGGGGCCTCGTCACCGCCACGCCGCCGTCCTGCTCCGGGTAGGGAGGGACCGCTCCCGCCTGCGACTCCGGCTGCCCGTGCAGCGTTACGTACGGACGTATCCGCAGCGGACTGAAATCCTCCGCCGTCGGCTCGCCGCCGCACCCGCACCCGGGTCTGCCGTCGTCGGACGCGGCACCCCGGTCCGTACCGCACTCGGGACATGTGTGTCCGTTCACCGTGGGTCCCCTCCCTCGAACTGCCAGCGATTATGCAGACCGGCCGACCCGATGCCCAGCGGGGTCCCCGGCCCGGCAGGCCTGGGGCAGGCCATTCGGCAGGCCATATCGCCCCACAACGATCAGGATGGAAGAGGTGTACGACTCCCAGGGGACCCGAGGAGTAGTCCATGGCCCAGCAACCGAGCGGCGCCCCCGCCGCGGCCCCGGCCGCCGGCCCCGGCACAGACACAGGCACCGGAGGAAGCCGGCGGACCGTTCTCGTAGCCATCGGAGCGCTGCTGCTCGGCATGCTGCTCGCCGCGCTCGACCAGACCATCGTCTCGACCGCCCTGCCGACGATCGTCAGCGAACTCGGCGGCATGGAACACCTGTCCTGGGTCGTCACGGCGTACATGCTCGCCGCGACCGCCGCCACGCCCCTGTGGGGCAAGCTCGGTGACCAGTACGGCCGCAAAAAGCTGTTCCAGGCCGCGATCGTCATCTTCCTGATCGGCTCCGCACTGTGCGGCGTCGCGCAGGACATGTCGCAGCTCATCGCCTTCCGCGGGGTCCAGGGACTGGGCGGCGGCGGCCTGATGGTGCTGTCCATGGCGATCGTCGGTGACCTCGTGCCGCCGCGCGAACGCGGAAAGTACCAGGGCCTGTTCGGGGCCGTCTTCGGCACGACGAGCGTCCTGGGACCCCTCCTCGGCGGGCTCTTCACCGAACACCTCAGCTGGCGCTGGGTCTTCTACATCAACCTACCCATCGGCGTCGTCGCCCTCCTCGTGATCGCCGCCGTACTGCACATCCCGGTCCGCGCCTCCCGCCACACCATCGACTACCTCGGCACCGCCCTGATCGCCTCGGTCGCCGTCTGTCTCGTCCTCGTCGCCTCCCTGGGCGGCACCACCTGGGCCTGGGGCTCGGCGCAGATCATCGGGCTCGCGGTTCTCGGCGCCGTACTGCTCGTCTGGTTCATCCGCGTCGAACGGCGAGCCGCCGAGCCGGTCCTGCCCTTGAAGCTCTTCAAGCTCAGGACGTTCACGCTCGTCGCGGTCATCAGCTTCATCGTCGGCTTCGCGATGTTCGGCGCGATGGTCTATCTGCCGACGTTCCTCCAGGTCGTCCAGGGCGTCACCCCCACCATGTCCGGCGTGCACATGCTGCCGATGGTGCTCGGCATGCTGCTCACCTCGACCGCGTCCGGCCAGATCGTCAGCCGCACGGGCCGCTGGAAGGTCTTCCCGATCGCCGGTACGGGCATCACCGCCCTGGGCCTGCTCCTCCTGCACCGGCTGACCGAGACCACCGGCGACTGGGAGATGAGCGCCTTCTTCTTCGTCTTCGGCGCCGGACTCGGCCTGGTCATGCAGGTGCTGGTGCTCGTCGCCCAGAACGCTGTGAGATACGAAGACCTCGGCGTCGCCACCTCCGGCGCGACCTTCTTCCGCTCCATCGGCGCGTCCTTCGGTGTCGCGATCTTCGGCACCATCTTCACCAACCGGCTGATCGACAAGCTCGACAACGCCCTGGCCGGCCAGCCGCTGCCACCCGGCATCGGCCCCGACCAAATCGCCGCCGACCCCCGTGACATCGCCCTGCTGCCGCCGGGGCTGCGTCCCCCGGTGCTGCACGCGTACTCGACATCCATCACCGACGTCTTCCTGTACGCCGTGCCGGTCGTCCTCGTCGCCTTCGTGGTCGCCTGGTTCCTGCGGGAGGACAAGCTGCGCAGGTCGGTGACGGCGCCCGACGCGGGCCAGACGCTGGCGTCCAACCCCGTCGAGCGTTCGTCGTACGACGAATGTGTCCGCGCCCTCTCGGTGCTCGCCACGCGTGAAGGGCGCCGCAGGATCTACGAACAGATCACCGCGAGGGCGGGCTACGACCTGCTGCCCGCGGCGAGCTGGCTGCTGCTGCGCATCAAACGCGCGGGCGCCGTCGAACCCGCCCTGCTCGCCGACGTCACTCCCGTTCCGCTGCGGGTCATCACGGACGCGTCCCGGCAGGTGGAGGAACGCGGGCTCGCCCGGCGCGAGGGCCTGCGACTGGTGCTGACCGAGAAGGGGACGGCGGTCGCGGCGCAGCTCGCCACAGCGCGCGAGGAGTCGCTGGCGGAGCTGCTCGGCGACTGGTGGGGCCCGGACCGGCCGACGGATCTGATCAAGTTGGTCCAGGAGTTGAGCGCCGAGCTCAGCGGCACCGACCAGGACCGCCCGTACACCCCGGGGCCCACGCCCGACCACCATCTGTGAAGGCCGTGGTCGTGCGAAACGCCGTGCGGCTCACAGCGACTTGGCGAACCAGTGCTCGGCGTACGGGCCCTGGTTGAACGCCGGGACCTCGACGTACCCATGCCTGGCGTACAACGCGCGTGCCTCCACCAGGTCGTTGCGGGTGTCCAGCCGGATGCGCTTGACCCCGAGCTCGCGCGCCGCCGTCTCGATCGCGGCCAGCAGCAGCCCGCCGCCGCCGCTGCCGCGGAAGGCGGGGCGTACGTACACCCGCGTCAGCTCGGCGGTGTCCGGATCGACCACGCGCAGCCCGGCGCAGGCGGCGGCCTTGCCTTCGTACCGGCCTACGACGAACTCGCCCGTGGGCGGCAGGAGGCGCTCGACGCCGTCGTCGGTGAGCCCCTCGTCGATCTCCCGCGTCGTCGCCGGGCGACCCCAGTAACGGCTGGCCACCTCGTCGTAGTAGTCGCGGCGCAGGGCCGTCGACTCGGGGGTGTCGTAGCGCTCGGGGGTCACGTTCCAGGTCATGGTCATGTCTGTACCGGTACGCCGGACCGTTTGGCCAGCGAATTAGTGGCTACCCGAAGCGCGACAAGCCGTTGCAGGACCAACAGCACCGGGAAGGCAGTCATGTCCACAGTCTGGATCATCGTTCTGATAGCGGTGGTCGTCATTCTCCTGGCCGCCGTGTTCCTCGTCGCCGGACCGGGCAGGCGCGGTGGCGGGCGCGGACTGAAGAGGCGGTTCGGTCCCGAGTACGACAGGGTCGTCGCCCACCACGACGGTGACACCAAAGCGGCTGAGCGCGAGCTCGACGAGCGCGTGAAGCGGCACGGGTCACTCGAACTGCGGCCGCTGACCCCCGAGACGCGCGCGCGGTACGTCGACGCCTGGGCAGCGATCCAGGAGCAGTTCGTCGACTCCCCGCAGCACGCCGTCGTCGAGGCGGACCGGCTGCTGGCGCGGCTCGCGGCCGACCGGGGCTTCCCGGCCGACCAGCAGTACGACGAGCAGGTCTCCGCGCTCTCCGTGCACCACGCGGACAAGGTGCAGGGCTACCGCAGGGTGCACCGCGCGGCGAACACCGACAGCAGTACGGAGCAGATGCGCGAGGCCATGCTCGACGCGCGTGAGCTCTTCGAGACGCTGGTCAGCGCCAAGCCGGCGGACAGCGGCAGGCACCGTCCGCAGCGCGCCGACGACCGCCACGGCCGTAGCCACGCCCCGTGGTCGCTGGGCCGGGGCCACCACCCGAAGGGGAGTGGCGCGTCATGACGTACGACGCCGATCCGGGCACCGGGGCGCGCACTCCCGCGACCACCCCCGCGACCCCTTCCGAGGCCCCGCTGATTCCGCAGGGTGAGCGCGACAAGCTGGCCCTGCGCCTCCAGCAGGCCGTCAACACCTTCGTGGACGGCCCCCGGCGCGCGGTCGAGGAGGCCGACAGCGTCTTCGAGGAAGCCGCCCGCTGCCTGACCGACGCCCTGGCCGACCGGAGCGGCTCGCTCCGCTCGACCTGGGCGGGCACGGACCGGGAGACCGAGGCCGAGACGGAGGAACTGCGGGTCGCCCTGCGCACGTACCGCGAGGCGACGGAGCGCCTGTTGCGGATGTGACGCGGGCCGGAGGGAAGCTGATCAGCCGTTCTTCGGAGCGGCCTGCTGGACCACCTCGAACGACCACAGTGTGGAGCCGGAGGCGGCGGGCTTGGGACGCTCGCCGCCTTCACCCGCGCCCGGACCCTGGTGAGCGGCCTTCATCGGCCCCTCCATCCACGCCTGGAACGACGCCTCGTCGGCCCACCGCGTGTAGACGAGGTACTGCTCGGTCCCCTCGACGGGCCGCAGCAGCTCGAACCACTCGAAGCCGTCGGAGTTCTCCACGGACCCGGCCCGCGCCGAGAACCGCTTCTCCAGCACCTCACGCTGCTCGGCCGGCACAGTCAGCACGTTGATCTTCACGATACTCATGCGCCCATCCTGCCGTACGCCGCCCGTAGTTCCCGGACTTGCGGTTGCCGGAGTCGCGCCCCCATGGCGGAACGGGGATCGTGGAAAGAAAGGCCCTTCGGGCAAAACCGGATGACAGTCAGGCGAATCGGGGGTTCCCTGCGTCTTCCGTACAGGTCAGTGCGAGGCTCTACGCACCGGGCACCGGTGCGGGGACAGGCGGGGAGGGTCGGGCGCGACGTGGCGAATGCGGAGCGGGGCGGACCGGGCGGCGCGGGCGGGGCGATCGGCGCCGGAAACAGGGTCGCGGCGGTGCGGATCGCCCTCTGGGGCGTCGTAGCCGCACTGGCCGGGCGGCAGATCACGATGCTGCTGCGTACGCCGCCGGGCGAGCGCCTCACCGACCTGGAGACCTGGATCGGCGACCAGGGCGTCCTGCACGTCACCGGCTCCCTCTACGACGCCGGCCGCTTCACCGGCACCCCCTTCGCAGGCCTCGTGCTGAAGCCGCTGGCCCGCTCGGCCGAGGAAAGCCTCGGCGTGGCCTGGACCTTCGGGACGCTGCTGCTCGTCGCCGTACTGGGCGTGGTCGTCGCCCGCGCGATGCCGGGGCCCGTCTCCCGGCGAACCGCGCTGCTCGGCGCGCCCGTAGCCATCAGCCTGCTGATGCTGTCGCTGCCTGTGCGCAATACGTTCCACCTCGGCCAGACCAGCATCATCCCCGTCCTCTTCGTTCTCCTCGGCTGCTTCCAGGCGCGCGGTGAACGCAGCTCCGGCGTCCTCATCGGCATCGCCGCGGCCCTTCAGCCCACCGTGCTGCTGTTCGCGCCCCTGCTGTGGCTGACGGGCCGAAGACGCGCCGCGCTCACCACCGGCGCCACGTTCGCCGCCTGCTCGGCCCTGGCGTGGGCCGCGCTGCCGCAGGACTCGTGGGCGTACTGGGTGCACCATGTGGCCGGCGCGGGGCTCGGCGCGCGCCCCGACAGCCTCGCCAACCAGTCGCTGCACGGCGCGCTGCTCCGGTTCGGCCTGGAGGGCCCGCTGGAGATCGCCCTCTTCCTGCTCCTGGCCGCGACCGTCGCCGTACTCGGGCTGCGGCGCGCCGTCCGCTACGCCCGGGACGGCCAGTTGCTTCTCGCCGTCGCCCTGACCGGCTGCGTCGCCGTCGCCGTGTCGCCGACGGCCTGGCAGCACCAGCTGCTGTGGGTGCTGCTCGCGGTGGTCGGCCGGGTCGGGAAGCGGTCGTCGGACCGCAGGGTGTGGCCCGCCGCCGTCGTCCTGGTGATGACGCTGCCCGGCACGATGCTGCTGCCGAACGTCGCGCCGCTCATCCCGGTCCGCGACAACGCCCTTCTGGTGGCGGCGCTCGCGGCGGCCTGCGCGGTGCCCTTCGTGTCGCGCACCTCGCCGTACTGGCTCCGGCCCCTCCCCACCGCCTACGCGAAACCGGCAGCGGGCCGCTGGAGACGGGTGCCGCTGCTGCCGTTCTGGCGCCGGGTCCTCACCCGCCCGAACCTGCTCCTCGAACTCCTGCTGATCCGCGCCGGCTACTCCGCGTACTCCGAGGTGCGCACCGCCGCGGCGGGCGGGCGCACCGCCGCCGAGGAAAACGCGCGGCAGATCGTCTCGGCGGAGCAGTTCCTGCACCTCGACATCGAGCGCCGGATCAACCACGCGGTGGCGGAACTCGACCCGCTGGAAGCCTTCTTCAACTTCTACTACTCGTCGTTCCACTTCTTCGTACCGCTGACGATCCTCGCTCTGCTGTACGTCCGCCGCCCCGCCGACTACCGCTGGGCCCGCAGCTCGCTCGGCTTCGCGACCGTGCTCGCGCTGGTGGGCTTCTGGCTCTATCCGCTGGCCCCGCCGCGCCTGATGCCCGGCCTCGGCTACATCGACACGGTCCACGGCGCGCAGGACCTCGCGAGCCCCGAGTACGGCGCGCTGACGGCGCTGACGAACCAGTACGCGGCGATGCCCTCACTCCACTTCGGCTGGTCGCTGTGGTGCGGCCTGGTGGTCGTCCTGATCGCGCCGAAGCTGTGGATGAAGCTGCTCGGCCTGCTCCACCCCTTCTTCACCGTCTGCGCGATCGTCGCCACCGCGAACCACTGGGTGCTGGACGCGGTCGGCGGGGCGGCGGTGGTCGCGGCGGGCCTCGGTCTGACGTACGTCCTGGCCGGCCCGCGCAAGCTCCTTCAGCCCGCGTCGGCCACCGACCAGCCCGCGTCGGCCGCCGAACGCGAACCGTCGCTCCCCAGAGCCGATATGTGCGAGGGCGGCGAAATGCCGGCGGGCAGTGCCGGATCAGGCTCCGGTACGCCGAAGTAGGTGCCCATCGGCACGACCCCGGCCCACAGCCCCCGCTCCCCGTCGGGCCCGTCGCCGTCCTCGGGCGGCCCGGACGCCACCTTCACCGAGGCCTCGTCGAGCGGCAGCGCGAGCAGTGAAGTGGCCGCCAGTTCCTTGGCGTTGGGGCGGCGGGCGTAGTCCCACTGGCCGGGCGCGCAGTGTTCGGTGACGACGCGCAGGCCGTGCAGGAGTGCGTCGGGGTCGGTGCGCCGCGTGATGAGCCGCGGTACGCCGAAGACCATGGCGCTGCGGTAGTTGACGCCGTGCTCGAAGACGGAGCGGGCGAGAACCAGCCCCTCGACGTGGGTGACGGTGACGCTGATGGTGGTGTCGTGCCCCGGGCTGAGACTGCGGCTGGCGACGGACCCGTGGACGTACAGCGTGCGGGTCTCGAAGTCGACGCCGTACACGGTCGGGACGGCCATGGGCGCTCCCTCGACGACGACCGCGAGGTGGCAGATGAACCCGGCCCGCAGGACGGCGTCGAGTTCGTCGCGTCCGGTACGCCCCTGCTCGCGCAGCCGGCGGTGCCGCGTCCGCTCGGTGACAGTCAGCTGCTGATTCTGTTCCGTAGAGGCCATTTCTCCACCGATTCAGTCGGGTAGGTATGTCCACTCGACTATTTCAGTCGGCCAGGCAAAACGGAATGATCTCCGCAGATGCTGGAGGCAATGACCGGGGGCGGCCCCTGTCGCATCACGTTCCGTGGTTACCATGGCCAAGGCCCAGCGGAACATCACCGTCGTCAACTCTCCCCGGTCCGCCACCACATGTGGCTCTGCTGCCGGCCGGCCAGCCCGCACACCGTCTGAGGGACCCGTGCTATGACAACGCCTGCCGCAGCCCGCCCGCGCCGCGTATCGAAACGGCGGCCGCCCTGGACTGCGCCGGCGGCCGCCCTGGTCGTCGCCTCGGCCGCCGGGGGCACCGCGGTGGCGCTGGCGCCGGACGCGGCACGCTCATGGGTGCTCGGTACGGTCGTCGTCGGCGGCCTGTGCGTCCTCGCGCTCGCCGTCACGGCCACTGTGCTGGCCGGCCGGCTCGCCACCGCCAGGCGGGTGGCCCAGGAGGAGACCACGGCCCTGCGCGAGCGGATCGCCCGCAGCGCCGGGGACACCGCGCACCTGGTGAACGTCACGCTGCCCCGGATGGTCCAGCGCCTGCGCGACGGTTCGGACGTGGAAGAGGCACTCGCGTCCGCCCAGCGGCCTGCGGACCCCCAACTGGATGGCGTGCTGCGGGTCTTCACCACCGAACTGGGTGAAGCGGCCCGGCGCGCGGCAGCGGCGGAGGCCGACCAGCTGGCGACCGTACGGCAGATGAGCCGGGGGGCCGAAGACCTCGACCGCCTGACGACCACCGCACTGCCCGCCGCCGTGGCGGCGCTGCGCCAGGGCGCGTCCGCCGATACGGTCCTCGCCGGCCTGGAGATGCCCGGCGAACGGCGCGTGGTCGCGCTGCTGGAGCAGATGGTGCGGGAACTTGGCGTCAGCGAGCGGCGCGCGGCCGCCGCACAGGCCGCCAGCGCCAAGGCGCTCGGCCGCGTGCAGGCCAAGGCTGTCAGCATGCTGGCCGACCTCCGCGAGATGCAGGACCGGCACGGCGCCGACGTGTTCAGCGACCTGCTCAGGCTCGACCACAGCACCTCGCAACTCGGCCTGCTCACCGACCGCCTGGCCATTCTGATGGGCGGCCGGGCGAGCCGGGCGTGGAACAAGCCGATCGTCATGGAGAGCATCCTGCGGGGCGCGGTCGGCCGTATCGCGGACTTCCGGCGGGTGCGGCTGCACAACGCGAGCACCGCCGCGATAGCCGGGTTCGCCGCCGAGGGCGTCATGCACCTGCTGGCCGAGCTGATGGACAACGCGGCGAACTTCTCGCCGCCCATCGACGAGGTCCACGTGTATGTGGAAGAGCGCAGCGCCGGCATCGTCGTCACCGTCGAGGACAGCGGCCTGCGGATGGCCGACGCGGCGATGCGGCGGGCCGTGGAAGCGGTCTCGGGCAAGTCCACCGACCTGGCCACCCTCCAGGGCACCCGGCTCGGACTGGCGGTGGTCGGGATCCTGGCCGCCAAGTACGGCATCTCCGTGAACTACCGGCCGTCCTCGCGCGGCGGCACGGGCGTGGTGGTGCTGCTCCCGCTCCAGCTGATGGCCCAGCAGCGCGGTCCGGTCCCGGCCGCGGCTCAGACGCGTACGGCAGCAGTCCAGGCGCCCGAGCCCGCGCACGCGCGCGCACTCCCGCCGGTGCCCGTGCGCGCCGCCGACCTCCCGCCGGGTGCCGCGACGGTGGGCGGCCTTCCGGTACGGCCGCCGGGACGCACGATGGCCGACGCGGAGCGGGGCCGGCCCGACGCCGGGGCCGACTCCCCGGACCCCAAGGACATCCCGCCCGCCCCGCGCGGCCGGAACGCCGGCACGAGCTTCGGAGCCTTCCACCAGTCCCAGCGCCGTAAAGACCCACAAGACTCATAAAGATCCGCACCCACCTGACCGATCAACCGGATTGGAGGCACGGGCCGACCGTCGCACCGCGCTGAACCGGCCCATGACCACCGTGCAGACCACCGACACCAGCCTGACCTGGCTCCTGGACAACCTCGTGGAGCACACCCCCGGCACCCGGCACGCCCTGGTGCTCTCCCGCGACGGCCTCAAGCTGTGCCGCAGCAGCAACCTCACGCTCGACCAGGCCGACCAACTCGCCGCCATATCCTCCGGGATGCAGTCCCTCGCCCACGGCGCCTCGGTGGAGTTCGGTGACGGCACCGGTGGCGTCAACCACCTCATGGCGGAGTTCCACGGCGGGCTGCTGCTCATCGTCGAGGCCGGCGAGGGCGCGCACCTCGCCGTCGTGGCCGCGGACGGCGCCGATCCGGGCGTGGTCGGCCACAACATGAGCGAGATGGTCGAGCAGATCGGCGAGCACCTGCGCGCCGAACCCCGCAACAGTGCGCAGGACAGTCCGACGTCATGACCCGCCGCCCCGTCGACACCGGGTCGCCGGACCGCCTCTACACGGTGACCGGTGGCCGCAGCCGCACCGCGGACGCCACGGTGTTCGATCTGGTCACCCTGGTGGTCAGCGAGTGCGCCCCGACGCCGGGCATGCAGTCGGAGCACGTACGCATCCTCACGCTGTGCCGTCACCCCGCCGCAGTGGTGGAGATCGCCGCCGAACTGCGGCTGCCCATCACCGTCGTACGGATCCTCCTTGAGGACCTGCTGGACGCGGGACGGATCACCGCCCGGCGGCCGCGCGCCGCCGCGGCCGCCGCCGACCTGCCCGAATCCGCCCTGCTGAAGGAGGTGCTGCATGGACTCCGCAATCTCTGAGGCGCCGACGCCGACGCCGACGCCGACGCCGACGCCGACGCCTGCGCCTACGCCTGCCCAGGCGCCGGAGCGCACGCCGCTCGCCGATGCCGCCGACACCGGCCTGAAGATCGTCATCGTCGGCGGTTTCGGCGTGGGCAAGACGACGCTCGTCCGGTCCGTGAGCGAGATCCGCCCGCTCAACACCGAGGAGTACATGACGCAGGCGGGCGTCGGCGTCGACGAGACGACGGGGCTCGCCCACAAGACCACCACGACGGTCGCCTTCGACTTCGGCCGGATCAGCCTCAGCGAAACCAAGGTGCTGTACTTGTTCGGCGCTCCCGGGCAGGAACGTTTCTGGTTCCTGTGGGACCGGCTGTTCTCCGGCACCCTCGGCGCGGTCGTCCTGGTCGACACCCGGCGTATGAGCGATTCCTGGTACGCCATCGACCGCCTCGAACACCACAAGACCCCCTTCGTCGTCGCCGTGAACCGGTTCGACGACGACGCCGCGTACTTCTCCCTGGCCGAGATCCGCCAGGCACTCGCCCTGCCCGACCACATCCCCCTGCTCGACTGCGACGCGCGGGTGCGAAGCGACGGCAAACACGTCCTGATCACCCTCGTCGACCATCTCTACAAGCTGGCCCTGGCACAGGAGACGACCCCATGAGCGACGACCTCACCGCCTCCGCTGCCGCCTCCGGGGTTACGCCGCCGCCGGGCTGCCCCGCGCACGAGGGCGGCGCGATCCGGCTCAGCGGCCTCCAGTACCAGCAGACCCCCGCGGAGCTGTACCGGGAGATGCGCCGCGAACACGGGGCGGTGGCCCCCGTACTGCTCGACGGGGACATCCCGGCCTGGTTGGTCCTCGGCTACTCCGAGGTCTCCTACGTGACCACCCACGACGAGCTGTTCGCCCGCGACTCCCGGCGCTGGAACCAGTGGGACAACATCCCGGCCGACTGGCCGCTCCTGCCGTACGTCGGCTACCAGCCGTCGGTCCTGTTCACCGAGGGCCTGGAACACCAGCGTCGCGCCGGGGTCATCAGCGAGGCCCTGGAAGCCGTCGACCAGTTCGAACTCGGCTACAACTGCCGGAAGATCGCCGACGAGCTCATCGACGGCTTCGCGGGCAGCGGCCAGGCCGAGCTCATGTCGGCGTACGCCCATGCCCTGCCGATGCGCGCGGCGGTCCAGATGTGCGGAATGCCGGCCCACGGCACCGACACGGACGACCTGGTGGAGGACCTGCGGATGACCCTGGACGCGGCGGAGGGCGACGACCCGGTCGGCGCGTACGGACGCGTGGGCGCACGCCTCCAGCAGCTGGTCAAGGAGAAGCGGTCGGCGCCCGGCCCGGACATCATCTCCCGCATGTGCGCCCACCCGGCGGGCCTCGCGGACGAGGAGATCGTCCAGGACCTCATCTCCATCATCGCCGCCGCGCAGCAGCCGACCGCGAACTGGATCGGCAACACCCTGCGCCGGCTGCTCACCGACGACCGGTTCGCCCTGAACGTATCCGGCGGGCGGCTCAGCGTCGGTCACGCCCTCAACGAGGTCCTCTGGCTGGAAACCCCCACCCAGAACTTCATCGGCCGCTGGGCCGACCGCGACGTCCAACTCGGCGGCCGCCACATCAAGGCCGGCGACTGCCTCGTGCTCGGCTTCGCCGCCGCCAACACCGACCCGCAGATCTGGCCGGAGGGACACGTCGGCGCGGAGGGCAATTCCTCACACCTCTCCTTCAGCAACGGCGAACACCGCTGCCCCTACCCCGCCCCGCAGCTGGCCGACGTCATGGCGCGCACGGCCATCGAAGCGCTGCTGGAGCGCCTCCCCGACGTCATGCTCGCGGTCGACCCGGAGGAACTCGCCTGGCGCCCCTCCATCTGGATGCGCGGCCTGACCACCCTGCCGGTGTCCTTCACCCCGGCGTCCCACTAGACGAGCTGGGCCCGGCCGTCCCAGCGGCCGCACCCTGTCTCTGTCAGACGATGGTCCGAGGCTTGCCTTGGCCGTCACACGGAAGCCGGCCTTCGCCATAGACCTCGGTGAAGTCCTCACTGATGTCGTCCTCCACCGCCGTCATCGCGGCAGGCGTGACCTGGATGACGCCGCTGAATGGGCGCTCGACGTCACGGATGACGAGCAGCACGGTGGTCAGCAGCGCGGTCAGGACCACAAGGCCCATCGTGACGAGTGCGGTGTTCCGGCGTGGCAGGCACAGAGCCAGGGTGATCACCAGGAACGCGAGCGCGGCGAGCATGAGCCAGTACACGGCACTGGGGATGGCCGGGGTCGACTCCGCAATCCGTGTCTGCCGTGCCTCGGACCGTTCCTTGTCGGCGGAGACGAGCATGCCGAAAGCAGAGGCCCCGTCGCCCATCTGCCGCAGGCCCGCACGGAAATCGGTGCTCCACGTATTGGGCACCTTCGAGCCGCGGCCTTGCGCCATGGCCGGCCACTCCGCGGCTCGCACCGCGCGCACGTAGCAGACGACGTCAGCCTGCAGGCGCTGGCGCTGAGCGGACGGTGCGTAATCAGCGACCTCGAACATGTGGTCCACGACGCCCGCCTCGTTACGAACTGCTTCATCCGCCTTGCCGTTGGACGTCGAAGCCGTCACCAGAACAAACGCGAGTACAAAAACGGTCAAGGTCTGCAACGGCAGCACGAAATCACGGATCGTGAGGGAAGGCGTCTCCTCGGCTTCCAGCCGGCCTCGCAGAAACCAGTGCCCCGCCACTCCCGCGACCAGTGCCAGCCCCGCAACGACGACAGTGGTGATCAAGATACGATCCGCCTCCACAGCTAACCGGCCGTCGCCGTGATCCTGATCACCACTGGCGGCAGGCGCGCCCTGGCCTCGGATTCGACAACGGCACCCAGCCGAGCATCGCTCCAGATCCGCTACGAGTGGTGAAGCCTCACCGGTTCAGAAGCCGATGCGGCCCTGATGGGCCCAGCCCTCGCCGCGTCACGGCCGGGGTGGGCCGACGCCCGGCCGGACAGCGACGCCGGATGCGGCGAGATGGCCGCGCAGCAGGCGACCGTATTCGTCCTCTCCGAGCCGGGTGATCAGCGTGCCAGGGGCGCCCCGACGGGCCACGTACGCGTACGGCACCGCCGCCCTTCGCGCGCCGGGGATCCGCTCGCGTAACGGCTGGCCACGTTGGACGACTACTCAGCAGGCGATGCCCTGGGACCGTAGCCACTCGCACATGGTTTCACCGGTCGTCTTGCCACCGTCGTACGCACGGGGGTCCTTGTAACCGGGGCCGACGGGCTCGTGGTCCTCAAAGACGCCGTCGCCGTCCAGATCACCGCCGTTGGGATCGATCTTCCCACTGGGGTTACGGCAAGCTGATCGGTCGGCCGGATCAGTCGTGCATACCTTCCGGCTGTCCTTAGCGGAGTCGGCGGCCTTCTTGGCCTCCGCCTCCTGCGCCGTGACCTGCGCCTCCAGCGCATCGGTGAGCGAGGGGCTGAACTCCACGGATACGAGGGCCGGTTCACCGGCCGGTTGCCCCGCCGGGGGCTCGGCGGAACCGCACGCCGACAGCGTGAACGGCAGGCCCGTGACCAAGAGGACTGAGCCGGCGAGGACAGCAGCCCGGCGGCGGATGCGGAGCGTTACAGCCATATTGAGCCCAATGAGCGATTGGCGCAGTTAGTCCGCTTCACACTACGGCGATGCCGGAGAGCGGGTCAACGCATTGTCAGCGGATCCCCGGATGGTTGACACGCGAGTAACATGCGCGCAAAATCGCCGCACCGCACGACATTGCCGAACGGTGTTCAGGCTGAGATCCATATCTGCCCGCCCCCGTCCCCACCGCAGCCACCCTCTGTGGTTCCGCCTCCCTTTCACCTCAGAAGGACACCCCCGTGTCGAGACTGCGCTCAATCCTGACCGCCGCCGCTCTCGCGGTCACCGCAACCGTCGCCTCCCCCCTTCCGTCCGCCGTCGGCGACACCACCGACGTCTCTCCGCCCGGCGCCAATGACTGGTCCTGCAAGCCCAGCGCCGAGCATCCGGAGCCGGTCGTTCTCGTGCACGGCACGTTCGAGACCATGGCCAAGAACTGGCCGACGCTCAGCCCCAGGCTGAAGAGCGAGGGCTACTGTGTCTTCGCGCTGAACTACGGCGGCAACGCCATGGGACCCATCGCCGAGTCGGCGAAGGAACTGGATGCGTTCGTCGGCGCGGTGCTCGGGGCGACCGGAGCACGCAAGGTCGACCTGGTCGGCCACAGTCAGGGCGGAATGATGCCCCGCTACTACATCAAGAACCTCGGCGGCGCGACAAAGGTCGACGACCTGGTCGGGATAGTTCCGTCCAACCACGGGACGGAGACCGTGCTCGTCAGACCGGCCGGTCTCGAGAACACGGCATGCCCGGCGTGTGACGAACAACAGGCGGGCTCGGAGTTCCTGACCGACCTGAACGCCAAGGACGAGACGCCGGCGGGCCCTCACTACACCGTTGTCACCACCAGGTACGACGAGGTCGTCACGCCCTACACCAGCGCCTTCCTGGACGGATCGGCCCGCGAGGTCACCAACGTCACCCTCCAGGACGCGTGCCCGCTGAACGTCATCGAGCACGATCAGTCGCCCAACGACCCGGTGGTCCACCAGTGGGTTCTGCACGCGCTGGAGCGCACAGGCCCGGCCGACCAGGCATTCAAGCCCTCCTGTGTCGCCTGACGTCCGGAAGTATTTCGTGCACGCGTCTTGCCACTTCCCGGCTACCCGGCAGTAACCTTTCCCCACCCTCGTACTACGGCACCGGTGCCTTCGGTCTTTCCGCGACCCGGGACGACAGCCTTCCCCAGCTCCCCCGTCCCCCCAGCGCCCCCACGCGCTGTCCCGCTCGCCCGGAACCCGGTGAGGTAACCCGTGAGAAAGCCCCTGATCACGGCCGCTGCGGCCGCCGCCTTCCTGCTCTTTTCGGCCACGACTCCGGCTGGTGCGGCCGGCACGGCATCGACGTACAGCCCCTCCAGCAATCCCGTCCTGTTCGTCCACGGCTACAACGGCAGCGCGTCGAACTGGAACACCATGGTGAGCCGGTTCAAGAACGACGGCTGGCCCGCCTCCCACCTCGACCAGTGGAGCTACGACTCCCGGCAGTCCAACGCCACCACCGCCCAGCAACTCGCCACTGAGGTCGACCGGCTGCTGGCAGCCACGGGAGCCTCGAAGGCCGACGTGGTCACCCACTCCATGGGCGGGCTCTCCTCCCGCCACTACGCAAAGAACCTCGGCGGCGACACGAAGGTCGAAGCATGGGTATCGCTCGGCGGACCCAACCACGGCACCGACACGGCCAACAGCTGCTTCGATACCTCGTGCTACGAGATGCGCATCGGATCGGACTTCCTGACTGCCCTCAACTCCGGTGACGAGACACCAGGACCCCCGCGCTACGCGACCTGGTGGTCACCCTGCGACACGGTGATCAACCCCGACAGCAGCGTCGCCCTCTCCGGCGCCACCAACACCCGCACGGCCTGCCTGAGCCACAACGGACTGCTCACCGACGCCACCGTCTACGCCCAGGCCCGCGACCTGATCAATAGCTGAGAGGTAGCCCCCTCGCCGCGCCGGAGCCCCTTTGGCCACCGGCGCGGGGAGGGTCGACAGCCCTCAGCCGACGGGCGTAAAAGCCACCCGCACGGCCTGCGGCCCCCGCGTGAACACGCCCTGCTCGACGATCTCAGCGCCGTCCGCCGGCCGGATGTCGGGCATCGCGTCCAGCAGCTGGTTCACTCCGGTCTGCACCTCGGCCCTCGCCAACAGGGCCCCGACGCAGAAGTGGCGTCCGAGTGCGAAGGCCAGGTGATCGGCGGCGGCGGAGAAGGCGTTGGTAGCGGTGAGGTCCTGCCGGAAAATATCAAATGTGTCCGCATCGGCGTACCGGCTCTCGTCACGGTTGGCAGAGCCGCTCAGGCACGTGACAGTGGCGCCGGCCGGGATGGTGCCGCCGCTGAGCGTCACGTCCACCGCCGTCTGACGCATGATCATCTGTACGGGCGGAGTGAAGCGCAGCGTCTCGGCGAAGGCCTGGTCGATGAGCGTGCGGTCCTTCTGTACGGCGGCCAACTGCTCAGGGTGCGCCAGCAGATTCGCGAACAGCGCGGCGATCGCCTTGTCGGTGGTCTCGCCCCCGGCCGCGAGCAGCAGGCTGCAGAACGCCTTGATGTCCTCGTCGCTCATCCGTACGCCGTCGACCTCGGCCGCGCACAGCGTGGACAGCAGGTCGGTCCCCGGCGCCTTCCGGCGTTCCTGGATGACCGGAATCATGTACTCGGCGAATTCCACGCGCGTACGCTCGCCCGCCGCCGCCACCTCGGGGTCACCGGCCAGATTGCCGAGGAAGGCGATCACCGTGGTGTACCAGTGGTGGAACTTCGCGTGGTCACCCTTGTCGAGACCGAGCATGTCGGCGATGACGTTCACCGGGAAACGGGTCGCGAACGCGTCGACGAGGTCGACCGATCCCCGATCCCGGAAGGTGTCGATAAGCTCACGCGCATTGCGCTCGATGACCGGCAGGAACATCTCCTGGAGGTCCTTGCCCCGAAACGCGGGAGCCACCAGCGCACGACGCACGGCGTGTTCACGCCCGCTGAGCTGAAGAATGGTCTTCCCGTGCACGGGCTCGATCTGCCAGTCGTAGTTGTCGGTGGTGAACACCGACTCCTTGTCCTTGAAGGCCCGTTCGACGTCCTCGTACCGGGATATGACGTAACTCTGCATCGCCTCGTGCCAGAACAGCGGCGCGGACTCCCGCATGACCTTGTAGGCGGCGTACGGATTCGCGGCGAACTCGGGCGAAAGCAGGTCGGGGACGTGCTGGGCCGTAGGCATTGGTCGGATGCTCCCTCGATCGGTAACGGGCGGACCACCCAACGTTATTGATCATTCACCAGTACGGATAGCCCAGGCCCACGTACGGAGACCGAGGTCCGGTGAGAGGTGGGGGCGGGGCGTTGGGGGGAGTTGGCCCCCACCTCCCATGTCCGGGGGCGTTGCCGCGTCAGTGGCGGCTGACCCGGAGTTCCTTGATGCCGTTCAGCCACGCAGACCGCAGCCGGCGCGGGTCGCCGGCGAGCTTCAGATCAGGCAAGGCGTCCGCGATCGCGTTGAAGATCAGGTTGATCTCCAGCACGGCCAGTGACTTGCCGAGGCAGAAGTGCGGGCCCCCGCCGCCGAAGCCGAGGTGCGGGTTCGGGTCCCGCCTGATGTCGAACTGTTCCGGAGCGTCGAAGACTTCCGGATCGTTGTTGGCGGAAGAGTAGAAGAGCCCCACCCGGTCGCCCTTCTTGATCTGCTGCCCGCCCAGTTCGACATCAGCCGTCGCCGTCCGCTGGAACGAGACCACGGGCGTGGCCCAGCGCACGATCTCCTCGGCGGCTGTCTCCGGACGGTCCCTCTTGTAGAGCTCCCACTGCTCGGGATGCGTGAGGAAGGCATGCATGCCGTGGCTGATCGCGTTGCGAGTGGTCTCATTCCCCGCGACCGCCAGCAGAATCACGAAGAAGCCGAACTCGTCCGAACCCAGATTCCCCTCGCCCTCCGCCGCGACGAGCTGCGACACGATGTCCTTGGCCGGGCACTCCTTGCGGGCGGCGGCGAGATTCATCGCGTACGTGACGATCTCCATGGCCGCCTCGGTGCCGACTTCCTCGGTGATGGCGTACTCGGGATCGTCGTACGCCGCCATCTTGTTCGACCAGTCGAAGATCTTCGTCCGGTCCTCCTGCGGTACGCCGATGAGCTCGGCGATGGCCTGCAAAGGAAGCTCGACGGCGATGTTGGTGACGAAGTCGAAGGTGTTGTCGTCGCCGGCGTTGGCGATCGCGGTCTCGACAATGGACCGGGCGCGGTTGCGCAACGCCTCCTCAAGGGAGCGGATCGCGCGAGGTGTGAAGCCGCGCTGGACGATCTGGCGGACCCTGGTGTGCTCGGGCGGGTCCATATTCAGCATGATCAGCTTCTGGACCTCGATCTGGTCGCGGCTGATCGACTCGTTGAAGCGGATGACGGCGGTGTTGGTGTTGGAGGAGAAGAGCTCCGGGTGTGTGGAGACGTACTTGACGTCGGCGTGCCGCGTGACGGCCCAATAGCCCTCGTCGTCGAAACCGGAGATGCCGGGGGGTTGCGCGCACCACCACACCGGGGCGGTCTGCCGCATCTGTGCGAACTCCGGATGCGGTACGCGGGCTTGGAGCAGGTCGGGGTCGGTGAAGTCGAACCCTTCGGGCAGCGCGGGGCAGTGCATCGGCAGCTCCAATGTCTGACGACCCATCAGAAGTTGAGTTGCCGGGAATGTAGTAACGAGTTCTATAAGAGGCAAGGCTCCGGGCGTCATCTGTTGCGTGGGGAGTGCGCGCACAGCGCGTGCAAGACCCTTGCGCTGCCGGGGCGGCACTCATCAGACTACGCAGATAACTAGAACGCGTACTAGTTGCGCAGCTGCCGTGGGGCGCCGGGGGGACGTCCTGCGGACAAGGAGAGGACGAGCTCATGGCCGCGGAACCCGTCATCGTCGAAGCTGTACGCACCCCCATCGGCAAGCGCGGAGGCGCGCTCGCCAACCTCCACCCCGCCTATCTCCTGGGCGAGACCTACCGCGAACTCCTCGGACGTACCGCCATCCACGCCGACTGCGTCGAGCAGATCGTCGGCGGTACGGTCACCCACGCCGGCGAGCAGTCCATGAACCCGGCGCGCAACGCATGGCTGGCGGTCGGTCTGCCGTACGAGACGGCCGCGACGACGGTCGACTGCCAGTGCGGCTCGTCGCAGCAGGCCAGCCACATGGTCGCCAACATGATCGCCGCCGGGGTCATCGATGTCGGCATCAGCTGCGGAGTCGAAGCCATGTCGCGGGTGCCGCTCGGCTCCGGGTCCAAGCACGGGCCGGGAAAGCCGTGGCCGGACGAGTGGAACGTAGACCTGCCCAATCAATTCGAGGCGGCCGAGCGGATAGCGCGCAAGCGCGGCCTGACGCGTGAACGGGTCGATTCGCTCGGCCTGCTGTCCCAGGAACGGGCTGCCACCGCCTGGGGCGAGGAACGCTTCAAACGCGAAACGTTTGCCGTGCAGGTCCCGACGACAGAGGAGGAGCAAGCGGCAGGCCAGGGCATGTGGCGGCTCGTCGACCGCGACGAGGGCCTGCGTGACACATCGATGGAGGCGCTGGCCCGGCTCAAGCCGGTCATGCCGACCGCCGTGCACACGGCGGGCAACTCCTCCCAGATATCCGACGGTGCGAGCGCGATCATGTGGGCGTCGAAGCGGATGGCGCGCGCCCTCAAGCTGAAGCCGCGCGCACGGATCGTCGCCCAGGCGCTGGTGGGGTCGGACCCGCACTTCCACCTGGACGGGCCGATCGACGCGACGCGGGCGGTGCTCGGCAAGGCGGGCATGTCGCTCAAGGACATCGACATTGTCGAGATCAATGAGGCGTTCGCATCGGTGGTGCTGAGCTGGGCTCAGGTCTTCGAGCAGGACCTGGAGAAGGTGAACGTGAACGGCGGCGCGATCGCGCTCGGCCACCCGGTGGGCGCGACGGGCGCCCGGCTGATCGCCACGGCGCTGCACGAACTGGAGCGCCGGGACAAGGAGTTCGCGCTCATCACGATGTGCGCGGGTGGCGCGCTGGCGACGGGGACGATCATCCAGCGGCTCTAGCCTCGACGGGCGTACAACGCCCAGCGGGAGGCCGCCGGTGGCGGCTGCGGCCGTGTGTCGTGGTTCGGGGCTTGGCGTGCGACTAACCCAGCACTTGGTGAGGCTCAGCGCCCCTCCAGTCCCATTCGCCTCAGCCGTGTCCCTTGTCGCCGTCACGGGACCGTTTCGGCCCGATAGGCCTCGGTGTTCGGTGCGCCACCACCTATCGACATCAGCAACGTGCTTGTGGCTCCGCCGATCACCGGCCGGGGTGGACGCCACACCTGCCCGAGTCGCCCCATTGCACTGTTGCGCCCCGGCCCGCAGGCGGTCCCGGTCTGCGGGTCGACCCGTCGGCCGGCCGTCCACCTGCGTGGGTGCTCGTGTGCGTGGGAATGGGGATGTCACGCCAACGGCCGTTCCCGTCAGCCGCTGAGACTGGGGCCGCACCGCCCCCTAGAGCTCATGCGCACCGCCCACCGAGCCCGTCGGTCGGCAACGAAACAGCAGCCACTCCCCGGACCTTCCCGTGGGCTCCCCCGGGGGCCGCCCCCCAGAAGCATTGCGGCGGAGGTCCGGCGGTCAAGGGTTAAGCGCAGCGCAATCGCCGTAGGCGACGCGACGTAGGAGCGCCCTTGAGGGGCGGGGCTCCGGCGCCACACTTACGTGTGGCGGCCCCCATCGCAGAAGCGATCAACGCTCCGGGGCCGCCAGAGCCCCGATCCCGACCCCGACCCGGATCCTCAGTACCAGCCGTTGGACTGCCAGAAGCTCCAGGCGTCGCACGGGCTGCCGTAGCGCTCGTTCATGTAGTCCAGGCCCCACTCGATCTGGGTGGCCGGGTTCGTCTTCCAGTCCGCGCCCGCGGAGGACATCTTGGAGGCGGGCAGGGCCTGGACCAGGCCGTACGCGCCGGACGAGGCGTTGCTGGCCTGCGGGTTCCAGCCGCTCTCGTGCTCGACGATCTTGTCGAAGCACGCGTACTGGGCGGCGTCCGGGATCATCTGCCTGGCGACGCTCTGCGGGCTTGTGGCAGCGGCAGCGGCCTCCGCCTCTGTGACGCCGCCACCCATGGCCACCACACCCAGTGAGCCGAACAGCACGGCAGCGCCGGCGGCGACGGACTTGGGGCGAGCGATGAGGCGGTTGATGATCGGGAACGACACGCGGCTGCCTAACGTCGGGTACGGGGGATGTCGCCGCGGACGGGCCGGTAGTGACCGGCGTACTGCGCCCGGCGACTGCTCCAATGAAGCAGCCCCGCAGCCGTGCCGCAATCACCCCTCTTACTAGCAGAACCGGTAAATCGGGCATAAAGGCCTTGGGTGCGCTAGTGGGGATCTGCGCAGGTCAGCGCACTCGCGCAGCGGTCTGCGGTGCGGTCGGCGGGCTACTATCCCGCCTAGTTGCGGACCAAGGTCCTGTGGGCCCTCTCACCGCTGGGTCAGTGTTGCGGGCCCTCGAATGTGACCTGGGCCTCGAAGGCCGCGCGGCGCGTGGCCCGGCGCAGTGCCTTGAGGAGGGTCGAGCCGATGGTGAGGGTCAGTACGACCGTGAGCACGGCCCGGCCCAGGTCCCAGCCGAGGGATGTGGCGAGGCAGTACGCGAGGAAGCGGGCCAGGTTCTCGTGGAGCGGGTCGCCGGGCTGGAAGGAGACGCCGGTGGAGAGGCCGCCGATGTACGTCCAGCCCTGGAGGTTCATGACCGTGCCATAGAGGAAGGCGGCTACGCACCCGTACGCCGCCAGCATCACCAGCTCCGCTCGGCCGCGCAGGCGCTCCGCGCCCGGCAGAAGGCCCGCTCCCATCGCGAACCAGCCCATCGACAGCATCTGGAACGGCATCCACGGCCCGACGCCACCCGTGAGCAACGCCGACGCGAACATCGTCACCGCGCCGAGTACGAAGCCGAAGCCGGGGCCCAGGACGCGGCCGCTCAGCACCATCAGGAAGAACATCGGCTCCAGGCCGGCCGTCCCCGCGCCCAGCGGACGCAGCGCCGCGCCGACGGCGGCCAGTACGCCCAGCATCGCGACGGCCTTCGCGTCGAGCCCGGCGTCGGCGATCGTCGCCACGACTACGGCGACCAGGAGGGGGAGGAGGGCGGCCAGCAGCCAGGGGGCGTCCTGGGAGTGGTTGCGGGCGAGCCCGGAGGTGGGGTCGGCGAGCAGTGGCCAGCCGAAGGCGATGACGCCGATCGCGCTGATGAGGAGGAGTGCGGCGACGGAGCGGGGGCCGAGGCGTACGGGCTTTGGGGTGCTCATGCTGTCGTCGTCCCGCCGAGGGCGGCGCGTACCTGCGTGACGGTCAGCCACTGCTGTGGCGCGAGGATCTTCGCCACCTGCGGGGCGAAGGCGGGGGAGGAGACGACGACCTCGGCGGTCGGGCCGTCCGCGACCACCTCGCCGTCGGCGAGGATCACGACGCGGTGCGCCAGTTCTGCGGCGAGCTCGACGTCGTGGGTTGCCAGGATGATCGCGTGCCCTTGGGTGGCCAGGTCGCGCAGCAGGCCGACCAGGCGCGCCTTCGCCGCGTAGTCCAGGCCGCGGGTCGGCTCGTCGAGGAGGAGGAGTGGGGGGCGTCCGGTGAGTACGAGGGCCAGGGCGAGGGCGAGGCGCTGGCCCTCGGACAGGTCGCGGGGGTGCGTGTCGTCCTGGATGCCGGGCAGTAGCTCGGCGACCAGGGCCCGGCAGGTGCCCGGTTCGGCGCCGGCGTCGCTGTCGGCCGCCGTGCACTCGGCGGCGACGGTGTCGGCGTACAGCAGATCCCGCGGCTCCTGCGGGACGAGGCCGACCTCTCGGACCATGTCCTGGGGGCGGGTGCGGTGGGGGGTGCGGCCGCCGACGGTGATGGTGCCGGTGGTGGGCTCGATCATGCCGACGAGGGCGGCGAGGAGGGTGGACTTGCCGGCGCCGTTGCGGCCCATGAGGGCGACGGTTTCGCCCCGGGACACGGTCAGTGTGACGCGGCGGAGGGCCTCTACGCGGGCGCGGCGGATGCCGAGGTTGGTGGCGGTGGCTACGGTTACGGCTGTGCGGGTGCGGGTGCCGGTGGCTTCGGCGGGCAGCGGTTCGGTGTGGGGGCGGCGCAGCAGGCGGGCGAGTTTTTCCCCTACCCGCCCCTTCCCGAAACTGGAGGCTCCGCCCCCAGACCCCCGGTCCTCAAACGCCGGACGGGCTGGATGGTGCCCGGCAGCGGGCCGGCTCGGCGCCTGGTCCCCGGGACGCCCTTCGGGGGTGTCCTCAAGTGCCGGGCGGGCTGGATGGTGCCCGGCAGCGGGCCGGCTCGGCGCCTGGTCCCCAGGACGCCCTTCGGGCGTGTCCTCAAGCGCCGGACCGGCTGGATTCGCGCGCCCAGCGGCACGGTCCCGCGCAGCGGGCATATCCAGCCCCTCCGGCGTTTGAGGAGCCGGGCCCGGGGCGGATCGGTCGGCCAGGCGGCCCCGCAGGGCCGTGGCCCGGCGGCGGGCGTCCCGTACCGAGAGAGGGAGCGGGGTCCACCCCGCCAGGCGGCCCAGAGCCACCACCGGCGGGTGAACGGGCGAGACCGCCATGATGTCGACCGGCGCCCCCATCCGCGGCGCCTCACCCGGCCCCGTCAGCAAGATCACCTGGTCCGCGTACTGAACCACCCGCTCCAGGCGGTGCTCGGCCAGCAGCACGGTCGTACCCAGGTCGTGGACCAGGCGTTGCAGCACCGCCAGCACCTCCTCCGCCGCCGCAGGGTCCAGCGCCGACGTCGGCTCGTCCAGGACGAGGACCTTGGGGTGCGGGGTCAGCACCGAGCCGATCGCGACCCGCTGCTGCTGCCCGCCGGAGAGCGTGGCGATCGGGCGGTCGCGCAGCTCCGCGAGGCCGAGCAGGTCCAGCGTCTCCTCCACCCGGCGCCGCATCACATCCGGCGCGAGGCCGAGCGATTCCATGCCGTACGCCAGCTCGTCCTCGACCGTGTCGGTGACGAAGTGGGCCAGTGGGTCCTGCCCCACCGTCCCCACCACGTCAGCGAGTTCGCGCGGCTTGTGGGTCCGCGTGTCGCGGCCGTCGACCGTCACGCGGCCGCGCAAGGTGCCGCCCGTGAAGTGCGGGACGAGGCCGGAAACAGTGCCCAGCAGAGTCGACTTGCCGACCCCCGACGGGCCGACCAGCAGCACCAGCTCGCCCTCCGGCACGGTGAGGTCGACGCCCTGGATCGCGGGCGACGACGCGGCATCGTCATAGCTGACCGACACATTCTCGAACCGGATCACTGGGGAGTCGCTTTCACGGGGGTCACGGGGGGCACGGGGGTCACGGGGGGAAGGACAGGGGGCGGAGGTACGGGAGCCACGAACGCCGGTAGCAGACCGATCAGTACGGACGCCGCCGGCCACAGCGGGAACTCGGGCGCCACGAGCGGCACGACACCGGGGTGCAGAGCCACCGGGTCGTACGCAGCCGCCCAGATCATCAGCGCCGCCACCGCCGCACCCGACCCCGCCACCAGCCACGCCCGTACGCCCCACTCGTCGGGCCGGTAGCAGGTACGGACGCTGCGCCGGCCACCCAGGCGCAGTCCCGCCAGCGCTGCGACGAGCCCCCCGGCCATGACCGGCAGACCGTACGCCGCACCTTCCGCGGCCAGCAGCCCGTACGACCCGGCGCACACCCCCAGCAGCCCGCCCAGCGTCAGCGCGGTCGTCGTGTGGCGTACGGCGGGCGGGACTTGGGCGGTGCGCCCGTAGCCGCGCGCGTCCATCGACGCGGCCACCGCCACCGACCGCTCCAGCGCGCCCTCAAGGACCGGCAGCCCGATCTGGAGCACTGCGCGCACCCCACCCGTCGGCCGGCCGCGCAGGCGGCGCGCGGTGCGCAGCCGCACCACGTCGGCCACCATGTTCGGCGCGAACGTCATCGCCACGACGACGGCTACCCCCACCTCGTACAGCGCGCCCGGCAGCGACTTGAGCAGCCGGGCCGGATTGGCGAGCGCGTTCGCGGCGCCCACGCAGATGAGGAGCGTGGCCAGCTTCGCCCCGTCGTACAGGGCGAAGACCAGCTGCTCCGCCGTCACGCGCCCACCGATCCGCACGCCCTGCGCCCAGTCGGGCAGGGGTACTTCGGGGAGCGTGAAGAGGGTGTTGCTGCCGGGGATCGGTGAGCCGAGGAACGTCGAGAAGACGAGGCGGATGCCGATGACGAGCAGACCGAGCTTGACGAAGGCCCCGTACGAACGTGCCCACGGCGCATCCGTCCGCCGCGCCGCCACCACGTACCCGGCCACCCCCACCAGCATCCCGAGCAGCAGCGGATTGGTGGTCCGGGACGCGGCGGTGGCCAGGCCGAGCGCCCACAGCCACCAGGCCCCGGCATGCAGGGCGTTGCTGCGGCCGGCCTGCGGCGCACGGAGGGTCATGGGCAGGGAGGTCATCCGCGGCGGCGGCGCGCCTGCCACACGCCGGCGACGCCGAGCGCGAGCACGGCGGCGAGGCCGACGAGGAGTCCGGCGGAGGGTCCGCTGCCGTCGCCATCCCTGTTGCTGTCAGTGGGCGCGCGCGTGGCGGGAGCTTCGTCGCGGCCTGCCACCTGGTCGCCGCAGCCCGTCTTCGGGTACCCGGAGATCGCGCAGAGCAGCGCCGTGCTGTTGTAGCGCAGCGGCTTCGCCACCGAGGCGAGCGCGTCCGCAGCGGTCGCGTCCGCAGCGGTCCGCGCGCAGGCGGTGCGCAGCGCGGGCGGCTGCTCGCCGTCCGGGGCGTCGGCCGCCGTACCGGGGTCGATGACGACGGCGATCCGCTTGGCATCGTCCTCGCCGCCGTCCTTGGAGCTGTCCTTGGCGGGCGTCTTGGTGTCGCAGACGGCGTCGAAGGAGTCCGGTGCGTAGCGCGGCTTCGCGGAGTCCTGCGAGTCCTCGCTCACCGAGAACCGGAAGCCGATCACGTCACCGTCGGCGGGCCGGGCGCCGGCGGGTCCCTGCGTGGCGTACGTCCACTCCCCGCCGTCGCTCTCCCAGAACGACCAGTAGCGGTAACCCGAAGACGTCACCCGGGCGGGCGCGTCCTGGGCGGACGCGGCGTGCGCCGGTCCCGCTGCCCCGCCCAGCACCGCGAGCGCGGTGCTGAGTGCGAGGACGGCGGAGGCCAGCCGCGTACGTACCAGCCGCGTACGTACTACCACTGTCACAGCTGCTGGTTCTTCTTCTTGCGGCCGCTGAACAGGATGCCGGCGCCGACGCTGGCGACGAAGATGACCGCCACGATCCACCAGGTGCTGAAGGCGCCGCCGTCGTCGCTGTCCTTCTTCTCCTCGTCGGCCGTCTCGGCGGCCTCGGGCGCCGGGCCGGTCGCGTTGAGCGCCTTCACGAGGTCGGCGCCGCCGAAGCTCTTCGGGTCGGTGCCGGTCGCGTTCGCGGCGAGGACAAGCTGGGCGTACGCGGCGGGGCCGTTCTCCTTGGCCCAGGCCGCCGAATTCTTCTGCAGCCACTCCAGCGGCTTCTTCGCCTGCTCGGCGCCGCCCTGCGCGGCCAGCGCCACGACGGCGTCCGCCGTGTTGCCGAAGTCGGGCTGCGGCTTCGCGTCCTCGGCGCCGGGCATGGGGGCCGTGTCGAGGTGCCCCGTCTTGGCAAGTACGCCAGTGAGGTACGCGGCGCCGTTCGAGGCGGCCTGCGCGGGCGTCAACTTGCCCGACTTGTCACATTCGGCGGCCTTCTGGCCGTCCTTCTTGCCCTTCGCGTCCAACCCCTGGCCGAGCCCGCCCAGTACACCCGCCGCCGTAGCGTCGGCGTTCGGCGCGAGCTTGCCGGACTTGTCGGGCTGGTACGCGAACGCACCGCCGCCGCCCGTCTTCGCGTCGCACGGGATCGAGAAGGTGACGAGCGCGTCGTACGGCGACTTGCCCTCCTGCGACTTCACCTCGGCCGGCTTCTCGCCCGTCGCGGCCAGCGCGCCGATCACGATCGAGGTGGAGTTGGAGTCGCTCGCGCCACCCGGGTTGTAGCCCCAGCCGCCGTCCTGGTTCTGGACGGACTTCAGCCAGCTGACGCCCTTCTTCACTGCGGCGTCCTGCCCGCCGAGCGCGCTCAGCGCCTGCACGGCCGCGGCGGTCGCGTTGCTGTCCATCATGGTCTTCGACGTGCACGGCTCGGCGGCGTCGGCGCGGAAGGACGGGAAGCCGCCGCTGTCGCACTGCTGGCCGACCAGCCAGTTCACGGCCTTCGCGGCGGGCTTGACGCCCACCGTGTCCTGGGCGAGGAGGGCCAGCGACTGCCGCCAGACACCGTCGTACGTCGGGTCCTTCTCGCCGTAGAGCCCAGAGGGGACCACCGGCGTGGGGGAAGGCGCGGCGACGGCGGCCGTGGTCGTGGCCACCGTCGCGGTCGCGGTCGCGCAGAGTACGGCGGAAGCTGCGAGCACGGTGGCTGCGCTGCGGCGAAGGGTCATGACGGGCGGGGGCCTCTCCTGCTGAGGAGCCGGGCCCGGGCACGCGGAAACCACGCACCAGGCTCCGGCTCCGTATACCTCGACGGTGCCGAGCCAGTAGTCATGCCGGACCGGGCGTTCCGACTCACCGCCCACCAGGGGCGGCTCACGGCTGCGGGTCAGTGCCGGATTCGCACCGGCTTCCCCCAGAACGGCATGCTGACGACTCGCACACTCTACCGGCGGCGCTCCCGACGACCGTGCCCCCTACGTCGCGACGTACGTCACTGGCTCGCCGCCCGCCGCCGCCTCCGCGTGCCCCAGTTTCACCAGGCGGCGCAGGTGGGCCTCCGCCTCCGAGACCGCGATGTTCCTCGACCCGTACGGGATCTGCTCCCACGGGCGGTTCCATTCCATCCGCTCCGCGAGCTGCCAGGGGGTGAGGGGCGTGGCGAGCAGGGAGCGCAGGCCCGCGAGGCGGTCCTCGTGGTGGTCGAGCAGTTCCTGTACGCGGCCGCGAGCGTCGGCGAACGCGTGCTGGTGGGCCGGCAGGACTTCGGCGGGGGCCAGGCGGGCGACGCGTTCGAGGGAGTCGAGGTAGTCGCCCAGGGGATCGGTGACCGTGGTGTCGTCCGGGTCCTCGTACAGGCCGATGTGCGGGGTGATGCCGGGCAGCAGGTGGTCGCCGGAGAAGAGGCGGCCGTTGCCGGGGAGACCGGCCGGGTGGGTTTCCTCCAGGTGGAGGCAGACGTGTCCGGGGGTGTGCCCCGGCGTCCAGATCGCGCGCAGGCGGCGGCCGGTGAGCGGGAGCAGGTCGCCGGGGACGATCTCGCGGTCGGGGAGGGCGGCCCTGAGGCCGGGGAGGGTGCGCATGCGGCCCGAGTCGCGGGCGGCGCGGAGCGGGGCGAGGTGGTCGTCGGGTGCCCCGGCGGCGGTGAGCTTGGCGGTGATGTAGTCGAGCCAGGTGCCGGGCTCCGCGCTGCGGGTACGGCGTACGACCTCGGTGTCGGCGGCGTGCATGGCGATCCACGCACCGGACGCGTCGCGCACCTGGCCGGACAGGCCGTGGTGGTCGGGGTGGTGGTGGGTGATGACCACGCCGCGAATGTCGCCGACGGACGTACCGAGCGCGGCGAGACCGGCCGCCAGCGTGTCCCAGGACGCCGGGTCGTCCCACCCCGTGTCGATCAGTACCGGTCCGTCGTCGGTGTCGAGCACGTGAACCAGGGTGTGGCCGAGCGGGTTGTCCGGGATGGGCACCTCGATGGACCACACGCCACCGCCGTGCTCGGTCACCTGTGACATGGGTCCCCGATCCCTCGCTGATTTCTCGCACGGCAAGACTAGAACGAGTTTCAATAGTCGCCCAAGTCGACCTCTTTGCAAAGGGGCGAGGGGCTTCGGCGCTCATCGCCGAGGCGTCGGGCAGCTGTTCTCCGCGCCTGGCGAGGAGTTCGCACCAGGCGCGGATCTCGCCTTCGTCGGTCAGGGGCTTCGCGGCGTGGGAGTCCACTCCCGGGGGGTCGTTCTGCGCCGAGGCCGCGAACCCTGCGCCGCCGCACACGGTGCGGGCCGGCGGCGCCCCGGCCGCCATCAGGCGCCGGCTGCGCCTGCGGTTGGTGGCTTGGTGGAGGCGTGAAGTTGATCTCCGGCGAATGGTCGCCCGTGGACTCCTGTCGCTGGAACTGGTATCAGTTCTGATAGACCGTCAGAAACCTTGGAAGAGCAGCCGGGCCGCGGGAGGCGTCAGCCATGACTGAGCTTGTGGAGCACCGAAAGCTGTACATAGGCGGGCAGTTGACCGATCCGCTGGGGACCGAGTTCATCGAGGTCGTCTCGCCGCACACCGAACAGGTCATCGGCCGCGTGCCGCACGCGTCCCGCGCCGACGTCGACCGCGCGGTCGCGGCCGCGCGCACGGCGTTCGACGAAGGGCCCTGGCCCCGGATGACGCTCGACGAGCGGATCGCCGTCGTCACGCGGATCAAGGACGCGATCGCCGTACGACACGAGGAGATCGCCCGCAGCATCACCTCCCAGAACGGGACGCCGTACACCGCGAGCGTCATGATGCAGGCGCTGGCCGCCATGATGGTCTGGGACGCCACGATCACGGTCGCGCGCGACTTCCCGTACGAGGAGCGGCGGACCGGCGTGCTCGGGTCGATTCTCGTACGCCGCGAACCGGCCGGGGTCGTCGCGGCCGTCGTGCCGTGGAACGTCCCGCAGTTCACGGCGGCGGCCAAGCTCGCACCCGCGCTGCTGGCGGGGTGTACGGCCGTACTGAAGGTGTCGCCGGAAACGCCGCTCGACGCGTACATCCTCGCCGAGATAGCCACCGAGGCCGGACTGCCCGAGGGCGTCCTGTCGATCATCCCGGCCGACCGCGAGGTCAGTGAGTACCTGGTCGGGCATCCCGGCATCGACAAGGTCTCGTTCACCGGATCGGTCGCGGCGGGCAAGCGCGTCATGGAGGTCGCCGCGCGCAATCTCACCCGCGTCACACTGGAGCTGGGCGGCAAGTCGGCGGCCGTGATCCTCCCCGACGCGGATCTGGCGACGACCGTCGCGGGCATCGTCCCCTTCGCCTGGATGCTCAACGGGCAGGCGTGCGTGGCCCAGACCCGCATCCTCGCCCCGAGCTCGCGCTACGACGAGTTCGCCGAGGCGTTCGCCGCGGCGGCCGGCGGGCTCAAGATCGGCGACCCGTTCGACCCGGCAACCGAGGTCGGCCCCCTCGTAGCCAAACGCCAGCAACAACGCTCCCTGGACTACATCAGGATCGGCCAGGAGGAGCGCGCGAAGATCCTCACGGGCGGTGGGCGTCCGGCCGGCATGGAGCGGGGCTGGTACGTCGAACCGACGCTCTTCGGCGGGGTCGACAACTCGATGCGCATCGCCCGCGAGGAGATCTTCGGCCCGGTCATCTGTCTTCTCCCGTACGACGACGAACGCGACGCGGTGCGGATCGCCAACGACTCCGACTACGGGCTGAGCGGCAGCGTATGGACCGCCGACACCGACCACGGCATCGACATCGCCCGCCGGGTCAGGACCGGAACGTACTCCGTGAACACCTTCAGCATCGACATGCTCGGGCCCTTCGGCGGCTACAAGAACTCCGGCCTGGGCAGGGAGTTCGGCCCCGAGGGGTACGGCGAGTACCTGGAGCACAAGATGATCCACCTGCCCGCCGGCCACGGGGAGGCGTGATGGGGGACCGCTGGCACGTCGAAGTCGACCGGGCGGTGTGCATCGGCTCCGGCATGTGCCTGAACCACGCGCCGGGCGCCTTCACTCTCGACGCCGCCCGCCAGTCGCACCCGGCGGACCCGGACCTCGACGCGAACGAGAAGGTGCTGGCTGCGGCGGAGGGCTGCCCGGTCGAGGCGATCGCGATCACGCTGGTGGGCAGCGGGGAGGTGGTCTTCCCCCCGGAGGACCAGTGAGTTGCCCCGCACGAGCCCCGTGGAGCGCTCTGGTTCCCGTCGCCCCGCTTCGGTGGACACGGTGCCAGGAGGGGACGTGCCGGGGCGCTCCCCGCAGGGCGTTGAACGCAACCGGCGTGAAGAAATCGCAGTGGCCCGGTGTTCGACGACCGAGGAGACGCCCCGGCGCGGCACCGACCCCGAAGCCCCCGCAACCGCACCACAGCATTCGCTCGAACGCCTACGAACGGTTCTTTACCTATGAGTACCGCACGGTCACGACGTGACAGCTGTGACTGTTCTTCCCCCACGGCTGCGTGGAAATCTCAATGCCACCGCAGCCGAGGGGGGACCCATGGACAACCGGTACGAGGTCTTCTGCCTCGCCGACGGACAGTTCTACGAGACCCCGGACCGCCTGTCCCCGGGGAACCTCGGACAGGCGTCATCGACTCCTCTCTTCGAAGCCGCCCAGCGCGAACTCCCGCCCGGATGGCGCCGGTTCGTGTCCGGCGACTGGCTGCACATCAACCCGGTCAACGCCGAGGGTGCGCCGCTGCCCGGCCGGCCGACGCAGGGCTGGAAGATCCACGTGTCGGCCTGTCTCGACAACGCGGAGAAGACCGCGGCCAAGGTGTGGGACTACTGCGTCCCGCGCGCCGTCCCGTTCAAGTTCGTACCGGGTCCGCAGCCGCTCCACCTGCGCAACTCCAAGTACGCCGGGCGCGGCTCCAGCGGCAAGTTCGCCACGCTCTACCCCACCGACGAGAAAGAACTCCACCTCATACTCCGCGAGCTGGGCGACCTGCTCGACGGCGAGCCCGGACCGTACATCCTCACCGACCTGCGCTGGGGCAACGGCCCGCTGTACGTCCGCTACGGCGGATTCGCGCACCGTTACTGCGTCGACGCCACCGGCACCCTCGTCCCGGCGATCGAGAACCCCGAAGGGACTCTCGTCCCCGACCTCCGCGAGCCCGCCTTCCACGTCCCCGAGTGGGTGGAGCTCCCCGCCTTCCTGGAGCCGCACCTCGCGGCCCGTAACGCCACCACCACCAACGACCTGCCGTACCGCATCCAGAGCGCCCTGCATTTCTCCAACGGCGGCGGGGTCTACCTCGGCGAGGACCTGCGCAGCGGTGAGAAAGTGGTCCTCAAGGAGGCGCGGCCGCATGCCGGGCTCGCCGCCGACCGGGCCGACGCCGTAACCCGCCTGGAGCGGGAGCGGGCCGCGCTGGAACGGCTGTCCGGGCTCGGCGTCGCCCCCGAGGCCCGCGACTGGTTCATGCTCGGCGACCACAGCTTCCTGGTGATGGACCACCTGCCCGGCCGCACCCTCAACTCCTTCTTCGCGCAGCGGCACCCGCTGCTCGAACCCGAGCCGGACCCGGCCGCCGTCGCCGACTACACCCGCTGGGCGCTGCGCATCCACCGCGCCGTCGAGGAGGCGGTCGCCGCCGTCCACAGCCGGGGGGTCGTCTTCAACGACCTGCACATGTTCAACATCATGGTCGGGCCGGACGAGGAGTCCGTACGCCTGCTGGACTTCGAGGCCGCCGCGCACGTCGACGAGAACCACCGCCAGGCCATCGCGCACCCCGGCTTCATCGCGCCCCGCGAACGCACCGGCTTCGACGTGGACCTGTACGCCCTCGCCTGTCTGCGGCTGGCCCTCTTCCTGCCGATGACGACCCTGCTGGTCGTCGACCGCGACAAGGCGCACCATCTGGCGCAGATCGTGGCGCGCCAGTTCCCGGACGTACCGCAGGAGTTCCTGGACGCGGCGACCGACGTGATCTGCGGTACGGACCGGGCCGACGGGGCCGACCGGGCCGACCGGGCCCCGACCGAGCCGTACGTGCCGGCGGAGCCCGCCGACTGGCCGCGCAGCCGTGACTCGATCGCCGCGGGCATCCTGGCCGCCGCCAGTCCGGGGCGCGACGACCGGATCTTTCCCGGCGACATCGCCCAGTTCGCGGACGGCGGAGGACTCGGCATCGCCCACGGCGCCGCCGGGGTGCTCCACGCGTTCGGCCAGGCCGGTCTGCCACGGTACGAGGAGGGCGAGGAATGGCTGCTGCGGCAGACCGCCCCGCCGCCGCTCGGCACACCGCTCGGCCTCTACGACGGCCTGACAGGCGTCGCCCACGTCCTCGACGGCCTCGGCCACCGCGAACGCGCGCTGGAACTCGTCCAGCGGGTGCTGGACGAGAAGTGGCAGCGACTCGTACCCGGGCTGTACGGGGGGCTCGCCGGCATCGGTCTCGTACTCGCCGAACTGTCGCGCACCTCCGGGGAAACCTCCCTCCGGGAGCAGGCCCTGACAGCGGCCCAACTGCTGGCCGACCAGCGGCAGTCGAAGACCGGCAAACGCGCCGGGCTGCTCCACGGCGCCACCGGTCCCGCCCTGCTCTTCCTGCGGCTGTACGAGGACACGGGCGCCCCGCAGCTCCTCGACCTGGCCGCCGACGCGCTGCGCGCCGACCTCGCGCGCTGTGTCCAGAGCAGCGCGGGCACGCTGCTCGTCGACGAGGGAACGCGCACCATGCCCTACCTCGGGGCCGGGTCCGTCGGCATCGGCATGGTGATCGACGACTTCCTCGCGCACCGCGAGGACGAGGAGTTCGAGGCGGCGCGAGCCGGCATCGTGCGGGCCGCCCGGTCGCGCTACTACGCCCAGCCCGGGCTGTTCAACGGCCGCGCGGGCATGGCCCTCTACCTGGCCAGGACCACCGCCAGGGAGGCGGAACCCGCCCACCTCGCCGCCCAGCTCGAAGGCCTCGGCTGGTACGCCCTGCCGTACGAAGGGCGACTCGCCTTTCCCGGCGACCAGATGATGCGCCTCTCCATGGACCTCGGCACCGGCGGCGCCGGCGTGCTCCTCGCCCTGGCGGCGGCGCGGGGCACCGGCGCGCACCTGCCCTTCCTCCCGTCGCTCCGGCGGCCCTAGAACCGGTCCGGTTCCGACCCGGAGCCGTACCGCACAAAGAAACCCCGTCCCCACGGGAACGGACAACCGAAGGGAACCACCATGGCACTCCTCGACCTTCAGAGCCTTGAGACCCCCGAGACCGACGGCGGCGGCGACCAGAGCAGCCTGAGCCTGCTGGCGTGCGACAAGCACAGCTCCAACAGCTTCCTGCTGTGTCTGTGACGTTGTCTGTGACGTCGACAGACATCTCCGAGGTGTTCTGACGGAGATACGGCCCCGGGCGGCACCGCCTGCCTCCCGGGGCCGTAAGTCTCCCCGTACGAAGAGGAGGGAACCGAGCGCGCATGGACGAGGGCCGTGACCAACACCGCCTGGCCGACCGGCTGCTGCGCGACTCCCTCCGGCACAGCGCGTTCCCCGGTGCGGCGATCCTGGTCCTCAGCACGGCGGGCGCTGTGGCCGGTCTGGCGCTGCCCGCCCTCCTCGGCCGCACCCTCGACCTGCTGCTCTCCGGGCGTCCTGCCACCGCCTGGCTCACCGCCTGCGCGGCCCTCACCTGCTTGCTGGTGGTCCTCGACGCACTCGACGGCCTGCTGACCGGCACCACCAACGCCCGCTCCACCGCTTGGTTCCGCCGACGTCTGCTCGGCCACGTCCTGGCCGCCGGGCCGCGCTGCACGGACCGGGTCCCGCCCGGCGACATCGTGGCCCGCCTGGTCGGCAACGCGGCCCACGCGGGCGGCGCCCCGGCCGCGCTCGCGGGTACGGTCGCCGCCGTCGTGACACCCGTCGGCGGGCTGGTCGCCCTCGCAATCGTCGACCTGTGGACGGCCGGGGCCTTCCTCGTCGGCATGCCGCTGCTCTTCCTGCTGCTGAAAGCCTTCGTCCGGGAGTCGGGCGACAGCGTCGCGCGCTACCAGGAGAGCCAGGGCGAGATCGCCGCACGGCTCGTGGAGGCGGTGGGCGGCGCCCGGACGATCGCGGCCGCGGGCACGGCCCGGCGCGAACAGGCCCGCATCCTGGAGCCGCTGGCGGGGCTCAGCGCCCAGGGCTACCGGATGTGGCGAGTGCAGGGGCGTTCCACCGCGCAGGCCGCCGTGGTCGTGCCCCTGCTCCAGATCGCCGTACTGGCGGTGGCCGGAACTCGCCTGGCGGCAGGCGAGCTCTCGGTGGGCGGGCTGCTCGCCGCGGCCCGGTACGCCGCGCTCGCGACCGGAATCGGCATGCTGGTCGGGCGGCTGAACGGCCTGGTGCGCAGCCGGGGCGCGGCCCGCCGCCTCGCCGGACTGCTCGCCGTACCGGCCACCGCGTACGGCCGGGCGCAGCTGCCCCCCGGCGAAGGCACCCTGGAGCTGCGCGGCATCACGGTCGCCCGCGGGGACCGCACGGTCCTGGACGGCCTCGACCTGACCCTCCCCGGCGGCACCTCGCTGGCCCTCGTGGGCCGCTCCGGATCCGGCAAGTCCACCCTCGCCACGGTCGCGGGCCGCCTCGCCGACCCCGACGCGGGAACCGTCACGCTCGACGGCGTCCCGCTGAGCGAGCTGCCCCACGACGTCCTGCGCCGCGCGGTCGGGTACGCCTTCGAGCGGCCCGCGCTGCTGGGCGGCACGATAGGCGGGACCATCGCCTTCGGCGGGTACGAACCGGACGCGCCGGCCGTACGGAGAGCGGCCTCGGCCGCCTGCGCCGACACCTTCGTACGCCGCCTCCCGCACGGCTACGACACCCCGTGCGCGCAGGCTCCGCTCTCGGGCGGCGAGGCCCAGCGCCTGGGCCTGGCAAGGGCGTTCGCGCACCCGGGGCGGCTGCTGATCCTCGACGACGCGACCTCCAGCCTCGACACGGTCACCGAGCTGCGGATCGGCGAGGCCCTCACCCGTGACGCCGGGGCCGGCACCCGCCTGCTCATCGCGCACCGGGCATCGACGGCGGCCCGCGCCGACCAGGTGGCCTGGCTCCACGAAGGCCGCATCCGCGCGGTCGGCTCGCACGCGCGGCTCTGGCAACTGGACGACTACCGGGCGGTCTTCGCCGACGGAACGGACGGGGCGGACGGAACGGGCGGGGCGAACAATGACGGTTGACGCCACGACCGACACCCCCCGGCTGCGCGCCGAAGGCCTGCGCTTCCTGAGCCGGCGCCGGCCCGTGCTGTTCGCGCTGGCCGGCTGGTCGCTGCTCGAAGCCGCGCAGACGTTCCTCTTCGGGTACGCCCTCGCCCGCGCCCTCGACCACGGGTTCCTCGCGGGCCGGCCGACCACCGGGCTCGGCTGGCTGGCGGTCGCCGCGGTGGCCGTCGCGGCCGGAGCGTACGGCACCGGGCGGGTCTTCCGGGCCGTGTCGGCGCTGGTGGAGCCGCTGCGCGACGGCCTGGTACGCCGAGTCGTCGCGGGCGCGCTGCGGGACGCCGACCATGCGGCGGTGTCCCGGCTCACGCATCAGGTGGAGATCGCCAGGGACACGTTCGCCGGGCTGGTGATGGTCTCGCGGTCGTTCGTCTTCACGGCGGCCGGGGCGCTGGCCGGTCTTGCCTCACTTGCGCCCGTACTCCTGCTCGTCGTGGTGCCGCCGCTCATCCTGGGGCTCGGCCTGTTCCTGGTGACGCTGCGGCCGTTGGCCCGCCGCCAGGAGACGTTCCTCGCCGCCGACGAGGCGGTCGCGCAGAGCCTGGACGCGACGGCGGCCGGACTGCGGGACATCACCGCGGCGGGGGCGCAGGCGCGGACGGCCGCCGAGGCCGACGACCGGTTCACCGACGAGTTCCGCGCCGCACGCACCCTGGCCCGCTGGGGTGTACTGCGGGTGCTCGCGGTGGCGGTGGGCGGCCGGCTGCCGGTGGTCCTGCTGCTGGTGACAGCCCCGTGGCTGCTGAGCCGCGGGGTGACGCCCGGCGACCTGGTCGGCGCCCTCACGTACCTCATGTACGCCCTGCTGCCCGCCCTCCAGAGCCTGATGCAGGCCCTGGGCACAGCAGGCTCCCGCCTGGCGGTGGTCCTCCGCCGCCTGACGGCCCAGGGGCAGAGCATCCCCGGTCCCGGCAGCGCGCTCCCTGCCACGGCAGCCCAGCCCGTCCGGCGTTTGAGGACCGGGGTCTGGGGCGGAGCCCCAGGTCGGGAAGGGGCGGGGTGGGGAAAGAAACCGCCCCGGCCCACCACCCGCGAGCGGGCCGGGGCCGCAGTGGAGTTGCGCCAAGTGACCTTCGCCTACGGGCCGCACGCCGAGCCGGTGTTCCAGGGGCTGGACGTAACCGTCCCGGCCGGTGGCCACCTCACCGTCGTCGGCCCCAGCGGCATCGGCAAGTCCACGCTGACCGCCCTCGTCGCTGGTCTGCTCGTCCCCGACCGCGGCGAGGTCCTGCTCTGCGGAGAGCCCGTGCACGGCGGCGCGCGCCGACGGGTCCTGGTGCCGCAGGAGGCGTACGTCTTCTCCGGCAGCCTCCGTGACAACCTGACCTATCTGTGCCCGGACCCGCCGCCCGATGCCGCCGTTCTCGCCTCGGCCCGCGCTGTCGGGGCGTACGAGCTGCTCCTGCGGCTCGGCGGCCCGGACGCGACGGTAGTCCCCTCCGGACTCTCGGCGGGGGAGCGGCAGTTGATCGCCCTGGCCCGCGCGCACCTGGCACCCGTGCCCGTCGTCCTGCTCGACGAGGCGACGTGCCATCTGGATCCCGCCGCCGAGGCCCGCGCGGAGCGGGCCTTCGCGGAGCGCCCGGACACCACGCTGATCGTCGTCGCCCACCGGATCAGCTCGGCCCGGCGCGCCGACCGCGTGCTCGTGATGGACGGTACGCACGCTGTCTGCGGCACTCACGACGAGCTGATCCGGCGCTCCGCGCTCTACTGCGACCTGGCCGGCGGATGGTCAGAGCCAGCCGGCGCCCTGGGAGATGCGAATGGCGTCCACCCGGTTGCGGGCCCCGGTCTTGCGGGTGATGGCGGCCATGTAGTTGCGCACAGTCCCGTTGGTCAGATGCAGGCTGTGGGCGATCTCCGTGACGCCCGCCCCCTCGGCGGCGAGTGACAGCACGCTCAGCTCACGCGAGGTGAGCGGGCTCCGGGCGGCCTCGAGGAACTCGTACGCGAGGGAGTCGTCGACGAAACGTTTCCCCGACGCCACCAGCCGTATCCCCTCAAGGAGCCGGCCGGTGGGGGCCTCCTTGCTGACGTACCCCTGAGCCCGGGCCTCGTACGCGCGGCGCAGCACTCCCGGCTTGCCGGCGGGGACGAGGGCCAGCAGCGAGCAGCCGGGATACGTGTCCCGCGCGCCCGACGCCTCCGCGGCGGCGTCGAGGGCCGAGGGGCCCGGTCTCAGCCCCGGCCCTTCCGCGTCGACGACGCACACACGCGGCTCTAACGAGCGCGCTGCGGCCGACGCTTCCACCGATGTGCTGGTGGATATGTCGATGTCGTGCTCCTTTTCGAGCAGTGCGGCCAGTCCCGACCGCATCAGACAGATGTCGTGCACGAGAAGAACGCGAATCATGCGGGTCACTACCTGCTCCCCTGGGTCCCGCTGTGTTGCGCTGCATGAACATGGCACGTCGCCCATTAGTACCCGGGACAGCCGGTGTGAAGGGCACGGAATTGAGCCATTGGGGAGCGTGCGAGGGGCACATCGAGCGCACTGCGGGCGCACACGCGCCTGTTACCTGGGGTAACCCGGGTCCGTCAGGTCGATCAGGCGGCACACCGTCTCGATGTCGATCTTCACCTGAGCGATCGACGCCCGGCCGGAAAGCCACGTGATCAGCGCCGAGTGCCAGGTGTGCTCGATGACCCTGACCGCCGAGAGCTGCTCCGGAGTCGGCTGGCCCTTCAGGTCCATCGCGTCCAGGATGATCGCCGTCGTTTGGCGGGAAACGGTGTCCACTTCGGGGCTGACGCTTCGGTCCGCGAAGGTCAGGGCCCGCACCATCGCGTCCGCCAGCTGCGGTTCCCGCTGGAGGGCCCGGAAGGCGCGCATCAAGGTCTCGGCGACCCGCTCGGACGCGCTCTCGCCGGCCGGCGGCCGCTTGCGGAGCGTGGTGTGCATGTGCTGGAGCTGGTCCTGCATGGTGGCGACCAGCAGATGGACCTTGGAAGGGAAGTAGCGGTACAGCGTGCCCAGCGCGACGCCGGCGGCCTCGGCGACCTCGCGCATCTGCACCGCGTCGAAGCCGCCCCGGCTGGCCAACTGCGCGCTGGCATGCAGGATCCGGCGGCGGCGAGCCTCCTGGCGTTCCGTCAGAGGCGGCGACGAGAGGTTGACTGGGTTGACTTCCGCTGTCATGCGTCCCATTCCATGGCATTTGTCTGTACGCCGGGCGTGGGGGACCGGGGCCCCCGGGTGGCACAGCATGGCAGGGCCCCTGTCGTGGCGCGAATCACCTGATCCGGCCGCTTACGGTTGCGCTACCTGCCGGTAGATTCAGAGCTCGTCGGACGCGTGTGGAACGATCGATACTGAAACTTGTTCTAGGTTAACGCCAGCGGCTACGCTCCGGTGAAAGAGCAGTGATGAAGGGGGCCGGGAGTGACCGCTGAGGCCATAGAGGCGAGCCCCCACGCGGGGGACCCCGTCCAGGGCGACCGCCCGCTGCGCATCGCGCTCCTGACGTACAAGGGCAACCCGTTCTGCGGAGGCCAAGGCGTCTACATACGTCACCTCTCGCGCGAGCTCGCACGCCTCGGCCACAGCGTCGAAGTCCTCGGCTCCCAGCCCTACCCCGTACTCGACGAGGGCGTGCCGCTCACCGAACTGGCCAGCCTCGACCTGTACCGCAGCCCCGACCCCTTCCGGACTCCGAAGCGCGACGAATACCGCGACTGGATCGACGCCCTGGAAGTCGCGACGATGTGGACCGGCGGCTTCCCCGAGCCCCTCACCTTCTCGCTCCGCGCCAAGCGCCACCTGGCCGCCCGCCGGGGCGAGTTCGACGTCATCCACGACAACCAGACACTTGGCTACGGCCTGCTCGGCGACCTCGGCGCCCCCCTGGTCACCACCATCCACCACCCCATCACCGTCGACCGGCAGCTCGACCTCGACGCCGCGACCAGCCGCCGTAAGCGCGCCTCCGTACGCCGCTGGTACGGCTTCACGCGCATGCAGAAGCGCGTCGCGCGCCGCCTGCCCTCCGTGCTCACCGTCTCCGGCTCCTCGGAGCAGGAGATCGTCGAGCACCTCGGGGTACGCCCGGACCGTATCCGCGTCGTGCACATCGGCGCGGACACCGGCCTGTGGTCGCCCGACGCGTCCGTCGCCGAGATCCCGGGGCGGATCGTGACGACGTCCAGCGCGGACGTACCGCTCAAGGGCCTCGTCCACCTCGTCGAGGCGCTCGCCAAGCTCCGCACCGAGCAGCCCGACGCGCACCTCGTCGTCGTCGGCAAGCGCGCCGAGGACGGCCCGGTCGCGCAGGCCATCGAGCGGTACGGGCTCCAGGGCGCCGTCGAGTTCGTCAAGGGCATAAGCGACCAGGAGCTCGTCGACCTCGTACGCAGCGCCCAGATCTCCTGCGTCCCCTCCCTGTACGAGGGCTTCTCGCTGCCCGCCGCCGAGGCGATGGCCACCGGCACCCCGCTCGTCGCCACCACCGGCGGCGCGATCCCCGAGGTCGCCGGAACGGACGGCGAGACCTGCCTCGCCGTACCGCCGGGCGACGCGGGCGCGCTGGCCGCCGCTCTCGGCCGGCTGCTGGGCGACCCCGAACTGCGCCGGCGGCTGGGCGCGGCGGGGCGCAACCGCGTGCTGGAGCGCTTCACCTGGGCCAAGGCCGCCCAGGGCACCGCGGACCTCTACCGTGAGCAGATCGCGTCCCACCGTGCCGTGCGCGGGGGAGCCCGGTCGGTGAGAGTGCGTTGACGCGGACCCCGCACCACCCCGGCCGCCCCGGGGCCCCAGCCATACGCGCCCGGCGGACCGGCGCCGTAACCCACCCCCACCCGGAAGGGCAGACCCCGTGCTGACCGTGGACTTCTCCCGCTTCCCGCTCGCCGCGGGCGATCGCGTACTCGACCTGGGCTGCGGCGCGGGCCGGCACGCCTTCGAGTGCTACCGGCGCGGCGCCCAGGTCGTGGCCCTCGACCAGAACGGCGAGGAGATCCGCGAGGTCGCCAAGTGGTTCGCCGCCATGAAGGAGGCCGGTGAGGCCCCGGCGGGCGCCACCGCCACCGCCATGGAGGGCGACGCGCTCAACCTCCCCTTCCCCGACGCCTCCTTCGACGTCGTGATCATCTCCGAGGTCATGGAGCACATCCCCGACGACAAGGGGGTGCTGGCCGAGATGGTGCGCGTACTGAAGCCGGGCGGGCGCATCGCGGTGACCGTGCCGCGCTACGGGCCCGAGAAGATCTGCTGGGCGCTGAGCGACGCGTACCACGAGGTCGAGGGCGGCCACATCCGCATCTACAAGGCCGACGAGCTGCTCGGCAAGATGCGCGAGGCAGGCCTGAAGCCGTACGGCACGCACCACGCGCACGCACTGCACTCGCCCTACTGGTGGCTGAAGTGCGCGTTCGGCGTGGACAACGACAAAGCGCTGCCGGTCCGGGCGTACCACAAGCTGCTGGTCTGGGACATCATGAAGAAGCCCGCCGCGACGCGGATAGCCGAGCAGCTGCTGAACCCGGTGGTCGGCAAGAGCTTCGTGGCGTACGCGACCAAGCCGCACCTGCCGGCGTCAGCGGTAGCGGCGGCCGCCAAGTGACTGGGCTCTGGCGCGGCCCCGAGCGTACGGAACACCTCGTCCTGCCCGGTGTTCTGACCGCCGACGAGGCCGCCGAGACCGTGGCCGGGATCCTCGCCGCACAGCGCGAGGACGGCGCCATCCCGTGGTTTCGTGGCCACCACCTCGACCCGTGGGACCACACCGAGGCCGCCATGGCGCTCGACGCGGCCGGCGAGCACGACGCCGCCGCACGTGCCTACGAGTGGCTGGCGAGGCACCAGAACGCGGACGGCTCCTGGTACGCGGCGTACGACGACGGTGACGCGGAGCGCGTCACCGACCGGGGCCGCGAGAGCAACTTCTGCGCGTACATCGCCGTCGGGGTCTGGCACCACTACCTCGCGACCGGTGACGACGCGTTCATCGACCGCATGTGGCCGGTTGTCTACGCGGCGACGGAGTTCGTGCTGGGGCTCCAGCAGCCGGGCGGCCAGATCGGCTGGAAGCGGGAAGATGACGGTACGCCCGTCAACGACGCGCTGCTGACCGGCAGTTCCTCCATCCACCAGGCACTGCGCTGCGCGCTCGCGGTTGCCGAGCAGCGCGAAGAGCCGCAGCCGGACTGGGAGCTGGCGGTGGGCGCGCTGCGCCATGCCATTCAGCGCCACCCGGAGCGGTTCCTGGACAAGAGCCGCTACTCGATGGACTGGTACTACCCGATCCTCACGAGCGCGATCACGGGAGTGGACGCCAAGGCCCGTATCGAGGCGGACTGGGACCGGTTCGTCGTCCCGGGGATGGGCGTGCGCTGCATCGTCCCCAACCCGTGGGTGACCGGCGGCGAAAGCTGCGAGCTCGCGCTCGCCCTGTGGGTGATGGGGGAGTCGGACCGGGCGCTGGAGATCCTCCAGTCGATCCAGCACCTGCGGGCACCGGGCGGCATGTACTGGACGGGGTACGTCTTCGAGGGCAACCGGGCCGTATGGCCCGAGGAACTCACCACCTGGACGGCGGGCTCGCTGCTGCTGGCGGTGGCCGCCCTGGGGGGAGACGAGGCGACCACCGCTGTCTTCAGCGGCGAACGGCTGCCGCTGGGCCTGGACCCGGACTGCTGCTGACCGCTGGACTCAGTGGCGGCGCAGAACGTTCGCCAGCGCGTGTCCGGCGAAGAGGTACACGATCGCCGCGAGGCCGTAACCGGCCACGACGCGCGCCCACGCCTCGTCGAAGGTGAACAGGTCCCACGACCAGCCGGCCAGCCAGCGGGCGGCGTCCTGGAGGAAGTTCACCAGGTCGTTCGCCCGGTTCGCGTCGAGTAGGTACATCAGGATCCAGAGGCCGATGATTCCGGCCATGATGTCGGCGACGACGATGATGATCGTCGCCGCCCGGTTACTTCCGCTGCGCTGACTCGGGGACATGTCGAACGTCTTGCCGTTTTCAGCCACCTGAAACGTAGAGTGCGTGGATGACTGATCTGGTGCACGCCCGTTACTGCGACGAAATCGTCCGGCAGACAGACCTGCTGAGGGCCACGCTGGTCGGCGCGGACCTGAGCACGAAGGTGCCGACCTGCCCCGAGTGGACCTTGGGCCACGTCGCGCGGCACGTGGGCGGCGCGCACCGCCGGGTCGAGACGATCGTACGGACGAAGGCTTCCGCGGACGTCCCCGAGGACGAGGTCCCTGACTTCACCGGCCCCGGCGACGCCGAACCGGCCGCCTTGGACGCGTGGTTGGCGCAGGGCGCGCAGAAGGCCGCCGATACGCTGCGGGCGGCCGGGCCCAAGGCCAAGGTGTGGTCCTGGAGCGCGGATCGCAGCGCTGCCTTCTGGGCGCGCCGTATGACGCACGAGACGGTGATCCACCGCGCGGACGCGGCCATCGCCGCCGGCATCACCTTCGAGGTGGCCCACGACGTCGCGGCGGACGCCATCGACGAGTGGCTGGGGATCGTCGCCTGGTCGCAGTCCACCGGCGCCGACGAGGAGGCGAACGCGCTGCGCGGAGCCGGCCGCTCCATCCACCTCCACGCGACGGACGCGCCCGACGCGCTCGACGCCGAGTGGCTGATCGAGTTCGGCGAGGACGGCTTCACCTGGCGCCACGGCCACGAGAGGGCCACGGTGGCCCTGCGCGGCCCGCTCGCCGACGTACTCCAGGCCTTCTACCGGCGGCTGCCCGCCGACAGCGACCGGGTGGAGGTCCTGGGCGACGCGGAACTGCTGGACTTCTGGCTGGCGCGGGCGTCCTTCGGCTGAGCCGACCGCTATGCGGCGTGCGGTACGAAGGCCAGCTGCCGCAGCAGAGGCAGCGTCGGTGCGGCGCCACCGCCCTCGATCTGCTCGACTTCGGCCTCGGTGAGACCGGCCCTCCGGGCCAGTTCGGCCTCCGAGATACCGAGCGCGACGCGGAAGTCGTACACCGCCTGACCGAGGGCGATCGAGGCGCCCGCTTCGATGTACGCAGGGTCGACGCGGTGCTCGTCCGGGATCTTCCACTCGGTGTGGTAGCCGCCGCTCATCCTTTGCTCCTCGGTCGCCTACAGGTCGTCCGGCAGGAGCCGGAAGGCCTTGTGTGCGGACAGGGGCCGGATGGTGCGGAAGTCTTTCCTGTCCAGGGTGAGAACAGCGTCCGTCGCGTACTCCCGCGCCAGCACCGTGATCACGGCGTCGGTGAGGTCCAGTTCGAGATCGTGGTACCGCCGCTGGGTCAAGCGGGCGTCGGACAGCACATCGGCGCCCGTTTCGCCGATCAGGTACCGGCCCGACCGTGCCTGGGTCAGGATCTGGTCGATCACGGCGCCCGCGGCTTGCTGGCCGAAACGTCCGCTCACCAGGTGATCGAGTTCCGCCAGGACGAGCGGCGCGATGACGACGAGTCCTGCCGTGTCCATGACCTCACGGGCCCGTGTGTGATCGGGGCAGCTCCGGTCGATGGATGCGATGATCCCCGAGGTGTCGGCGATGACAATCACGGACGCCTCTCGTCCCACGAGCCGAAGCCGCTGTCCCGCAGGAGGCTGTCCGAGTTCTCGGCGAAGGCCGGGTCACCGCTCTCGAAAACAGGCAGCCCGGCGGGCTCCTCCCAGGTCCGGTTCTGGGCGATGGCCAGACGTACGCCCTCGCGGATCAGTTCGGCCTCGCTTATTCCCTTGAGCGAGGCGATGTTCTTGAGCGCGCGAAGGTCTTCCTCTTCGAGGTACACGGTCGTCCGCTTGAGGCTCATATGCGTATGGTACCTCTGCCATACGCAGCGTCGGGCTTTAGCCGTTCAGGTCGGCCAGTACCCGCAAGGTGTGCGGGTCCGGAGCAGTGATGAGGAGGTCGGTCACCGGGCCCTTGCGCCAGAGCTCCAGGCGCTCCGCGATGCGCTCGCGCGGGCCGACCAGGGAGATCTCGTCGGCGAACGCGTCGGGGACCGCCAGGACCGCCTCCTCCTTGCGGCCCGCGAGGAACAACTCCTGGACGCGGCGCGCCTGCGCCTCGAAGCCCATGCGGGCCATCAGGTCGGCGTGGAAGTTGCGGGCCGCGTGGCCCATGCCGCCGATGTAGAAGCCCAGCATCGCCTTGACCGGCAGCAGGCCTTCGGCGACGTCGTCGCAGACCTGCGCCCGTGCCATCGGCGCGATCATGAAGTCGGCGGGGACGGCGGCAAGCGACGCCGCGTACACGTCGGTGCGCATCGGTGACCAGTAGAGCGGGAGCCAGCCGTCGGCGATGCGGGTCGTCTGGGCGATGTTCCTGGGGCCCTCAGCGCCGAGGAGGAGAGGGAGGCCGGCCCGGAGCGGATGCGTGATCGGCTTGAGCGCCTTGCCGATGCCGGTCGCGTCCGCGCCCCGGTAGGGGAGCGGGTGGAACCGGCCGTCCAGCTCAACGGGGGCTTCGCGCCTGAGCACTTGGCGGATCACGTCGACGTACTCACGGGTCGCGGTCAGCGGGCTGGCGGGGAACGGCCGCCCGTACCAGCCCTCGACGACCTGCGGCCCCGAAAGCCCGAGCCCGAGCATCATCCGGCCGCCGGAGAGGTGGTCGAGCGTGAGGGCGTGCATGGCCGTGGCGGTGGGTGTGCGGGCGGCCATCTGCGCGACGGCGGTGCCGAGCCTGATGCGTGAGGTGTGCGCCGCGATCCAGGTGAGCGGGGTGAACGCGTCGGAGCCCCACGCCTCGGCGGTCCACACGGAGTCGTACCCGAGGCGCTCGGCCTCGCGGGCCAGGTCGAGATGGGCGGGGGCGGGGCCGCGGCCCCAGTAGCCGAGAGCGAGTCCGAGGCGCATCGCTGATCCCGTCTGACGGTTCGTCAGGACATGGTGACCGGGCGACTGTACGACAACGGCCCCCCGCCCGGAAGGGGCGAGGGGCCGTGGCCGTTGCGTTGTGGCGAGCGGGGCCTCAGCCGCGCTGGATGCCGGTGGTGTCCTGAAGGACTCCGCGGCGGCCGTCCTGCGTCTGGGCGACCAGACCGGGACCGCGCTGCTCCACCGCCAGGTACCAGGTGCCGGGCGCGAGCTCGGCGATCGGCGTCGGCGAACCGTCCTCGGCGTACAGCGGACGGGCGACCGGAACCGCGAACCAGAACGGCGCGAAGTCGGCGGCGGCAGTAGCGGGCGCTGCGGCCTGCTGCGCCGGGGCCGCCTGCTGCTGCGCGGCCTGGGGCTGGCCCTGCTGCGGCTGGGGCTGCGCACCGTACGGCTGCGGCTGGCCCGGCTGACCGCCGTAGGGCGGCTGCTGGGCGCCGGGGTAGCCGTAGCCACCGGGGCCCGGCTGACCGGGCTGGCCACCGTACGGCTGCGCGACCTGCGGCTTCGGGGCGGGCATGAGCGGGGCCTTGAGTGCCGGGACGAGCGGGGCGGCAACGGCGCCGACGGCGAGGATCAGCACCGCGAGCAGGCCGAGGATCTGACCGGGGCCGGAGTTGCTGCCGTCGATGATCGTCCAGAAGGCGGTCCAGGCGGCGAACACGGCGAACGCGACGCCGAACTGGCCCAGGTCGATACCGGCGATCTTGCGCTGCTGCGGCATCGAACGGGACACCACGATGAGCGCCGCCGCGATGACGCCGGCGAGGTAGATGCTCATCAGAAGGGCCAGGCTGTCCCAGGCGTTGTAGGAGTCGAGGGAGGCCGGAGGGCAGAACTCGCCCGAGCAAGCCGGCTTGTCGTACGACTTGAAATCGAGGAACGAGGCGATGAACAGCACCACCGCTGCTCCGATCACCACGCCGTCGCCTCGAGTGAGGGAGCGGATGTTCACTTTGAAGGTCCTTAGTGGGTCGACTCGTCGGGGCGGCACAGTGTGAAGCTCGGGGGCAGCTCCCCATCGTACGGATGAATCTATCGTCCCCCCGGGCAGGGTCGGCCGCCCGGTATCAGCCTTACCCGTTGAGGTAACTGCCGATGCCGTCGGCGATTCCCTGCGCCGCCTTCTGGCGCCAGCCCTCGTTCGTCAGCAGGGCAGCGTCCTTCGGATCACGCATATTGCCGCATTCGATGAACACCTTGGGCACAGTCGACAGATTGAGGCCGCCGAGGTCCTTGCGTACGTCCAACGCCGTACCGTCGCCCACGTAGTTGGACGGAGCGCTGCCGGTCGCCTGGACGAACTTGCCCGCGATGCGCGTGCCGAGTTCGCGCGAAGGGCCGACGATCTTCGCGGTGTCCGCGGCGCCGTCCTTCACCAGGGCGGGCAGGATGACGTGGAAGCCGCGGTTGCCGACCGCCGAGCCGTCGGCGTGGACGGAGACGACGGCGTCGGCCTTCGCCTCGTTGCCGATACGGGCCCGCTCGTCCACGCAGGGTCCGTACGGGCGGTCGTCGTTCTGCACAAGCTTCACCGTCGCGCCCTGCTCTTCGAGGAGGGCGCGCAGGCGGCGCGAGACGTCCAGGGTGAATGAGGCCTCGGTGTAGCCGCCGTTGGTCGATGTGCCGGTGGTGTCGCACTCCTTGCGGTGCGTGCCGACGTCGACGAGTTTGTTGATTTCGCGCGTGTGGCGGAAATTGCCCGGATTGTGGCCGGGGTCGACCACCACGACCTTGCCGGCGAGCGGCCCGGTCCCGTCCGGCTTCTCGTCCTTCTTGGTTTCGGAAGGGGAAGCGGTTGCCGCGGGGGGCGACGTGGGCGCCGATGGTTTCGCGTCGGTGGGCGGCGACGCGGACCGGCTCTGGCTCGGCAGCGGAACCACCTTCGGCGGCTCGGCGTCACCGGGACCGCTCATCGCCTGCCACACGAGCCAGCCCGCCAGGGCGGTCGGGACCAGCGCGGCGACCGCGACGGTGACATTCCCGCGGCCGAGGCGGCGAGGAGGGGTGGAGGGAGTGGGGGAAGCGGGGGGCTGGCTGTCGTACGACACCCGGCGATGCTATCCGGGCCGGTCAGATCCCCGGCGAAACGCGGCGCAGGACGCGCAGAGAGTCGGTCACCGAGATTTCGGTGAAGGCGCCGGACGCGAGGGCGCGCTGATGCACGCGATACGGGGCCTGGCCGCCGTCCGCCGGGTCCGGGAAGACGTCGTGGATGACGAGCAGCCCGCCGGTCGCTACGTGCGGGGCCCAGCCCTCGTAGTCGCCGTTCGCGTGCTCGTCGGTGTGTCCGCCATCGATGAAGACGAGCCCGACCTTGCCGCCCCACACGGCCGCGACCTGCGGCGATCGCCCGACGACCGCGATCACGTGGTCTTCGAGGCCCGCCTTGCGCAGCGTGCGGCGGAAGGTGGGGAGGGTGTCCATCAGGCCGACCTCCGGGTCCACGACGGTCGGGTCGTGGTACTCCCAGCCGGGCTGCTGCTCCTCGCTGCCCCGGTGGTGGTCGACGGTCACGGCGACCGTGCCGGCCTCGCGGGCGGCGTCGGCGAGCAGGATCGTGGAGCGCCCGCAGTACGTGCCGACCTCCAGCAGCGGCAGCCCGAGCGCACCGGCTTCGGTGGCCGCGGCGTACAGGGCGAGCCCTTCACGTACCGGCATGAAGCCCTTGGCGGCGGCGAAGGCGTCGAGCGTCTCGGGCTTGGGCGCGGCGGCGGCCATGGGATTCTCCTACTGGTCGGTACGTACAGGCCGCCCATTATTGCTTCACGTCGCACTCGAACCACACCGTCTTGCCGCCGGGCATCGGCACCGTGCCCCAGCGGTCGGTCACGGCCTCGACCAGCAGCAGTCCCCGCCCGCCCTCGGCGAGCTCGTCGCCTCCGCCGCCCGTCGCGTGCGCCGGTCGGGGGCACCTGTCCGTGACCTCCACCCGCAGTCCGCCCGGCTGCCGCAGGATGAGGAGCGTGCAGTGGCGGCCGGGCACGTGCCGTACGACGTTGGCGACGAGCTCGGTGAGCGCGAGTTCGGCGGCGTCGGTGACCTCGGCCATGTCCCAGCGAGCCAGAAACGTGCGCAAGATGCGCCGCATGTGTCGCGCTGAGTGTTCGCCGACGGTGAAGCCCATGCGGTAACTGGCGTCAATTTGCGCCGATGAATGGGCAGTTACGTGATTCATGCCACCAGGATGGCGTGGCGCGATTACGCTCGGCTACTGACCGAAACGAACGCCGCACGGCGTGAACTTGGGGGGTGGCCGCCACCATGGTCAACATCCGCGACCTCGATCCCAGCGCATCACCGCTGGACTACTACGGCTCCGAACTGCGTCGCCTGAGAGAGGCGGCCGGACTCAAGCAGGGGCAGCTCGGCGACATCGTCTTCTGTACGGGCTCACTGATCGGCCAGGTGGAAACGGCACGGAAGGTGCCGACCCGCGACTTCTCGGAACGGATCGACGCGGCGCTGGGGACGGGCGGGACGTTTTCGCGGCTGTTGGGGCTGGTGCTGCGGAGTCAGTTGCCGCATTGGTTCCAGCCGTATGCGGAGATGGAGGCGCGGGCGACGTACATCTCCACGTTCCAGACACAGGTGGTGTACGGGCTCCTCCAGACGCGGGAGTATGCGCGAGCCTTGCTGAGCATCGGCCATCCGGGCAAGCTCGACGAGATGGTAGCGGCCCGCATGGAGCGCCAGCGCATTCTGGATCCGCACCATCCGCCGGTGATTTGTGTGGTGCTGGACGAGGCTCTGCTGCATCGGGAGGTCGGCAGCAGCGAGATCATGCGGAAGCAACTCGGCCGCCTGTTGGCCTCCCGCGACGAGAAGTGGCTACAGCTCCAGGTGCTTCCGTTCTCCGTGGGGCAACACCCCGGAATGATCGGCGCGTTCAACCTTCTGCGGTTCGATGACGACCCGGACCTCTTCTACGCGGAGACGTATGACGCGCCCTACATGACGGCCAATCCACAACTGATCAGGGATCGTTCGGTCGGTTACGCTCGCCTTCAGGCGGAAGCACTCTCCCCTCGGGAGTCGGCAACTCTGATCGCCCGCGTAATGGAGGAGCGTTATGGCCACGAACCAGGATCTGACGGGCGCGCAATGGCGTAAGTCGTCGTACAGCAGCACCAGCGGTGGCGACTGCGTCGAGTGCGCCCCGCTCGGCGCCGCCGCCTGGCGCAAGTCGTCGTACAGCGGCAGCTCCGGCGGTGAGTGCGTCGAGGTCGCCGCTCAGCCCTGCCGTATCGCCGTCCGCGACTCCAAGCACCCCGAAGGGCCCGCTTTCGCCGTCGCTCCCGCTGCCTTCGCGGCCTTCGTCACGGCGGCTGCCGAGGGCGGCCTCTGAGGGGCGTCGCCACACAGTGAGAGCCCGGCAGGCACGCGCCTGCCGGGCTCTCACTGCCGCCCGTACTTGGCGGTCACAGATATTGGCCGCGAGCCGGCACTGAATATCGGACGAGGGTTACCACCAGCCGGTGCACTGCACCGGGCTGCCATTGCCGCGACTGCCGCACGCGCGGAATCGCCAGTTGGTGCTGTTGTCGGTGCGCTGGGCGGCGGTGGTCAGCGGATCGCCCAGCCGGGTGGCGCGGAAGGGGCCGCACTGGACCCAGTTGCGTCCGCCGTCGACCGTCCAGTCCATCCAGACCTCATCCCCTGCCCAGGGACCGGTCAGCGACGCGAAGCCCCGGATCTCTCCGTTGATCCTGGCGTGCTTCAACGTGATCCTTCCGGGCCAGGACGCTCCGGGGTGCAAGTCGAAGTGGTAGCCGGGACCGACTTCAACTCCCGACTGGTTGTCGGGGATGTCGACGAATCCCCTGGCTCCTCGCTCGCAGTCCTGTGGAGAGGCCTGTGCGGTGGCGGGCATGGCGGCGGTCAGTCCACCTGCGATCAACACTGCGGCACACACCGCACGAGTCGCCGCGCCCAAGGTGAGCTTGATCATGACTGTGCTTCTCCTGACGACAGGCAGCGAAGGCTGCGTCCGTGGTCGGTGGTCGGTGGTCGGTGCGCGCCCCGGCGCAGCCGCACACTGCGGCTGCGCCGGTCTCAGCGCGTCAGCAGTAGTTGCCCCAGCGGTGCGAGGCGACGTTGTTGTCCATGTACTCGCCGCCTCCATTGCCGTTGTACGGGAAGCGGTCGTAGCGCATGTCCATGAGGTAGTTGCCGTTGCCCAGGCAGTAGGCGGCGCCGACGTTGCCACGGTCCCAATACAGCAGTACGTCCTCGTAGGCGCCCGCGTAGCCGTTGTTGTGCACGGAGGAGGCCTGGTTGCGCATGTTCCGGTCTGCCCAGTCGGAGCTGCTGTTGACCCAGGTAACCTGACGGCCGCCCTTCCACGAGTGCTCCCACGCGTAGAGGAGACCGTCCGCGGCCTGGGCGGCGGTGCCTATCTGGGCGGCGGTGCCGGCCTGCGCGGGCGCCGGCGCGGGGGCGGCGGCTTGTGCGGTGGTGGGTGCCAGCCCGAGTGCGGTGACGACCGCAGCCGTGGCGAGCAGGAACCTGCCTCGGTTCATCGACATGAATATTCCCCTCGTTGATTCGCTGTCGTATCTCTCACCCCGCCTTGCCCGGGGCAGCAGTGGTCTGCGGACCCGGTGCGGGAGTTTCTGGGTGCCTGGCCCGTCAGGGGGCCAGCACGTCTCGTGCTCGCGGCAGCGCGTTGGTCCGCAGGCGCTCCACCCGGTCCACCGCTTCTCGGTGCTCTTGGCGCAGTGCCTGGTCGTGGCGGCGGTCCAGGCGTACGGCGACGGCGGACAGGCCGCTGCTGAGCGCGCACCGGGCTTCCTGGGCGGCGACCCGGGTTTCCGCCGCCAGGTCACCGGTCTTCGCGTCCCGCAGGAACTCGGCCTTGCTCTGCGACGGGTCGCGGTAGGCGTGCCCGCTCGCCCGCATACAGGTCGACCATTTTGTGACCGCCCGGCCGAACTCCGGGTCCGCGAGCACCCGTTCGTACCTGTGCGCCTTCAGGTTCGCGACCAGCGTGCTCGCCGCGTACCAGCCGGGAAGATCGCCGTACAGCTTCTGCCAGGCCTCCGCCCTGCACCCGGTGGCGCTGTGTCCCATGACCATCCCGCTGGGCAGCCGCGATGTCAGCTGCTGCGAATCCGTGCGGGTGCCGTTGAGGGCGGTGATCGCGGCTCGTCTCCGTTCCTGGGACAGTCCACGCAGGTACACCTGGTTCGGGTCCTTGGCGCGCAGCCGGCCGATCCGCGCGTTCAGAGTGCTCCCGTAGCCGTACTGGCTCGCCCACGCCGGATCGTCGACGACGTAGGGGAACTCCCGCGACTCGGGCATCGGCTTCGCGGACTCGGCCCAGTACCTGAAGCCGGCCGCTGCCATGCATCTGCGCCGCAGTTCCTGTTCCGCGTCGTGCAGGAGCGTCAGCTCGCCCGTCGTGGACGGCCTCGCAGCCGTGGTGGCCGCGCCGGAGGTCTTCTGCGGGGCGGTTGCGGCTGTCCGTGCGCCGGAGCAGCCTGTGGACAGGAGCTGCAGGGCGAGGAGCGCTGCCGCGGCGACCAGTGCGTTCCTGTGAAGGCGTGCCATCACCTGCCCTCCCCTCAACAGACCCGGACGCCGGGAAGCTGGTTGTCGGGTGACTTGATGTAGATGTTGGTCATGTAACCGCCGTACTGAGGCAGGTACGCCCACCAGGAGTTGGTGTACGGCGGCACGGTGACCGTCTGCCCCTGCTTCTGGCAGGAGACCAGTACCTCCACACCGGCGGGCAGGGTGGTCAGGGTGGCGGATTCCGTGGTTGCCCCGGCCCGGACACGGACACCGGAGCTCCAGGTTCCGAACCACGTGCCCGCGGGCTTCTGCGCACCGGGCACGACGAGCGAGCGAGTGAGTCTGCCCAGGTCGGAGTAGGCCTTGCCGTACGTGGTGCCGTCCGGGTGCAGGGTGAGGACGGCCACGATGGCCCGGTCACCGGCACCGACGGTGCCGGTGGTGTGCAGTGCCGGGCGGGTCAGGTCCACACCGTTCGCCGCCGTGGTACGGGCGTCGGCGGACGCGTCGGCGGGAGCCTTGGCGGTGGTCGGTGCGGCGGTGCAGCCACCCGAGCTGAACTCGGACCATCCCTGCTTGACCGCCCACGGGCGCTCGAAGGCTTCCGCGATGCCGAAGTACTGGTCGAAGCCGTCAGTCGCGCAGCGCGTCGACCGCCGCAGGTTTCCCATCACGTAGTCGCGCAGGGGCGTGGGTGCCCTGTCCAGCAGGTAACGGTAGATCCGTACGGTGTCGGAGGCCGTGACAGCGGTGTAGCCCCAGTAGCCGGGATGCGTCGATGGGGGACGGCTTGTGTGAGTCAGGCCCAGCCGGGTGACCATCCGGTCGATGATGGCGCCCTGGCCGTTCTGCACCCAGTAGTGACTCGCCGCGTCGTCATTGCTGCTGCGCAGCATCGCGTCCAGCCGCGTGCGGTCGGCGGCGGGGATGTCGTACGCGGGGCCCTTGTCCCACAAGTGGTCCAGCGTGATCAGCAGCTTCACCACGGATGCCGACCGGAACGGCATCGTGGTGTTCAGCTGCTCGGTGAAGGTCCCGGTCTGCCGGTCGAAGACGGCGACCCCGGCGGTGACTCCTGCGGGCACCTCGGACGACGCCGTCGTCCGGTCGGGCTCGCCGGTGCTCGGTGCCCGGTGCGACGCCGCTGACGTGGCCGATGCGGCCGACACCGGTGCGAGACACACGCAGGCGAGCAGGAGAGCTAGGCAGGCGCGTAGTCCGCCGACTCCGTGCGCCCGAAACTGCCGTGAACGAAACATGGTGATCCCCGTCATTGCCACGTGTTCAGCAGGTCTGCCCCCCGATGCCGGCGGATGGTCAGTCAGACGGCGGGGCGATTGAGACACTCGCACAGGAGGCAGCCCGTGTCATGGACACGGGCATGAGACAACACAGGCCACTGATAAGGGAATCACCATGGTCGCAGGTAGTGACGCGGGGCGGTCGGCCGAGGGCAACGCGGTTGTGCGCGGGGGAAGCGGCGGGAGCGGGGCGGGGGAGCCGACGATCCACCAGTTGCGGTTGTTCCTGGCGCTGAGTGAGGAGCTCCACTTCAGCCGTACCGCGAAGCGGTTGTTCATGACGCAGTCCGCACTCAGCCAGCAGATCCGAGACCTGGAGAAGCGTCTGGGCATACGGCTGCTGGAGCGCACCAGCCGTACCGTCGAACTCACCCCGGCCGGCCAGGCCCTGCTCCCGGAGATCGGGGCGTCGGTCGCGGCCACGGACCGATTACGCCGGGCGGCCGATGCCCAACTGCGCCAGCTCTCCGGGCAGCTGGTGGTCGGTGCCATCGGCGCCGAGGCCGCCATGCCGCACACGCGTGCCGTGCTTCAGGCGCTGCACGCACGCCATCCCGCCATCGGGATACGGATCGTCAGCCTCAACTTCGTCGACCACGTGGCCGCCCTGATCCAGGACGAGGTCGATGTGGTCTTCCTGCGCCCGCCGGTTCCCGAGGGCATCGAACTGCACCATCTCGCCACCGAGCCCCGCGTCGCCTGCCTGTCGGCCGACGACCCCTTGGCGGCCCTGGAGCGCATCACGCTCGCCCAGCTCGCCAACCACCCGGTCGTCGACGTTCCGGCACGAGCCCCGCGGGTCTGGTGGGACTTCTGGGCGGTGGACCCGCGACCCGACGGCACCCCCGTACGGTACGGGCCCGTCGTCACGGACATGGAGGCCCTGCTGCACGCCGTCGCCCACGGGCAGGCCATGTGCTTCCTGCCGGCGGCCGCCCGGCATTTCTTCCCCCGGCCGGGCGTGCGGTATGTCGACGTCGTCGACCTGCCCCCGTCCCACTCGGCGCTGGCATGGCTGGAGAAGAACCGGACTCGGCCCACCGTCCTCGCCGTCCGCCGTGCCGCGCGATCGCTCCGCAGTAGCAGCGAGACCGAGTATCCATGGGACGGCGACGGCTGACCGATCAGTCTCCTGACCTTCCGTCAGATTGAAACGTGTTCTAGTCTGCCGCGCATGGGTATCGGAATCACGCGAGAGCATCGCGACCTGGCGGACTCCGTACGCCGCCGGCTCGCGCGGGCCGTGCCGCCCGAGGCTGTGCGGAAGGTGCTCGACGGGGCGGGGGAGCGGCGGCCCTGGTACTGGGACGGAGCGGCGGAGCAGGGCCTGCTCGGGCTGCACCTGCCCGAGGAGTACGGCGGAGGGGGTGGCGGACTCCTCGACCTCGCTGTCGTGCTGGAGGAGACCGGGCGGTCCGCGCTGCCGGGGGCGTATCTGCCCAGCGTCCTCGCCTCGGCCGTACTCCACCGGGCCGGGCAGCGCGACCTGGCGGCCGGTCTCGCGGACGGCGGGCGGATCGGGGCCGTGGCGCTGGGCCCAGGGACGCTCACGGCCGTGCCGGCGGGCGGCGGCGGTTACGTACTCGACGGGGCCGCGCCGCCGGTCCTCGCCGGGGCGCAGGCCGACCTGATCCTGCTGGCCGCCGAGTCGGCGCGCGGCCCGCTGACGCTCGCCGTGGACGCCTCGGCACTTACCGTGCGCGCGCAGGAGAGTGCCGACCCGGCCAGGCCGACGGCCGAGGTCGTGGCCCGGGGCGTGGCGGTCCCGGCCGGGCGGGAGCTCGGTGTGGACACCGTGCTCGTACGGGACCTGGCGGCCGTGCTGTACGCGGCCGAGGCGTGCGGGACCGCGGGGTGGGCCCTGGACACGGCCGTCGCGTACGCGAAAGTGCGTGAGCAGTTCGGGCGTCCCATCGGACAGTTCCAAGCCGTCAAGCACCTGTGCGCCGACATGCTCGTCCGCGTCGAACAGGCGCGGGCCCTGGTGTGGGACGCGGCGCGGGCCGCCGACGAGCCGGCGTGCGAGCCCGGCGTACGTACGCTCACCGCCGCGCTCGCCGCGTCGACCGCACTCGACGCCGCCTTCACCTGCGCCAAGGACTGCGTCCAGATCCTCGGCGGCATCGGCTTCACGTGGGAACACGACGCCCACCTGTATCTGCGCCGGGCGCTGGTCGCGCGGCAACTGCTCGGCCCGGGCGACGAGCACCGGCTGCGCGCCGCACGCCTCGCGTCGGCCGGCGCGCGGCGCGAGCTGCGGCTGGAGCTGCCGCCGGAGGCCGACGCGTACCGGCAGCAGGCGAGGGAGGCGATCGAGGGGGCGCGCGGCCTCGACCCGGGCGCCGCGCGGCGTGCGCTGGCGTCCACGGGGTACGCCGCCCCGCACCTGCCCGCGCCGTACGGGCTGGGGGCGGGGCCCGTACAGCAGCTCGCCGTACAGCAGGAGATGCGAGCGGCCGGGGTGAAGGTGAGCGATCTGGGGATCGCCACCTGGGTCGTACCGTCGCTGATCGCGTACGGGACGCCGGAGCAGCAGCAGCGCTATCTCGGGCCGACGTTGCGTGGCGAGGTGCTGTGGTGCCAGCTGTTCTCGGAGCCGGAGGCCGGGTCGGACCTGGCGTCGCTGCGGACGAGGGCCGAGAAGACGGCGGACGGGTGGCGCGTCAACGGGCAGAAGGTGTGGACGAGCGCGGCGCAGTGGGCGGACTACGGGATCCTGCTCGCCCGTACGGACCCGGACGCGCCGAAGCACAAGGGGCTTACGTACTTCCTCGTCGACATGAAGGCGGCGGCGGACGGCATCGACATCCGTCCGTTGAAGGAGATCACCGGGGAATCGCTCTTCAACGAGGTCTACTTCGACGACGTACTGCTGCCGGACGACGCGGTGGTCGGGGAGGTGGGCGGCGGCTGGCAGGTCGCCCGTAACACCCTGGGCAACGAGCGGGTCCACATGGCCGACCAGGTGGCCTTCGACACGGGACTCGAAACGCTGATCGCGGGGTCGGCGGAACTCGACGACGTCTACAGGGCGCGTATCGGGGCGCTCGCCGCCGAGGCGCACGCCCTGGCCTGCATCGGGCTGCGTACGACGACGCAGCAGGTGTCGGGCCTGGAACCCGGCGCGGGAGCGAGCGTACGCAAACTCGTCCAGACCCCCCACCAGCAGAAGGTCGCCGAACTCGCCCTCGAACTGCTCGGCCCGCAGGGCGCGGTGCGCGAGGGGGCGGGGGAGCGGGCCGTGCACGGCTTCCTGATGTCGCGTTGCCTGACGATCGCGGGCGGCACGACGCAGGTCCAGCTCAATGTCGTCGCCGAGCGGATCCTCGGCCTGCCGCGTGACTGAAGGGAGCTCCGCTGATGACCACGAAGGCGTACATCGTCGGTGTCGGGATGACGAAGTTCGAGAAGCCCGAGAGCCGTGACGACTGGCAGTACTGGGACATGGCGAAGGAGGCCGGGACGAAGGCGCTGGCGGACGCGGGGATTGCGTACGGGAAGGTCCAGCAGGTCCCCGTCGGCTACTGCTTCCAGGCTTCGACGGCCGGCCAGCGGGCGGCGTACGAACTCGGCCTGACCGGCGTCCCCGTCTACAACGTGAACAACAACTGCGCGACGGGCTCCACGGCGCTGATGATGGCTCGGCAGTTCATCGAGGGCGGCATCAGCGACTGTGTGCTGGCGCTGGGCTTCGAAAAGATGAAGCGGGGGGCGCTGGGCGGGGGCTCGGACGCTGGGGACTTCGCCACTTCCCCCGTCGCGCGCCACTACGGCGTCATGGCGGCAGCCCACGGCTTCGAGATGACCCCGCCCACCGCGCAGATCTTCGGCAACGCGGCGCGCGAGCACATGGAGCGGTACGGCACGACCGAGGCGCAGCTCGCCGCGGTCGCCGCCAAGAACCACAGGCATTCGGCGGACAACCCCAACGCCCAGTTCCAGGACGTATGGACGGTCGACGAGATCCTCGCCGCGAAGACCATCCACCGGCCGCTCACGAAGCTCCAGTGCTCCCCGACCTCCGATGGCGCGGCGGCTGCCGTGGTCGTCTCCGAGCGCTTCCTCGTCCAGTACGGCCTGCACGCCAAGTCCGTCGAGATCGTCGCCCAGGCGATGACGACGGACACGGAGGAATCCTTCGCCTCCGGTTCCTGTATCGACGTCGTCGGCAAGCCGATGTCGCGGGCGGCGGCGCGGCAGGTGTACGAGAGGTCCGGCCTCGGCATCGAGGACGTCGACGTCGTCGAGCTGCACGACTGCTTCTCCGTCAACGAGCTGCTGACGTACGAGGCGCTGGGCATGTGCGGGGAAGGCGAGTCCGGGAAGCTGGTGGAGAGCGGGGCGACGACGTACGGCGGCCGATGGGTGGTGAACCCCTCCGGCGGGCTCATCTCCAAGGGCCACCCACTGGGCGCGACCGGCCTGGCGCAGGCGGCGGAACTGACGTGGCAGTTGAGGGGCGAGGCGAAGGCGCGACAGGTGGCGGGAGCGCGGGTCGGCCTGGCGCACAACATCGGGCTCGGCGGCGCGGCGGTGGTGACGATGCTGCGGGCGGTTTGACGGGGGGCTCTGGGGCGCTGCCTCATATCCCGCAGCCGCGCGCGGCAAATCCAGTCCGTCCGGCGTTTGAGGACACGCCCGGAGGACACGCCCGGAGGGCGTCCCGGGGGCTGGGGGCTTGCCCTCAGTTTCGGGAAGGGGCGGGGTGGGGAACAAGCCCGCCGCAGGCGCCGCGCCCGCGCCGAGACGCGGATGTACGGGGCGCACCGATGCTGCGAGCATGACGCCCATGGTCGAAGCTCACTCCGAAACCCGAATACCCCCCGCCCGCAAGGCATCCCGCACCTGGGTGGTCGTACTGGCCGCCTGCGCGGGCCAGTTCCTCGTTGTTCTCGACGTGTCGGTCGTGAACGTCGCGCTGCCGTCGATGCGCGCCGACCTCGGGCTGAGCGCGATCGGTCTGCAATGGGTGGTCAACGCCTACTCGATCGCCTTCGCCGGATTCATGCTCCTCGGTGGCCGCGCGGCGGACCTCTTCGGCCGAAAGCGGACCTTCCTGACCGGACTCGGCCTCTTCACCGCCGCCTCCCTGGCCGGCGGGCTCGCCCAGGAGGACTGGCATCTGCTGGCCGCTCGCGCGGCGCAGGGCCTCGGCGCGGCCGTACTGGCGCCCGCGACGCTCACCATCCTCACCTCCGCCGTCCCCGAAGGCTCCGCCAGAACGCGGGCCATCGGAACGTGGTCGGCGGTCGGCGCGGGCGGTGGCGCCGCGGGCGGGCTCGTCGGCGGTCTGCTGACGGACGCGCTGTCCTGGCGCTGGGTGCTGCTGATCAATGTGCCGGTCGGCGCGCTGGTCCTCGCGGGCGCGGCCCTGTGGCTCGTCGAGAGCCACGCCAGGGACGGGCGGCGGCTCGACCTCCCCGGCGCACTGCTGGTCACCGCCGGGCTCGCGACTCTCGCGTACGGGATTGTGCAGACCGAGGCGGAAGGCTGGGCGGCGGCGGCCACCCTGGTGCCGCTGGCGGCTGGACTCCTGCTCCTCGGCGCCTTCGTGGCGGTGGAGGCGCGGACCAAGGCGCCGCTGATGCCGCTGAAGTTCTTCCGGGTGCGGGCGGTCTCGGCGGCGAACGCGGCGATGTTCGTGAACGGCTCCGCGATGTTCTGCATGTGGTTCTTCATGACGCTGTACGCCCAGAACGTCCTGGGCTACACCCCGCTCGGAGCCGGGCTCGCCCTCGTCCCCAGCTCCCTGAGCATCGTCATCGGATCCAAGCTGGCCCCGCGCTTCATGGCCAGGTTCGGTGCGCGCCGGGTCGCGATCAGCGGCGCCCTGGTGGCGGCCGGCGGCATGGCGTGGCAGTCCACGCTGAGCGCCGATGGGACGTACCTCACGGCCATCCTCGGCCCGGGCATCGTGATGATGGCCGGCGCGGGCCTCGCGTCGACCCCGCTGGCCTCGCTCGCGACATCGAGCGGCGAACCGGGCGACGCCGGGCTCCTGTCGGGCGTCATCAACACCTCGCGCACGATGGGCGGCGCACTGGGTCTCGCGGTGCTGTCCACGGTCGCGGCGTCCAGGACGGGTGGCGAGCTGAGCGCGGAGGCCCTGACGGCCGGGTACGCCCTGGCGTTCCGGGTGGGGGCCGGGGCGCTGCTGGCGGGTGTGGTCCTGATGCTGGTCTGGCTGCCGCGCCACCGTGAGAAGCAGCTCTAGGGCCTGCCCTGGCATAGTCGACGCATGGTCCCCGTGTCCGAACAAGCCGACGGATTGCCGCTGACCGCCGAGGAGTACGAGGCCGTGCGCGCGGCTCTCGTCTCTACGGGGGTCGACCGCTGGGCCGACGGTCGGCACCGCACACTCAACTCTCTGTTCGCTCAGTGGACCGCACTGGTGGAAGAGGTGGAAGCCGGCTATTCATGGTGCGCGCCAGAGCTGGTCAACGACATCTGGTGCCGTGGTGAGCTGGCCGAGGTCTGGCCCCTTCTGCCCCCGCGTGTCAGGTCCGTCCGACAACCGGAGCTCGACGCACTCGATGGGCGGTTCCGCTCGGCCACCATTGCCTGGCCCGGCCGAACCGAGGAGCGGGGCGTGTGGTGGAAGTGGCGCATTCCCCGACTTCTGGAAGCCGAGGCCGGAGACCGGTGCGAACGAGGCTGGCCCTTGGGCTGGGACATGATGCCGTTTCCCAAGCCGGTCGCCGTGAAGGTCTCCGTTTGACCTGGCGAGGCAGCGAAAGTCAGAGCCAGCCCTGCTGCCTCGCCGCGCGTACCGCCTCCATGCGGTTGCGGGTGCCGGTCTTGCCGATCGCCGATGACAGGTAGTTCCGTACGGTCGACTCCGACAGGTGCAGCTTCCCCGCGATGTCGGCGACGGTCGCCCCGTCCACCGCCGCGTTCAGTACGTCGCACTCGCGCGCGGTGAGCGGGCTGGGCCCGGAGCTGAGGGCGGCCGCCGCGAGCGCCGGGTCGATGACGGTCTCGCCGGTCAGCACACGGCGGATCGTCGCGGCCAGTTCCTCCACCGGGCCGTCCTTGACCAGGAAACCGGCCGCTCCGGCCTCCATCGCGCGCCGCAGATAACCCGGCCGGCCGAAGGTGGTCAGGATCACCACCCGGCAGTCCGGTGCCTGGTCACGCAGCAGCGCCGCCGCGTCCAGCCCGCTCAGCCCCGGAAGTTCGATGTCCAGGAGCGCCACGTCGGGGCGGGAGACGAGGGCGGCGTCCACGATCTCGTCGCCCGCCGCCACCTGGGCGACCACGTCGATGTCCGCCTCCAGGCCGAGCAGCAGGGCGAGGGCGCCGCGCATCATGCCCTGGTCCTCGGCGAGGAGGACTCTGATCATGGGCTGGGCTCCAGTTCGAGGTCGGTACCGGCAGGCAGTTCGGCGCTCACCAGGAAGCCGCCGCGAGACGTTCGGCGAGGCCCTTGAGGCCCGCGCCGCCGATGGAGACAACGGGCTGGTCGGAGCTTACGCCCCGGCCGATGTCGGGCCGATGGTCCGCTGAGCGGTGCGTGTCGGGATGGTGCGTTTGTGAGTCCGGGGGCCCGCCCTGGACGAGCGGTCAGCGAATCTGACGCATCGTCAGCGAGCTGTCTTCACAACTGTCGGGGGGTGCGTTATACATAGGCCCCATCGGCCTAGAACGCGTTCTAGAACTGGCGGTCCGCGGCCGGTCCCGCTACGACCTCGGTGCGACCGACGGTGCGGACGGCCGCACCGAGGTCTTCCATCCATCAAGGAGCAGCATCCCCATGCCCATCGATGCCGCAAAGGCCGTCGCAGCCGAACCCCGCAGCGCCGAGATCGCCTGGGACCACAAGGACGTCCAGCTCTACCACCTCGGCCTCGGCGCCGGCACGCCCGCCACCGACCCCGACGAGCTGCGCTACACCCTCGAATCCCGGCTGCACGTCCTGCCCAGCTTCGCCACCGTCGCCGGCGCCGGCATGGCCGTCGTCGGTGGGCTGTCCGCGCCGGGCATCGACGTGGACCTCGCGCATGTCCTGCACGGCGGCCAGCGCATCGAGCTGCACCGCCCGATCCCCGTCAAGGGCAAGGCAGTGCAGACCTCCAAGGTCCAGGCGGTGTACGACAAGGGCAAGGCGGCGGTGATCGTGCTGCGCTCCGAGACCGCCGACGACGACGGACCGCTGTGGACCAGCGACACCCAGATCTTCGTACGCGGCGAAGGCGGCTTCGGCGGCGAGCGCGGCCCCTCCGCGCGCACCGAGCAGCCCACCGGCGCGCCGGACGCGGAAGTCGAGCGGCATGTGCGCGAGGACCAGGCGCTGCTCTACCGCCTCTCCGGCGACTGGAATCCGCTGCACGCCGACCCCGAATTCGCGAAGCTCGCCGGTTTCGACCGGCCGATCCTGCACGGCCTGTGCTCGTACGGCATGACGCTCAAGGCCGTCGTCGACACCGTGCTCGGCGGCGACGTCGCGCGCGTGAGCTCGTACAGCACCCGTTTCGCCGGGGTCGTCTTCCCCGGCGAGACCCTGCGCCTGCGGATGTGGAAGTCGCCGGGGCGCGTCCAGGTGTCGGTCACGGCCGTCGAGAGGGACGACGCGCCGGTACTGGCCGACACCACCGTCGTACACACGTGACCCGAACTCCGTGAAGGGAGCCGTACCGTGCGCGCAGCCGTACTGCACGAGATAGGGCAGGACAAGCTGGAAGTCCTCGACGACGTCGAGGCGGTGGGCTTCGGGCCCGGCAAGGTCAAGCTCCGCGTCCGGGCCACCGGACTGTGCCACTCCGACATCTCCGCGATGAGCGGCGTACTGCCCCAGCCCGCCCCCTTCATCCCGGGGCACGAGGGCGCGGGCGAGGTCATCGACGTCGGGGACGGCGTCACGGGACTCAGCCAGGGGGACCGGGTTCTGGTCAGCTGGCTGCCCGCGTGCGGCGTCTGCCCGTCCTGCAAACGCGGGCAGGCCCACCTGTGCCTCGCCGGGCTCATGAACGCCGGCACGCCCAACTTCAAGCGCCCCGGCGGTGACGTCTTCGGCTTCGCCGGGACCGGCACCTTCACGGAGGAGGTCGTGGTGGACGCGGGCTGCGCCGTACCGATCCCCGACGACCTGCCGTACGAGATCGCCGCGCTCATCGGCTGCGGAGTGACGACGGGGCTCGGGGCGGCCATCAACACGGCGCAGGTGGAGGCCGGTTCGTCGGTCGCCGTCATCGGGTGTGGTGGCGTCGGGATTTCGGCGGTCCAGGGCGCGCGCGTGCAGGGCGCGGCGCAGATCATCGCCGTCGACCCGGTCGCGTCGCGGCGGGAGGCGGCGCTGCGCTTCGGCGCGACGGAGGCCGTGTCGCCGGACGAGCTCGCCGACGCCAAGCAGCGCGTCACGGCGGGGGAGGGCTTCGACTACGTCTTCGAGGTCGTCGGCAAGTCCGCCACGGCCCGGACGGCGTACGAGACGACGCGGCGCGGCGGCACGCTGTGCGTCGTCGGCGCGGGGGCCATGGACGACTTCCTCCAGGTCAACATGTTCGAGCTGTTCTTCGACGAGAAGCGGATACTGCCGTCGATGTACGGGGGCGGAGACGTGCTCCGTTCGTACGAGCGGGCCATCGCGCTGTGGCGCGCGGGCCGGATTGATCTGGCCGGCCTGATCACCCACCGGGTGCGGCTGGACGGGATCAACGACGCGCTGGACCAGATGCGTACGGGCGAGGCCCTGCGCACGTGCATCGAGATCTGAGGGGGTGGTTCGATGTCTTCGATGTCACGGCCCCTCGACGGCCTGTCCGCGATCGTCACGGGCGCGGGGCGCGGCCTCGGCCGCGCGGAGGCCCTGGAACTGGCCCGGCTCGGCGCGAGCGTCGTCGTCAACGACTACGGGCAGCCGGGGCGAGACGGCTCGGGCGAGGCGTCGGCGGCCCCGGCCGAGGAGGTGGCCGCGGAGATCCGGGCGGCGGGCGGGCGGGCCGTGTCCCACCTCGGCGACGTATCGGACCATGAAGAGGCGGGCGCGCTGGTTCAGTTGGCCGTCGATGCGTACGGAAAGCTGGACATCCTGGTCAACAACGCGGGGATTCTCCGCGACCGGATGGTCTTCTCGATGACCGAGGACGAGTGGGACTCCGTCATCCGCGTCCACCTCAAGGGCCACTTCAACACCACGCACTTCGCGGCGGCGCACTGGCGCGCACGGTCCAAGGCGGCGGGCGCCGCTCCGGTCTACGGGCGGATCGTCAACACCTCGTCGGAGGCGTACCTGGCGGGGTCGGCCGGGCAGCCGAACTACGCGGCGGCGAAGGGCGGGATCGTCGGGCTGACGACGTCTACGGCGCTGGCACTGGGGAAGTACGGCGTTACGGCGAACGCGATCTGTCCGCGTGCGCGGACGCGGATGACGCAGGACGTGTTCGCGGGGTTCGCGGAGCCGGCGGGGGATGAGCTGGACGCGCTGGCTCCGGAGCATGTGTCGCCGCTGGTCGGTTATCTCGCGTCGCCGGCCGCGGGGAGGATCAACGGGCAGTTGCTCGTCGTGCACGGGGGCATGGTCGCGGTCATGGAACGGCCGAAGGTGGCGGCCAAGTTCGATACGGCGAAGGAGGTCTTCTCGTACGAGGAGCTGGCGGAGCGGTTGTCGCCGCACTTCGAGGGCCGGCCGGCGAACGAGACGTTCGCGGCGGCGGAGGTGCTGGGGCTGAAGCGGGGGTGACGTGGGGTTGCCAGCGGCGCTGTTCCCTACCCGCCCCTTCCCGAAACTGGGGGCGCCCCCCAGCCCCCAGCCCCCAGTCAACGCGGACGCCCTGCGGGCGTGTCCTCAAACGCGGGAGCCCCTCCGGCGTTTGAGGAGCGGGGTCTGGGGCAGCGCCCCAGTTCGGGTAGGCCCCTACGACCGGCGGTGGCGGCCGTGCGCCGGAGTGTTGGAATCCTCCTTCGCGGCCGCACCCCCGCGGTGCCTACCGGAGTGGTGGCCGGCGTCGTCCCGTTGGGCGGCCGAAGGCTGCGGCCGCGTGTGGGTCGTGTCGGTTCGGACTTCAGACATGTTGGGAGATCCCCTGGAATCGCTGCGATCACTTTCAGTGGTGCAAGGCCCGCCCCGCCGTCACCGTCGGCGTTCAGCCGCAACGACTGCGTAGCCCCGGACCGAGTTAATCACGTGCCCCGCGCCCGGTGAGGGGCGCCTGCTGGAGCGGTACGGGCTTGCACACCACAGGAGTGTCCGGAGCCCGGAATGGTTCCCCACCTGCGGATTCCACTTGTGGGGGTTCAGTGATCACCACGTCTTCCGGGGCATCGACGCGTGCCACCCCGCACGGCACCGCCCCCGTCACGTACGGCAGTTGCAGCACCGCGTCCCGCGTCCACAGCCCCGCCCCCGCCAACCACCCCGCCGGCGCCGCGAGGTGATGCAGCCTCCGCCCGGCGGGCCGCCACACCCCGACCCAGCTCCTCCCCGCCACCCCGTCCACCCGCAGCGCCACCGCGCAGCTCTCCGGCGTCAGTACCTGCCCCGGCTGCACCGCGAACGGCGTCACCGCGCAGTCGGCCGGAGCCAGGCACTCCGGGAAACGCACCGGCAGCATGCTCCCCAGCACACCCCACCCCAGCCGGTCGCGCCCCGGCGCGTCCGACCGGATCAGCAACAGCCCGCTGTCCGGATCCGCGAGCAGCAGCCGGTCGTTGCTGCCCTCCGTGATCTGCAACAGCGGCGTCACCTCCCCGCCCCGCTCCAGGTCGACCGCCACCGCCTTCGTCACCCCGTCGGCCTCCCGGTCCAGGGCGAGCATCCGTCCCGTACGGTCGAGCCATACGCCGCCGGAGCAGCGCCCCGCGACCTCGGCGACGTACTCAGGCCCGAAGGCGCCGCCCGCCACCTGCCATACGGTGGTGGACAGTTCGCCCACGGACAGGGCGTACGCACGTGAGCCGTCCGGGGCCGGCGGCAGCAGCTCCAGCCGCTCGCACTCGACCGCGCCCACCGGCAGCTCCCCGGTCCGCGGCCCGTTCCGCGGCCCCGTCGGATACAGCAGCGAGAAGCAGTGCCGGCCCCCGCCGCTGCCGAAGGCGTGCGAGGCGCCTCCCTCCCGCCGGTGGATCAGCACCCGGCCGTCCGTCATCGGCAGCAGTCCGGTGTCCGGCTCCTCGGGCTGGTCGGCCGGCAGTGGCACGGCGTAGGGCTCGGGTCCGTCGAGCGTCCAGCGCTCGGGGAACCGCGCGTCTCCCTCACCCGCGAGCCGCGCCGCGTAGGAACCGTCAGCGGCGATTGTGAACGCCGCCTCGCGCACCGCGTCGCCGTCGGCCGCGGTCTCGATGGCACAGGCCGTCATCAGGCCATCACCTCCGGCGACCGAAGCTAGTTTTCGCACTTCCTGCCGAACAACACGAGACCGCGCACTTCACACATAAGGGTGGCCATCACCTGATTCGGCTGAGATGGCGGAGGCGGGTGTGCTGGGCGGTACACCCGTGGCGATAAAGTAAGGCGAACCTAACCAACCCGCAGGAGTGCTTGATGTCCGTACGACGCCGCGGTGCCGCCGCAGTCTCCCTCGCCGTGGCCGCGGCCCTCGCCCTCACCGCCTGCGGGAGCGGCGACGCCGGCACCAAGAGCCAGGAGAAGACCGGCAGCGGCGACAAGAAGGCCGTCGCGCAGGGCGGCGAGGACTTCGGCGACGCCGCCGCCAAGACCGCCGCGTACGGCACGGACGCCAAGGCCGGCCAGTTCCCGCGTACCCTCACGCACGCCATGGGCAAGACCGAGCTCAAGGCCGCGCCCCAGCGCGTCGTCGTCCTCGACGTAGGCGAGCTCGACAACGTCGTCTCGCTCGGCGTCAAGCCCGTCGGCTACGCACCCGCCGAGGGCGACGAGGGTATTCCCGGGTACCTGAAGAAGGACGCCGGAGCGCCAAAGAGCGTAGGCACCATCAACAGCCTCAACCTCGAGGCGATCGCGGCCCTCAAGCCCGACCTGATCCTCGGCAGCCAGCTGCGCGCCGCCGACAAGTACAAGGAACTCTCGGCGATCGCGCCGACCATCTTCTCCATCCGCCCGGGCTTCACGTGGAAGGAGAACTACCTCCTCAACGCCGCCGCCCTCGACAAGAGCGCCGACGCGAAGACCAAGCTCGCCGCGTACGAGAAGAAGGCGGAGCAGCTCGGCACGGACATCGGCGAAAGCGGCAAGAAGCCCACCGTCTCGATGGTCCGCTACCTCCCCGGCAAGATCCGCCTGTACGCGAAGGCCTCCTTCATCGGCACCATCCTTGAAGACGCCGGCCTGCCGCGACCGGCGAACCAGCAGATCAACGACCTCGCCGCCGAGATCAGCCCCGAGAAGATCGACGAGGCCGACGGCGACTGGATCTTCACCGGCGTCTACGGCGACCCCAAGGCCACCAGCCAGGACAAGGCCGAGGACAACGCCCTCTGGAAGAAGCTCGGCGCCGTGAAGAAGGGGCAGGCCAAGGACGTACCGGACGAGACCTGGTACCTCGGCCTCGGCGTCACCGCCGCCGACGAGGTCCTCGACGACCTGCGCGGGTACCTGGTCAAGTAGGGCTCCGGCCGAGTAGCGGTCCCGGTCGAAGGAGGCCGCGTACGCCATGGCCGGCGGGGCACGCAGCGCAGGTAACCTGTCTGCGTGCCCCGTCTGTCTGAAGTCATCGCCGCACTCGACGCCCTCTGGCCCCCCGAGCGGGCCGAAAGCTGGGACGCGGTCGGTACGGTCTGCGGTGAACCCGACGCCGAAGTGAGGCGGGTCCTGTTCGCCGTCGACCCCGTCCAGGAGACCGTCGACGAAGCCGTGAAGCTCGGCGCGAACCTCCTCGTCACCCACCACCCGCTCTACCTGCGCGGTACGACGACGGTCGCGGCGACCACCTTCAAGGGCCGCGCGGTGCACACCCTCATCAAGAACGACATCGCGCTGCACGTCGCCCACACCAACGCCGACAGCGCCGACCCCGGCGTCTCCGACGCCCTCGCCGGAGCGCTGGACCTGCGGGTCACCGGGCCCTTGGTCCCCGACCCCACCGACCCCTCCGGCCGCCGCGGCCTCGGCCGCGTCTGCGAGCTCGACCCCCCGGCCACCCTCGGCCACTTCGCCGCCCGCGTCGCCGCCCGGCTGCCCGCCACCGCGCAGGGCATCCGCGTCGCCGGCGACCCCGACGCCCTCATCAGCCGGGTCGCCGTCAGCGGTGGCTCCGGCGACAGCCTCTTCGCCGACGTACGGGCAGCAGGAGTCGACGCCTTCGTTACGGCCGACCTGCGCCACCACCCGGCCTCCGAGGCCCGCGAACACACTCCCCTCGCGCTGATCGACGCCGCGCACTGGGCCACCGAATGGCCCTGGTGCGAGCAGGCCGCCGCACAGCTCGACGAGATTTCCGACCGTCACGGATGGGACCTGCGCGTCCACGTCTCGAAGACGGTCACCGACCCCTGGACCACCCACCACTCTTCTGGAGCCCCCAACTGAACGCCGCGCCCGCCGACCAGATCCGTCTCCTTGACGTCCAGGCCCTCGACCTCCGCCTCTCCCAGCTCGCCCACCGGCGCGACTCCCTCCCGGAGCACGCCGAGATCGAAACGCTCACCAAGGACCTGGCGCAGCTGCGCGACCTGCTGGTCGCCGCCCAGACCGAGGAGAGCGACACCACCCGCGAGCAGACCAAGGCCGAGCAGGACGTCGACCAGGTCCGCCAGCGCGCCGCGCGCGACCAGCAGCGCCTCGACTCCGGCGCTGTTTCCTCCCCCAAGGACCTGGAGAACCTCCAGCGCGAGATCGTCTCGCTCGCCAAGCGCCAGGGTGACCTGGAGGACGTCGTCCTCGAAGTCATGGAGCGCCGCGAGTCCATCCAGGAGCGCGTCGCCGAGCTGACCGAGCGCGTCTCCTCCGTCCAGGCCAAGCTCGACGACGCGACCGCGCGCCGCGACGCCGCGACGCAGCAGATCGACGGCGAGGTCGTCACGGCCACCAAGCAGCGCGAGGTCGCCTCCGCCACCATCCCCGCCGACCTGCTGAAGCTGTACGAGAAGATCCGCGTCCAGTCCGGTGGCGTCGGCGCCGCCAGGCTCTTCCAGCGCCGCTGCGAGGGCTGCCAGCTGGAGCTCAACATCACCGAGGTCAACGAGGTGCGGGCCGCCGCCCCCGACACGGTGCTGCGGTGCGAGAACTGCCGCCGCATCCTTGTCCGTACGTCCGAGTCCGGCCTGTAGTCATGGGACGCAGCCTCCTCATCGAGGCCGACGGCGGCTCCCGGGGCAACCCGGGGCCCGCCGGCTACGGCGCGGTCGTCCTCGACCCTCAGACGGGGGAGACGCTGGCCGAAGCCGCCGAGTACATCGGCGTCGCCACGAACAACGTCGCCGAGTACAAGGGCCTGATCGCCGGCCTGCGCGCGGCGCACGCGCTCGCGCCCGACGCGTCGGTCCACGTCCGTATGGACTCCAAGCTCGTCGTCGAGCAGATGTCCGGCCGCTGGAAGATCAAGCACCCGGACATGAAGCCGCTGGCGGCCGAGGCCGCGACGGTCTTCCCGCGCGTCCGGGTCACCTACGAGTGGATCCCCCGGGAGAAGAACAAGCACGCCGACCGGCTCGCCAACGAGGCGATGGACGCGGGCAAGAAGGGCAAGAAGTGGGAGCCGTCGGCTTCCACGGCCGACTTGGATTCCCGCGCCTCGGCCCCGCCGCGTGTGGTGGGCGACGCGGTCGCGGGCGCGGCGAAGGCGCGGGCTGCGCTGGGGCGCGGCGCGGCGGTGGCCGAGCCGCTGACTCTGCCGGAGGCCTCGGAGTCCGAGCCTGCCCCTGCCGCCGCGACCGTGGGCTGGGGGGCCTCCGCCGACCTGGGTACGCCCGCCACCTTCGTGCTCCTGCGCCACGGCGAGACGGCGCTCACCCCTGAGAAGCGGTTCTCCGGGAGCGGTGGATCCGACCCCGAACTGTCGGCGGTCGGCCGCCGCCAGGCGGAGGCGGTCGCCGCTTCGCTGGCCGCGCGCGGCACCGTCCAGGAGATCGTCAGTTCGCCGTTGCGGCGCTGCCGCGAGACGGCGGACGTGGTGGCGGCGCGGCTCGGGCTCGACGTACGCGTCGAGGAGGGCCTGCGCGAGACGGACTTCGGCGCTTGGGAGGGACTGACGTTCGCCGAGGTCCGCGAGCGGTACCCCGACGACCTGAACGCCTGGCTGGCGTCCCCGAAGGCGGCGCCGACGGGCGGCGGCGAGAGCTTCGCGACGGTGGCGCGGCGGGTGTCGACGACGCGGGACAAGCTGATCGCCCGTTACGCGGGCCGCACGGTCCTGGTGGTCAGCCACGTGACGCCGGTCAAGACGCTGGTACGCCTGGCCCTGGGCGCCCCGCCGGAGTCCCTGTTCCGCATGGAACTGTCGGCGGCGTCGCTGTCGGCGGTGGCGTACTACGCGGACGGCAACGCGTCGCTGCGCCTGCTGAACGACACGTCGCACTTGCGCTGAGCTTGTTGTTGTAGTTCCGGGTGCCGGGCCCTACGGGAACGGCATTCGGGACTGCATGATTTAGGCGCGGAGCGGCGGTGCCTGAAAGCCTCCCCCGGCGTCCTGCCCACAAATCACGCTTTACGTCCCGAACACCGCTCCCTACGGTCCCGACCCCCTCCCGCCGTCGTTTGGCTGCGCTCACAGACCACGGGGACGCAGAGCGCGATTTCCAGCCCCGCCCAGGCAAAATCCAGCCCCGCCCAGCAAATCCAGCCTCGCCCGGCAAAATCCAGCCCCTCCGGCGTTTGAGGAGCGGGGTCTGGGGCGGAGCCCCAGTTGGCCACCCCTGGCAACTTCAGCCCGTCCGGCGTTTGAGGACACGCCCGTTGGGCGTTCGGGGTTTGGGGCGGAGCGCCGGCAGCACACGCGCCGTCACCTCGGCCCGTCCGGGGTTTGGGGAGTGGGGTGTGGGGCCGAGCCCCGGTTGCCCCCGGCGATTTCAGCCGGTCCGGCGTTTGAGGACACGCCCGTTGGGCGTTCGGGGTTTGGGGCGGAGCGCCGGCAGCACACCCGCCGTCACCTCAGCCCGTCCGGCGTTTGAGGACCGGGGTCTGGGGCAGCGCCCCACGCGGCGGAGCCGCCGCAGGCGCCCCTACCGCCGCAGCCCCGCCGCCTCCCTGGCCAGAGCTTCCACCCGCCCCCAGTCCTTCGCGGCCAGCGCATCCGCCGGAAGCATCCACGTACCACCCACGCACCCCACATTCCCCAGCGCCAGATACGACCGCGCCGAGGCAAGCGTGATGCCGCCCGTCGGGCAGAAGCGGGCCTGGGGGAGTGGGGCGCCCAGGGACTTCAGGTACGGCGTGCCACCCGCCGCCTCCGCCGGGAAGAACTTCATCTCCGTCACGCCCCGCTCCAGCAGCGCCACGACCTCCGAAGCCGTCGAAACCCCCGGCAGGAACGGCACCCCGGACGCCTTCATCGCGCCCAGCAGCGCATCCGTCCACCCCGGGCTCACCAAAAACCGCGCCCCGGCCGCGACAGCGTCGTCGACGCCCGCCGGGGAAATCACCGTGCCGGCTCCGACCACCGCGTCCGGCACCTCCGCCGCGATGGCCCGGATCGAGTCGAGCGCGGCGGGCGTCCGCAGCGTGACCTCGATCGCCGGCAGCCCGCCCGCGACCAGCGCCCGCGCGAGCGGCACCGCGTCGGCGGCGTCCTTGAGGACAACAACGGGGACGACGGGCGCGAGGTCGAGCAGGGAAGTCATGCCGACATCCTGCCGCCGAGACGCGTTGCACGCAACGAGCGTTGCGCACCATGCAACGGCGTTCAGTGAATCTGGCTCACCACCACGTCCAGCCCCCACGCCTTCCCCGCCTTGCCCGGCGCCGACGCCTCCACGACGTACCCGAGATCCCGCAGCACCGACACCAGCTCCGCCGGGTCGGCCGGCGCGGCTCCCGCCACCAGTAGGTCCCGTACGATCCGCCCCTTCGTCGCCTTGTTGAAGTGGCTGACCACGGACCGCTTCTCGACCCCCGCCGCGTCGATCTGCGAGTGCAGCACCCGCACCGTGGCCGTACGCCCCGCCACGTCCCCCTTCGGCTTCCAGGCCGCCGCGTACGCCGACGAACGCAGATCCAGGACCAGACCATCGCCCGCGGCCACCGGCATCGCGGCGGCCATCGGCTCGCGCCAGTACGCCCCCAGCGCGCCCAGCGCCGGCAGCTTCACGCCCATGGAGCACCGGTACGAGGGGATCCGGTCGCCGATGCCGACCGCGCCCCACAGCCCGGAGAACACCAGCAGCGACTCCCGGGCGCGCCCCCGCGCGGCCGCGTCCAGGGTGGCCAGACCCAGCGCGTCGTACAGCACGCCGGTGTAGATCTCCCCGGCCGGCCGCGCCCCGGCGGTCCGCAGCTCGACGTTCTTGGCGATCTCGCCGCGCAGGCCCTCGCTCAGCCCGAGGACGACCCGCGCCTTCTCCTCGTCGGCGGCGCACAGCTCCACCAGCTCGTCCAGCACCGCGGCCCGCGCCCCGGCCAGCTCCGGCAGGGAGAGGGACTCCGGCTTCAGGGGCGCGCCACAGCCGCTGGCGGCCTTTCCTTCGGACGGCGGCAAGAGCACGAGCACAGCGGAACTCCTTCGGAGCGGATACGTACACACGAAAACGCCAGGGTAAGCGGATCCCGCCATGCCGCCCGGCCCCACCCGGCCTACGCTCGGACCATGCCCCGCCGCCATATCCATGTGACCGGTGCACCGGAGGCTCCGCTCCGGGCCGCCCTGCGCGCGCTGCGGACCACGCTCGATGCGCCGGACGAGTTCCCGGCCGACGTCCTCGCGGAAGCGGAACAGGCCGCGAAGGCGCCCCGGCTGCCCGCGTACGACGCGACCGGCATCCCCCTGTTCACCATCGACCCGCCGGGCTCCGTCGACCTCGACCAGGCGATGCACCTGGCCCGCCGCGAGGGCGGCGGCTACCGCGTCCACTACGCGATCGCGGACGTGGCCGCCTTCGTCACACCGGGCGGTGCGATCGACGCCGAGGCACACCGCAGGGTGATGACCCTGTACTTCCCGGACGGAAAGGTTCCGCTGCACCCGCCGCAGCTCTCCGAGGGCGCCGCGAGCCTGCTGCCCGACCAGACGTGCCCCGCGCTCCTGTGGCGCATCGACCTCGACGCGCACGGCCTCACCGAGGCGGTCGACGTGCGCCGGGCGCTCGTACGCAGCCGGGCAAGGCTCGACTACTCCGGCGTCCAGCAGCAGATCGACGCGGGCACCGCCGAGGAGCCGGTGGCGCTGCTCCGCGACATCGGGCTGCTGCGGGAGAGGCTGGAGCGCGAGCGCGGCGGGATCTCGCTGAACGTGCCGGAGCAGGAGATCGTCGAGCACGGCGACTCGTACTTCCTCGGCTTCCGCGCCCCGCTGCCCGCCGACGGATGGAACGCCCAGATCTCCCTCCTCACCGGCATGGCCGCCGCCGACCTGATGACCGCCACCGGCACCGGCATCCTGCGCACCCTGCCCGCCGCCCCATTCGGCGAGGTGGCGCGCCTGCGCCGGTCGGCGAAGGCGCTGCGCATCGAGTGGCCGCATCACACGTCGTACGCCGAGATCGTCCGTTCCCTGGACCCGACGAAGGCCGCGCACGCCGCGTTCCTCCAGGAGTGCACGACGCTGCTGCGCGGCGCGGGCTACACCGTCTTCGCGAACGGCGAGGTGCCCGTCCCCGCCGTCCACGCGGCGGTCGCCGCCCCGTACACGCACTGCACGGCCCCGCTGCGCCGCCTCGTCGACCGCTACGCGGGCGAGCTGTGCGTCGCCGCCGTCGCGGGCGAGGAGTCGCCGCAGTGGGTACGGGAGGCACTGCCCGGCCTCCCGGCGGAGATGGCGCTGGGGACGCGGCGGGCGGCCGCCGTGGAGCGCGAGTGCGTCGACATCGTCGAGGCGGCGCTGCTCAAGGACCGGGTGGGCGAGCTGTTCAACGCCCGCGTGGTCGACGTGCAGGAGCGCGACCGGGCCGTCGGCGTCGTCCACCTGGAGGACGTGGCGGTCGTCGGCCGGGTGGAGGGCGGCGACGGGGACCTCCCGCTGGGCGAGCGGATCAGGGTACGGCTCACGCAGGCGGACCCGGGGTCGGCGAAGGTGGTGTTCGCCCCCGCGTGATACGACGGCGACCTCGGTGCAGCGGCGGTCAACGAGGCCGGCCTGGCGGGTAGCATGGTCGGCACGGCAGACGAGCCGGGCGGACGGCCGCGTGGGGATCTTCGGATCTCCCCGAGGAACGTCCGGGCTCCACAGGGCAAGGTGGTGGCTAACGGCCACCCGGGGTGACCCGCGGGACAGTGCCACAGAAAACAGACCGCCGGGGACCTCGGTCCTCGGTAAGGGTGAAACGGTGGTGTAAGAGACCACCAGCGCCTGAGGTGACTCAGGCGGCTAGGTAAACCCCACCTGGAGCAAGGTCAAGAGAGGTCGTCGCAAGACGGCCTTGCGCGGATGATCGAGGGCTGCCCGCCCGAGTCCGCGGGTAGACCGCACGAGGCCGGCGGCAACGCCGGTCCTAGATGGATGGCCGTCTCCCCGGCCGCCGCGAGGCGACCGGGCGACAGAACCCGGCGTACAGCCCGACTCGTCTGCCGCCCCGACTTCTCCCAGGTCACAAGCGCGGCCGCCGCCGCGGCCACGCGGCCTGCGCGAAGGGCTGGAGCCCCTAGTAACAGACGCGGAAACCATAGGCCCGAGCGTCGGCCCGTCGCTCGGCCAGCAGCTCTTCGCCGGCGACTTGGTCCAACTCCACTTGCGCCCGGTCGGTGTCCCCAGCCGCCCAGAGGTCCCGTACGCGTTTCATCGCCGCCGCGTCCGCGTACTGCTTCTCGATGAAGACGTCGGCCCTGCCGTCATCGCCGGGCGGAGGCGTCATGGCTTGCCACTCGTTCGCCATATCCGTGGCAAGACTCATGAGGGTGGTGAGGAGTTCCTGGCTCAGCACGAAGCCGGGAGTGGTGTGCTTGTCGGCCTGACGGGTCCACTTCTGACAAATGGCGTCAGCCGCTTTGACGTACTCCTCCTTCGTGGGCGAGCTCGGTATGGCTGATTCGGGCCGCGGCGAGGTTTCCCGTATGGGTGCTGCGGGCGGGGCCGCCGCCTGCTCTTTTACGTCGTTGCCGCTGTTTTGGTTGCCGCACACGGAGCCCGTGCAGTTATTGCAGCCGGTGACGAGCGAGAGCGTCACCAGGCCGGCGCTCAACCAGCCGGCCGCGGCGCGGACGCTCACCGCGCTCACCTGGTCGGCGACGGCGTCGGAACGACGACCTGGTTGTCCGTGTTGCTGTCGCCGCAGACGGCCCCCGCACAGGCGTTGCTGCTGCCACCCACGGTGTTGGCCACGGTGAAGATGCCGATGATTCCCAGAGCCACCACCCCGAGCACCATGATGAGTTTGATCCAGACTTGCCGCCGGTCCATGCCGCTCATGCCAACCATTGCGTCCCCCTGCTCGCGCCCGCTGGTTTCCGGCCATGGTGACACGGACCGCGTTCGGTCATCCCCGGATTCGGTGACAACGATCAGCCGTCGGCAATGCGACTCAGGATCTGTCCGTCAGGCGTTCGACGAGAGCCGGGATGCGTGTGTCGCCGCCTTTGTGGACGGCTTCCACGATTTAAGTCATTTCGCGCAGCGATATATGAGGGGCCTGCGTGAACAGAGGAGTGGAGTGTTCGACTGGTTTCGAACGAAAGAATCGATTCTGCCATTCCGGCCCGGTCGATCCTCCATTTTCTTTGGTCAGGCGGGCCGCGACTCCGCTACGTTGAACGGAGTGACCGGGATCACAAAGCGTTGTTGATCTGCTACGTTGGGTAGACCTAACGTGCGTGCTCCCAGGGGGGTGTCATGGGACCGAACTTCACCGCAGGTATGTTGAGCGTTCTCGATCCGACCGGCCGGGTGCTGCCGGCCCGGCCAAGCGTTCAGTCGGCGACAAGTCGGACTTTCGACGAGGGGGTCGAGGCGCTGATCGCCGCCCTCTCTGTCGTGGAAGCCGAAGAGGAAAAGGCGTCCGAAGGCGGCGCCAGGGGTATCAGTGACACGCATAGACCGCTCTCAAAGCTGCGTATCACGGCGGTAACCGGAAGTTTTCTCTGCGCCGTGTCAACGTTGGTGCTGTGCACGATCGCCATGGCCAGCGACACTGCCTGGCCCTTAATCGCCGTCAGTGCGATTTCGGCCAGCGCCACACTCGCGATTGCCCTGTTCTTCGCTGTCCTTCGGTGGACTCTGGCTCGACAGGCGCTCGCACTGAAGAACGCCCAGGCTATGCGCGCCGTTCTGCGTCAAATGGCAGAGTCCAAAGTCGCCGATTTGGAAACCAAGCAGCTTTTGCGCCTCAGTCAGGACAACCCCGAGTTGGCCAATGCCATTCTTGGGGAAATCATGACCGAATATACGGACGCGGAGCAATCTCCCGGCCGCCATTCGAGCCAGGGTGACGGGCGTGGAATTTCTGTAGAGCACCTGATGCAGGCAGCCAGTGTCAACCACGTGGTCGCTCGCACGCTGAGGCGACTGGCGTCCGACGTGAGCGAAGCTCGTACGTCTGACGTGAGCGAGGCGCGGTGATGCCTCACGCCGCAGAAGCCGACGCCGACAAGGTTGACGTCGATCGCCTGATCGACCTCACCAAACAACTTGAGGGCGTTAAACCGAAGAATCTGAAGCTGGCTTTCAAGGCCATCAACTACCCGGCCCGAGTAGCGTTCAGAAGCGCAATGATGAACACCGCCGTGGCTGTGCTCGGTATTTGTGTTTCCGGGTTGCTGGTCATCGGCTTCATCTGGCTGGGCTACCAGCTGGTCCTCAAAGGCCATCCGGGCTGGTGTGTCACCCTCTGCGGAATCCCGCTCACCTCCGTGACGTCCATCTTCGTCCTGAAGAAAACCATCGCAACCCAGGCGATGAACGGGTTCATGAACAGAACCGGCAGAACGATGAACGCCGAGGCTCAGGCTGCCCAAGTGCCCCCTCAGTCGGCGTCGCCCGCTCAGGATCCTGCCGCGGCGTCACCGGGCGGTCAGGGCGGCAGCGGAACACCCGCTCCCTGACGTCGATCAAGTACTGGCGTCGGCCGCCGGGCGCGCTGTCACGGTCTCTATGTGTCAGGGGGCTCGTCGTCCGACGCCAGGGCGCATCCTTGACCGGGGGCGCCGAAACGAATGAGGAGACTCGCCGTGGTCATGTCTGTCGATCAGCTTTCGGAGCCGGCCGTGCGCGCGTTCGTCGCCGCGGTCAACGCCAACGACCGCGCCGCGTTCCAGGACGCTCTGGCCCCTGCGGCCACCATGTCCGACGACGGGACCGAGAGGGATCTCGGCGAGTGGACGGAGCGGGAGATCTTCTCCTCGGCCGGCCACATGGACGTCGAGTCGGAGCCGGCGGGCGGCCGTTCCTTGCTGGTCCGCTACCGCAATGAGACCTGGGGCGAGATGCGCACCGCCTGGGACTTCATCATCGACGGCGGAAAGATCGCCCGCTTCGAAACGGGGCAGGCGTAGGCGGCCCGAGGCTATCGGAGGAAGACGAACCGTTCCGCGAGTTCGTCGGCGAGCCCTCGTGGCAAGTCGGCATAGGCCTCCAGCTCCTCGGCGAAGTCGAAGCCATGGTGCTCGACGCGGGCGTGGACCACCCGTTCGGCCAATTCCGGCGTGAAGCCCGGCAGCGCGGCAAGAACCGCGACCGGTGCGTGATTGACGTCCACGAGGCCGCCGTCGTCGTATCGCCGGTGGAGATCTGGTCGGCCGATCAGCAGCTCTCGTGCGAGGGCGGGATCACGTTCGAGGAGGCGCCGGGCTTCGGCCCGTCGCTGCCGACGTTCGAGAGCGTCGTCAATGGCAGGGTCCGAAGCTCGAGGCGTTGACCGATTGGTGCGGGGCGACCACGTGGGCCCCGGGACCGCGGCTCTCGGCCTCGTGCGGTAGCTGTGGGCCGGGTCAACAAGCCGTGGCCGAGTCACGAATGTGGCTGTGAGGCCGCCGCCTATCAACGTGACAATGAGCCAAGTGGCCGTAGTGCTCCCGGCCGAGCCTTCGGGGGAGTCAACGAGCGCAAGCCCGATGACCATCATGATCAGCGCTACGAAAGCGCTGAGGGCGAGACCGAGTGACCTCAGCCGGTGCGCCGCCCACGCGAGTGCGAACGGCGTTCCCAGCCCGAGCGTGAAGAGGGGTATGAGCGCCCATAGGACGCTCCCGGTGGGGCTCATCTTCCCGGCCGGGACACCGGAACCACGCATAGTTCGGTCCTCTCTCATTCGCAACCGATGCCGTCTCCGTCGCGGTCGAGGCGGTGGGGGTCGTCGGAGCCGACCATCACGGGGCCCTGGATGTCGGAGCAATCCAGGTCGGGGCCGGGCGGAGGGCCGGGGGGATAGGCGCCCTCGGGGGCGGCCGGCTCCGGGATGTCGGTGGGCGGCGGAGTATCGGCAGGCGGGGGAGTGTCGGGGGGTGTGGGGGTGTCTGTTTCCGGGGCGCAGGTGGACCAGAGGCCTGAGTCGTTCAGCTCGGCGGCGTCACCGGCCTGCGAGATGGTCGGCCAGTGCTTGTCATTGGGTTCGAAGAGAACCGCTTCGGCGTGCCCCGTACGCGCCAGGGATTCGTTTACGAACTCGCCTTGTTCGTTCCAGACGTACAGCAGGTAGCGGTCGTACCTGTCCTTGAGGTCCTTGTCCCGCTCGATGCGAACGGTCGAGCCCACGGGCAACAGCTGCTCTAGGCGTGCGGTTGCTTCGTCGCTGTAGCAGGTTCCTTCCTCAGGGGCGTCGATCGCCAGAAGGCGTACGCGCAGTGATGAGTCCCTGGGGAGGATTTGGCCGTCGCCGCTGACCTCGATTGTGTCGCCGTCAACTATTCGCTCGACCACGGTCGATCGGCCATCGGTGACGGGTGGTTCGGGAGGCTGACTCTCCGCTTCTTCCTCCCTTTCCTCTCTTTCGCCCTGAGGGGCGGGCTCGTTCGGAGGAGAGGTCTCTGGAGAAGGCTTGGGAGGTGGCTCACGAGGGGGCTTGGGGGAGGGCTCTTCGCGGGGTGGGGTGGCGTCCTCGCGTGGGGGCGGGGTGTCTTCGCGCGGCCTGGTCTCTTGCGAAGTAACGGCACCGCCGTCGTCGTTCCTCTGACCCGCGTCGTTTCCGCCGCCGCATGCGGCAAGGGCGGTGCCCGTGGTCAGCGTGAGTGCGAGGACGGCGGTGGTGAGCGGCCTGCGGTTCATGGCCCGCATCTTCTTTCGTGCGCGCAGGGCCTGTGACCGTCATTCTCCACCCTGACCAGCAGCAGCGGCAATGCCCCATTTCTGGGGATTGCCGCTGCTGCGGCTCGTCAGGGGCAATCGGTGGTAATCAGTGGCAGTATTTCGTGCCGTTGTTGCTCGTCGTCCAGGAGCACGAGTCCAGGTGGGTGCCGCTGGGCTTGATCAGGCGGGCCCTGTCGCTGGTGTTGTTCCAGACGTAGGAGTCGCGGCCCCAGTAGCGGTCGGCCGCCGTGTTCGTGCCCTTGCCCGTGTGGATGCGGACCGTCTTGTAGGCGCCGATCCGGTACGTGCCGAAGGTGTACGTGTGGTTCGCGTCGTCCTTCAGCTTGTAGCCGCTGAGCTGCATCGACGAGCCCGTGTTGTTGTGGATCTCGACCCACTCGGCGTTCAGCGAGGTGTTGCTGCGGTTGTCGCTGCCCGGGCTGTTGTACTGGATCTTCCCGAGGTGCAGTCCGCCCTGGTGACCGCCTGAGCGGGGGTGGCGACGACGAGGAGGGACGCCGCTGCGGCGGCGAGAGCGGCAACATGTATGCGCAAGGTGCACTCCGTGTGTGTGAGTTGTGAAGAGGAGTGTAGGGGCGCACCTTGCGCAAGGACCCGGTCCGGTCAGGGGTTCACGTGTTCGGGCCGCCAGACATCTCCTCCGGGATGCGCGCACCCGCGCCGCCGACCCTGATCCGCCCGTCGCCCGCGCGGAGTTCGACCGTCAGGACGCCGGCGCGGCCCATGTCGACGCCCTGGTGGAGGGTGAGCGTCGAATCCGCCGGGACCAGGCCGAGTTCGCGTGCGTACGCCCCGAAAGCCGCCGCCGCCGCGCCCGTTGCCGGGTCCTCGACGACACCGCCCACCGGGAACGGGTCGCGGACGTGGAACGTCGTCGCGTCCTCCCGCCACGCCAGCTGCACCGTCGTCAGGTCCAGGCGGCGCATCAGCGTGGCCAGCCGCTCGAAGTCGTACGACAGCCGCGCCAGCCGCTCGCGGGTCGCCGCCGCCAGAATCAGGTGGCGGGCACCGGCGTACGCGATGCGCGGCGGGAACGCCGGGTCCAGGTCGGCGGCCGGCCAGTCCAGTGCGGCCAGCGCCTCCGCCACATCACCCTCCGCCACGTCCTCGACGCGCGGCTCGACGCTGGTGAGGGTGGCGCGGTACGTACCGTCGGCGCTCTCGGTCACCTTCACCGGAACCGTGCCGGCCTGTGTCTCGAAGACCAGGTCGCCGGGGCGTCCCTGGTGCTCGGCGAGCGCGACAGCCGTCGCGACCGTGGCATGGCCGCAGAACGGGACCTCGGCCTTCGGGCTGAAGTAGCGGACGGTGAAGGCGCGTCCGGGCTCCAGCTCCTCCGTGAGGAACGCGGTCTCGCTGTACCCCAGCTCGGCCGCCACGGCCAGCATGCCCGCGTCGTCGAGTCCGGCCGCGTCCAGGACGACGCCCGCCGGATTGCCGCCCCGCGGGTCGGTGGAGAAGGCGGTGTAGCGAAGGACGTCGGCTTGAGTGAATGACTTCATATCGCGCCCAACGGCGGGAGCCGCCCAGGTGTTCCCGTGATCGCTCAGCCTCGCCCGACGTACGGCATCGTCGTCGCCAGCACCGTCGCGAACTGCACATTCGCATCGAGCGGGAGCTCCGCCATGTGTACAACCGTGCGCGCCACGTCCCGTACATCCATCACTGGCTCCGCCATCAGCTCGCCGCTCGCCTGAAGGATTCCGGCCTGCATGCGCTCCGTCATGTCCGTCGCCGCGTTGCCGATGTCGATCTGGCCACACGCGATCCGGTACGGCCGGCCGTCGAGTGAGAGGGACTTGGTCAGGCCCGTCATGGCGTGCTTGGTGGTCGTGTACGCGACGGAGTTCGGCCGGGGCGAGTGCGCCGAGATCGAGCCGTTGTTGATGATCCGGCCGCCCTGCGGGTCCTGACCCTTCATCTGCCGGAACGCCGCCTGCGCACACAGGAACGCGCCCGTGACGTTCACGTCGACGACCGCACGCCACTCCTCGTACCTGATGTCCTCCAGCGGCACACCGCGCGGCCCAAACGTACCCGCGTTGTTGAAGAGCAGGTCGAGGCGTCCGTAGCGCTCGCGTACGGCGGCGAAGAGGGCGTTCACGTCGTCCGGAATCGACACGTCCGCCTGTACGCACAAGGTCTCGCCGCCCGCTTCCTGCGCGGTCTCTTCGAGGGTCGCGGTACGCCGTCCAGCCAGCGCCACCGACCAGCCCGCCCCGGCGAGGGCGATGGCGACGGCCCGGCCGATGCCCGAGCCCGCTCCGGTCACGACGGCGATCTTCGTCTGAGGGTTCATGGCCCAGCAGCGTACGTGACACGTACATGAAAGCGCGGCGACGCCCCGTGCCACTGCAATACCTCTGACAACAGCCGTCAGGGGAGGGGCAGATGACAATCACACCGGGCGCATCCGTCACATCGGGTCACGGCCACGAAATGCGGGCCGCCGCACGGCACATCCACCGCCGCAGGTTCCTCACCGTCACCGGAGCGGCCGCCGCGCTCGCCTTCGCGACGAACCTCCCGGGGACCGCCCAGGCCGCGGAGTTCGACGCCAAGAAGATCACCGACGACCCCTTCACCCTCGGCGTCGCGTCCGGGGACCCCCTCCCCGGGTCCGTACTCCTGTGGACGAGACTCGCGCCGAAGCCGTACGAACCGGACAGCGGCCTGCCGCAGGCCCGCGTCCAGGTGCGCTGGGAACTCGCGTACGACGCCCGCTTCAGCCGCACCGTCCGGCGCGGCCACGTCACCGCGCACCCCGAGTTCGACCACAGCGTGCGGGTGGAGGCCGGCGGGCTCGCACCCGACCGGGTCTACTACTACCGCTTCCGCGCCGGTGACTGGATCAGCCCCGTGGGCCGCACCCGCACGGCCCCCGCCCGCGACGCGCGGATCAGCGAGCTGCGGCTCGCTGCCGTCTCCTGCCAGGCGTACCACGACGGCTACTTCACCCCGTACAAGCACCTCGCCGAGGAAGACCTCGATGTCGTCTTCCACCTCGGCGACTATGTGTACGAGTACGCGGTGAATGGCGTCGGCGGCGCCCGCGCCCACACCGACCGCCGGCTGCCCGCGCACTTCAACCGCGAGACGGTCACGCTGGAGGACTACCGGCTGCGGTACGCCCTCTACAAGTCCGACCCGGACCTGATGGCCGCGCACGCCGCGCACCCCTTCGTCGTCACCTGGGACGACCACGAGACCGAGAACAACTACGCGGGCGCAGCCCCCGAGAACGACGTACCGCCCGAGCAGTTCCTGCTGCGCAGGGCGGCGGCGTACCGCGCCTACTGGGAGAACCAGCCGCTGCGCGCCCCGCAGCGGCCCGACGGCGCCGACATGCGGCTCTACCGGCGGCTGCACTTCGGGCGGCTCGCGCAGTTCGACATCCTCGACACCCGCCAGTACCGGTCCAACCAGGCGTACGGCGACGGCTGGCAGCTCCCCGGACCCGAGTCCGAGGACCCGTCGCGCACCATGACCGGCGCGGAGCAGGAGCGGTGGCTCATCGACGGCTGGCGCGAGTCGCGGGCGCTGTGGAACGTCGTACCGCAGCAGGTGACCTTCGCCCGGCGGCGCAGCGTGGGCGATCCGAAGGTCAGCATGGACGCGTGGGACGGCTATCCGGCCTCCCGCAGGCGTGTGCTCGACGGCGCGGAGGCGGCGGGCGTCGACAACCTCATGGTGCTCACGGGCGATGTCCACGTCTCGTACGCCTTCGACCTGAAGAAGGACTTCGAGGACCCGGACTCGCGCACCGTCGGCACGGAGTTCGTCACCACCTCCATATCCAGCGGCAAGGACGGCGCGGAGCGGCCCGCCAACTACGACCGGCTGATGCAGGGCAACGCGCACCTGCGGTTCTACAACGGCAGGCGCGGCTACACGACGGTCACGCTCGGCGAGGACGTGGCGCGCGCGGACTTCCGGACGGTGTCCGCGGTGACGACGCCCGGCGCGCCGGTCACGACCGCCGCGTCGCTGGTGACGGAGGCGGGGAACCCGGGCCTGAAGCCTGCTTAGCTCCCGTCCTCTCCTTCTCGTCCCCCGGGTAGCGGACGCCGATGCGGTCACGCACGGCGTCGAGCGTCCGCATGACGGCGAGGCTGCCGGCCAGCGGCACGAGCGGCGACTCCTTCTCGCCCGCGCGCAGGCAGCGCATGACCTCGGCGGCTTCGTACTGGAGGCTGTGACGGCTGTCCATCCCGGCGGTGAACTCCTCCGCGTCCTGAGTCCCGTTCCGGTGCAGCACAAACCGGTCGGGGTAGAAGAAGCCGCGCCCGAGTTCGATCCGGCCCTTCGTCCCCGTCACGGCCGCCGTGATGGGGGTGTCGGCGGTGATGGAACAGCTCAGCAGCGCCGTCGCACCCGAATCCCACCCGAGCAGCATGCCGGTGTTCAGGTCGACGCCCTCCGGCGACAGGAGTGCGTCCGCCTGTACGCGGTCGGGCTCGCCCAGCAGCAGATGCGCGAACGACACCGGGTACACGCCGAGGTCAAGGAGTGCTCCGCCGCCGAGCGCGGGGTCCCGCAGCCGGTGCTCGGCGTCGAACGGCCCGGAGAGCCCGAAGTCGGCGTGTACGGTCCGTACTTCACCGATCGCGCCGTCCCGCACCAGCTCCACCAACCGCCGGACGACGGGGTTGCAGTACATCCACATCGCCTCCATCAGGAAGCGGTCCTGGCGCCGGGCCACGGCGACCAGCTCCTCGGCCTCGCGCGAGTTGAGCGTGAACGCCTTCTCGCACAGCACCGCCCGTCCCGCCTCCAGGCACAGGCCGGCGGCCTGCCGGTGCGCGGAGTGCGGGCCGGCGACGTACACGACGTCGATGTCCTCGTCCGCGGCGAGCTCCGCCCAGCTTCCGTACGCCCGCGGTATTCCGAACCGGTCGGCGAATGCCTTCGCCTTCTCCGCCGTACGGGAGGCGACCGCGACCACCTCCGCGCCGTCGGTCTCGCGCATCGCCATCAGGTCCGTGGTGAACGACGACGCGATACCGCCTGTCGCCAGCACGCCCCACCGTACGGTTTCCTTGCTCATCCCAGCCCCCGGAAAAAAGGTCTCGACCACTCTGGACGAGCTGAGAGCATAGGTGCAGATTCAACGACATGGAGATGCGAATGCCGGAGACAGGCCAGTCCACGCAAGGTCACATATCCGGCACGGGGGCGGAAAGAGCGACCGCGAGCCCCGCAATCCGACGCACAAGCCTCCTGGTCACGCTGGTGCTCGGCGGGCTCACCGCGCTGCCACCGCTCTCCATGGACATGTACCTCCCGGCTCTCCCCGACGTCACGCAATCCCTGCGCTCGCCGGCCGCGACGGTGCAGCTCACACTGACCGCGTGCCTGGCCGGCATGGCGCTGGGGCAACTGGTGGTCGGCCCGATGAGCGACAGGTTCGGCCGCCGGAAGCCGCTTCTCCTCGGCATGATGGTGTACGTCGTAGCCACCGCGATCTGCGCCTTCGCGCCCTCCATCGAGCTCCTGATCGCCTTCCGCCTGCTCCAGGGGCTCGCGGGGGCGGCGGGCATCGTGATCGCCCGGGCGGTCGTCCGCGACCTCTACGACGGCGTGGAGATGGCCCGTTTCTTCTCCACGCTCATGCTGATCTCCGGCGTCGCGCCGGTCATCGCGCCCGTCATAGGCGGCCAGGTGCTCCGCCTCACGGACTGGCGCGGCATCTTCGTAGTCCTCACCGGCGTAGGCGTCCTCCTCACCCTCGTGGTGTGGAAGTGGCTGCACGAGACGCTGCCGGCGGACCGGCGGCACGAGGGAGGCGTAGGCGAAGCCCTCCGTACGATGCGCGGCCTGCTCGCGGACCGCGTCTTCACCGGCTACGTACTGGCAGGCGGCCTCGCTTTCGCGGCCCTCTTCGCGTACATAGCCGCATCCCCCTTCGTCGTCCAGGAGATCTACGGCGCGTCGCCCCAGACCTTCAGCCTGCTCTTCGGCATCAACTCGGTCGGCCTGATCGCCGTCGGTCAGATCAACGGCAAGCTGCTGGTGGGCCGGGTCAGCATGGACAAGGTGCTGGCCACGGGCCTGACCGTCATCGCGCTCGCGTCCCTGGCGCTGCTCCTGATGACCACGGGCGTATTCGGCAAGGTCGGCCTGGTTCCCGTCGCGGCCGGCCTCTTCGTCCTGATGTCGTCGATGGGCCTGGCCCTCCCCAACACCAACGCCCTGGCCCTGATGCGCACCCCGCACGCGGCGGGCTCGGCGTCCGCGCTGCTCGGTACGTCGTCATTCCTGATCGGCGCGATCGCGTCGCCCCTGGTCGGCATCGCGGGCGAGGCGACGGCGGTCCCGATGGCAGTGGTCCAACTGACGTGCGCCCTGGCATCACTGACGTGCTTCGCGGCCCTGTGCCGCCCGTGGCGGCGCTCACCCGCCTCGGTGTGACGGGCGTGTTGGGGCGTCAGCGCGCGTACCGGGCCACTGTGTACGCAGTCGGCCCGGGAAGCCCGGTCCCCCCGGACTCGTCGACCATGTCCACGACCTCAAATCCTGCGGCTGACGCGTAACGCTCCAGTTCCTGCGGGAACAAGACGCGCCGCCGGATCGAGTCCTGGGCATCGACCCCGGAGGCGATCGGAGTGGTGTGGAGTCAGACCTTCATTCGCCAGGATTCGCCACCCCTCGCAACGCGCTGACCAGGACGTTCATTTTTGATCTACGTCGGCCTGCACCGCGCCACCCCTTAGCGCCACGGTTAACCACGGGCTTTCGCCAAGTTCTTGATCTTGGTCTTCGGCTCGGACCTTGAAGCACCCGTTGATTTGCGCTTTCCTCGTCTTGGAGCCGAGAGGTTCCAGGACCACGCATAAGGCCTGGCCCCGGGATGCACCCCGAAGCCAGGCCCATATGCGGGGCTATGGGCGGGTCCGGCCGAGTAGATTGCGGCCGGGCTCGCTCGCCACCCAACCAGCCGTCCGGACTACCTTTGCCCCCTCACACAAAGTGCTCGACGCACCCTGCGATGGCAGTGACCGCCGAGAGAATCAATGCCGCTAGTTGAGCCCAGTCCGGTACCTGGTTTCGCCTGCGGCAGCGCCCCCGTGCTGTCGATCGCTCCATCTCGCCTGATCTCCCATCTCTCAATGTTCCCAACGGGGTTGGGACCCGCCCAGGAGCAGGCGGGCGTGCGGGGGAGAGAGGCATCAAACTCTCTGCAAGGTATACCGCGCCCGTAATGGCGCGATGGGTAGTTCGGGGTGGCGTTTGCTGGCGAACCTGCGCACGCCAACGATGATCGCCACAGTGTCGGCGGGAGCCGAGCCTGTGCAGCAACGGCACGGCGCCTGCACGCAGAGGCGCTTCGCCAGTGAGTGGGCTGGGCCTAGCTACTGGCTCGTGGGACTGAGACCTGCGCTCTTGATGAAGTAGGGAAAGTTCTGCCGCGCTCAGGTTGGCGGTCCTCAAGACCGGGTTCTCACGCAGCAGCAAAGGCCAGCGACCAGGGGTATGGATGTACGTGGTCGCGCTGCCTGGGAGATGATCTCCGGCGTGACGAACGAAGCGGAGGCCGATGCCTGGAGTGCGCGGTTGGGCTGGGCGTTTGGTCTCATATCGGACGATCCTGCTGAGCGGGCAGTGGCGCTTGCGCATCAGGACAAGGCCACGAGGAACACCCGGGATGCTCTCGATCGCTCCAACGAGTTGTGGCAGCTGACGTTGCCGCTGGGGACGGAGGAGCAGTACCGGGAGTCGGCCTTCAAGCGGGCGCGCGAGGTGTACTACGAAGTCGGTAGGCATTCCCTCCCAGGAGGGTTGTGTGAAGACCTCGACGGGGTGGCCATCACGGCCTGGCCGGGTCTGCCCTACGCGCTTCTCTTTCTGGAGTGGGAAGCGCGGTACCCGCAGGAATGGACAGAGCACGCCAAGGAATGGGGCACGAAGCAGCGACTCATCCGCATCATGGCTGCCTCCGACCACGACGAAACGCTCAGGACCAAGCTCACCGACCTGGTTGAGATCGTCGTCCAGCGGGCCTACCGCTGTAAGGACCGCGAGTACGTTCGCGTTGCGCGGGCCGTCGACAGCGATGATCTGCGCCGCAGGCTCGGTACGGCCGCCCAATCGGACCATCCATGGGCACGGCTCCACGCCGACTACGTTCTCTGGCTTCTCGATCGCCCCGACGTACCGAACACACGCCACGTGTGGCGAACATGGCTTGCGGGAGAGATGCGGGCCCCGGCGACTGGGGGCTGAGTTCGCGGCGGCTCGTCCGACGGCGCGGACTGTTGCTCGGAGCGCTCGCCGTGTCAGTTTCGGCGTGCGTAGGCGATCAGGTGGGGGCGGTCCTTGCGGTCGGTCCAGGGGAATAGGGCCGTGCCCGCTACCTCCACCGCTGGGATGTGCACGTTCGTTGGGAGGGCTGTGGGGCGGGATGTTGTGAGGTCGGCCTCTACTGGGGTGTTTGTGGTCGTCGTGCCGTAGGCCATGCCTGTGTCCGTGACCATCGTCAGGGACAGTGGCTTCGTGCCGTCCGCTTCCTCGAAGCAGTGGCCGGTGGCCGTCTCCAGGTCGAAGCCCAGGCTGCCCGCCACCATGTACCGGCCCTCCGGCGCCACCGCCGCCTGGGGGCGCGTCCCCGGCTCTATGGCCGGCTTTCGGCACTCCGCCTTCGCCAGTACCTTCCCCGTCGCCGTGTCGTGGACCGCCCACACGTCGTAGTCTGCGGCGCCCTTGCCGGCCCGCTTTTTCTGCCATCTGGCGAGAACCCGGCCGTCGGTCACCGACGTCGGTACGCCCGAGGCCGAATCCGTTCCGGCGGGCGCGGTCTTTCGGCTGTGCCAGCCGCCCCGGACCCAGAACTCGCGGCGGCCGCTCACCAGCAGCCCCTTCTCCGTCACCGCCCGTACCTGGGTCTGCACCCGGCAGTCCCCGCAGCCCTTCGGGTAGCGGAGGTCCGAAGCAGCGATGTGCGTGACCAGGCCCGTCGCCGGGTCCACGACCGCGCTCTCCGCGCCGCCGTCGCTGACGAGGATGCCGGGGCCGGCGCCGTTCACCGTCGGGACGTCCTCCCAAGGCAGCTCGACCCGCTGCTGGGCGCCGCTTTCGACGTCGTACACGTCCAGCGCCACGATCATGTCGGCCGAGGTCAGCGCGTCCTCGCCGACCTTTCCGTACGACCAGGTGACGAAGTACTCCCGGCCGTCCCTGGCCACGGTCAGCAGCCGGGGGAAGTACGTGGGGTCGGACAGGGGCTGCCAGGCGTCACCCTTCCACCGCGTCTTGCCGCTCGCCGCGTCCACCGTCCGCAGCCGGAAGCGGGTGGCGGACACCCGCTCCAGGTAGCCGACCCGGCCCGCGCTCGGGGCGACCGCGTAGTCCGGTGAGACGTTGGTGATCTGCCAGCCCTGTTCGCTGGTGTACGCGGAAGGAACGGCCAGCCGGGTCGCAGGCCCGACGGCCGCGCTCTTCTTCGCGGGTTTCGCAGGCTCCGGCTTCGTCCGCTTCTCGCCCTCGTTGCCGCCGCCGCACGTGGCCAGCAGGAGGAGCAGTGCCAGGACGATCACTCCGGTCACCAGAGCCACCCGTACGACCCGCTGTCCCATGGTCCCCCCGATGGTCACGTCAACGGGCGTCAGCGTAGCAACTGCCTGGTGTGGCAGATCAGTTCGGCCGCAAGGCCCTCCGGCCCTCGTACGGGCGCCCCCGGCGTACTCCAGAAGTGCCTAAAATTCGACAGTGAACTCCACCCTCCCCACCGCAGAAGCCCTGCGCAGCGCACTCGCCGGACTTCTCGACGGGCTGCCGCCCAAGCAGGCCGCACAGGCCGTCGAGCGGCTGATCGCGAACTACCGGGGGGTCACCCCCACCGGCGCCCCCGTGCTCCGCGACCGCTCCGACGTCGCCGCGTACGCCGCGTACCGGATGCCCGCCACCTTCGAGGCGGTACGTTCCGCACTCGCCGCACTGCGCGACGCGGCCCCCGAGTGGATCCCGGCTACCCACACGGACATCGGCGGGGGGACGGGTGCGGCGACCTGGGCCGTGGCGGAGGCGTGGCAGGAGAAGGCGGCCAGTACCGTCATCGACTGGGCGGAACCCGCCCTCGCGCTCGGCCGGGAACTCGCCGAAGCCTCCGGGTCGCCCGCGCTGCGCGCCGCGACGTGGCAGCGCTCTCGTATCGGATCGGCGCTCCGGATTGAGAGCACTGATCTCGTTACGATTTCGTACGTTCTGAAGGAGCTCACCGCTGCCGACCGCGCCAGCCTGGTCGCGGAAGCCGCCCGCGCCGCCCAGGCCGTCGTGATCGTCGAACCCGGCACCCCCGACGGCTACCTCCGCGTCATCGAGGCCAGGCAGCAGCTCATCGACGCCGGCATGAGCGTCGCCGCCCCCTGCCCGCACAGCGGCGCCTGCCCCATCGAGCCCGGCACCGACTGGTGCCACTTCTCGGCGCGGGTCAGCCGTTCCTCCCTCCACCGCCAGGTCAAGGGCGGCTCGCTGCCGTACGAGGACGAGAAGTTCAGCTACGTCGCCGCCGTCCGCGACGACGTGGAAGCCGATCCGGCCGCCAACCGCGTGATCCGCAGGCCGCAGATCCGCAAGGGCATGGTCCTGCTGGAACTGTGCACAAAGCCGGAAGAGCTCACCCGCGAAACGGTCACGAAGAAGCGCCACGGCGACCTCTACCGGGCGGCCCGCGACATCGACTGGGGCGACGCGTGGCCGCCGCCCCCGTCAGACGCGCACCAGCCCTAGGGCGAGCAATCGCCACCCCGTCTAAGGCCCCTGCGTGCTATCCGTTCCCGAGCGGTGGTGAGGGAAGCCCGAAGTGGCAGCAAGGCCGCGCGGCGCCGAGCTCAGCTTCCGGGCTCCCCGCCCGGCTCCCCGCGCAGTTCCTGCGTACAGCACTTCACGCTGCCGCCGCCCTTGAGCAGCTCCCCGAGGTCCATCCCGACCGGCTCGTACCCGCGTGCCCGCAGCGGCGCGAACAGCCCCAGCGCGGTCTGCGGCAGCAGCACGTGCCGCCCGTCGCTCACCGCGTTCAGCCCGAGCGCCGCCGCGTCCGCCTCCTCCGCGATGATCGCGTCCGGGAAGAGCCGGGCCAGGACGGCCCGGCTGCCGGGGGAGAAGGCGTCGGGGTAGTACATGACCTCGTCCGTACGGTCGTCCAGGACGGCCAGCGCGGTGTCCAGGTGGTAGTAGCGCGGGTCGACGAGGTCCAGGCCGATGACCGGGCGGCCGAAGAACTCCTGCGCCTCGTCGTGCGCGAGCGGGCTGGAGCGGAAGCCGCGCCCGGCGAGGATCCACGACGAGGTGACGGCGAAGTCGCCCTCGCCCTCGTTGATGTGCGCGGGCTCGCCGATCTCCGTGAAGCCGTGGGCGCGGAACCACTCCAGGTGCGCCTCGGCCTCCCGCGCCCGCTCCGCGTACGCGAACCGGGCGCCGAGCACCCGCCCGTCGATGACGGTGGCGCCGTTGGCGGCGTACACCATGTCGGGCAGTCCCGGCCTGGGCGTGAGGAGTTCGACGGTGTGGCCGAGGCTCCGGTAGCGGTCGCGCAGGTCCTCCCACTGAGTGAGGGCGAGCGGCAGGTCGACCGGCTTTCCGGGGTCCATCCACGGATTGATGGAGTACGTGACCCTGAAGTGCTCCGGGGGACACATCAGGTAGCGGCGGGGTGAGGCGTCACGAGGCAATGAGGGCTCCTCACGAGCGGCATGGGGCACAGAGTGTGCCGTGAGGAAGCCATGGTCGCGCCGAACGGGCCTGTCGCGCTGTGAACCGATCGGGTGGTTCCCGACTGGTCAGCCGGCGTCAGCCCTCCGTCCATGCAGCGAGACGAGGCGTCTCGTCGCGCTGGTAGATTGGCGCCATGGCCGAGACTGGAACCACCGGAACCACCGGAACCACCGGAACACCCAAATCCCCCAGAACCCCCGACACCACGCGCCGCAGCGAGCGCTCCCGCCGCGCCATCTACGAAGCGGCCCTCTCCCTCGTCGGCGAGGTGGGCTACCCCAAGACGACGATCGAGGGCATCGCCGCCCGCGCCGGCGTGGGCAAGCAGACCATCTACCGCTGGTGGCCGTCGAAGGCCGCCGTCCTGCTCGAAGCCTTCATCGACCTCGGCGAACAGGCGGCGGAGGCAGCGGGAGCCACCGGCAGCGAGTACGAGATCCCGGACACCGGCGACCTGGCGGCCGACCTCAGGACCGTCCTGCGCGCCACCGTCGACGAACTCGTCGACCCGAAGTACGAAGCCCCCTCCCGCGCCCTCGCCGCCGCAGGCGTCGTCGACCCGAAGGTGGGTGCGGAGTTCGTCGACAAGCTGCTGGAACCGCAGCTTCAGCTGTACGTGAAGCGGCTGCGTGCCGCGCAGGAAGCCGGCGACGTACGAGCCGGAATCGACCCGCGCATCGCCCTCGAACTCCTCGTCGCCCCGCTCGCCCACCGCTGGCTGCTGCGCACCCTCCCCCTCACGCACGAGTACGCGGACGCCGTCGTCGACTACGCGCTGGGCGGCCTCACGCCGCGCTGAGGTGCCTGAGGTGAGTTCGCTCACGGAGTTCACCGTACGTTCACCTCGACGCCACTTATCGGGGCAAAGGCGCCAATCACACCACCTCTGTGGTATCGGCCCACGTACCCCGGATGGGGACTGAGGCCACCCGAGGCGCAGGATGGTGGCAGCATGGACAGCACAACGCTGAGGTGAGGGGTTGAATGGGCGCCGATTTCGGCCGCTATCGCGGCACAGAGAGCAGGCAGACAGTGGAAAGCAGACTTCCCCAGTGGCTGCGCCGCCGCCCGAAGGCCACCGACGCCGACGACCTGGCCGAGGGCCGCGAGGCTCTTCTCCTGGCCGCCGCCGCCGCGGGACTGCCGCTCGCCCCCGCCGCGTATCCCGCGGGATACCGATGTTCGTGCGAACGGGTCGGCTGTCCCACCCCCGCCAGGCACCCCGTCTCGTTCGCCTGGCAGACCCAGTCGACCACCGACGCGGCGCAGATCAAACGCTGGGCCGAGGGCCAGCCGCAGGCCAACTTCATCACCGCCACCGGCATGGTCCACGACGTACTCGACGTACCGCTCGAAGCGGGCCGCAGCGCCCTTGAGCGGCTGCTCGAAGCCGGAGTCGACGTCGGCCCGGTCGCCGAGTTCGGCGCCAGCAACGGCGACGACGCGCGCCTGCTGTTCTTCACCGCCACCCGCGGCACCCCGGACGACGAGGACGAGTGGTGGCCGTGCGAGCTGGACTGCCACCCCGAGACCATGGACGAGCATCCGGGACTGCGCTGGCACTGCCGGGGCAGCTACGTCCTCGTACCGCCCGCGAAACTCCCCGGCGAGCACGAGGTCAGCTGGGTCCGCGGCCTCGAACATCCGCTGCCCGACCCGCTGACCCTCCTGGAGACGCTGACCGACGCCTGCGCGCGGTACGTCGGCGAGGACGACCCGGACGACCATCACGCGGTGGCCTGGCCCCTGGGCCGCTGAGCCGGTCGAAGCAAAGGAAGCCGGACCGGCTCACTTACGACCCCTTGGCGGCCGTAAGCCCCTGAATCCGGGCGAGCACCGTCACCTGCTTGCCCTTCACCGGCACCTGCACGACCTGGCTGGAGACCCGCTCCTTGGTGAGCCTGGTCTTCGCGGTGCCGGTCATCAGCGCCCGTACGTCGGCGTTGAGGTCCAGCCGGACCCCCTGCGCCACGGTCTGCTGCTCGAACTGGCGGGTGGCGAAGAACACCGTCGCCCCGCCGTCCGCCGTGACCAGTCCCAGTGGCGCGAACGCCCCCGTGTCCAGCCGCTGATCGAGGTACTGGACCGTGCGACCGAGCTGCCGCGCCGACTTCTGACGCGTCTGGCGTACGGCGGAAGTGTGCGGCCCCGGCGCGAAGTTCTCGGGCTCGCCGTTCTGCATGTACGACGCGTACTGCTCGCTCAGATCCTTCGGCGGCACCGCGAGGTCGGGCGCGTCCGGCCTGACCGGCTCGGCCCAGCCGTCCTTGTCCTTCTTGAAGTCCGGGACCTCGTTGGGTGTCAGCACCGCCAGGTGCGAGACCTCCCACAGCTGGTCGGCGCTTCCGCGTACGAACACCAGCAGCCAGCGCGTGTCGAGCCGGCCGCTGTCCTTGTCACGGTTGCTGTCGGTGTCCGCGACGAACCACCGGGGCCAGCCCTGCTTCTTGGGGATGGCGTACTTCGCGTCCGTCAGCTCCAGCGGCACGTGACGCGGATTGCCCCCCGGGCTCTGCGCCTGGCGCGCCTTGAGCCCGGCCTGGTTGATCGCGCCGAGCGCGCCGGTGACCCGGCCCGCGTCGAGGGCCGGATCGTACGCCTTGTCCGCCTTGTTGTACGCCGCTGTGAAGTCCTCCAGGGCCTGTGCGGCCTCGGACTTCGTCGCCGACCGTACGACTTCCAGCTCGCCGTGCACGGTCACGCAGCCGCTCGCCGTCATCGAGATCGCCGTCGCTGTCGCGAGACTCGTTCCCAGCCGCCTCAGCGTGCTCCGCCTGCCCAGCCTGCTCATGCGCTGCCTTCTGTGTCTTCGTCCCCACCGACTTCCGGAACCCTACCGGGGACAGGAAAAGCGCGAGCGCGGGGATCAGGTACAGCAGCCACACCGTGACCTGAGCCAGTGCTTCAATTCCGGGATGAACGAACTCGACGTACTCCGCGTCTTCTGCGGCCCCGACGGCCGCCACGGCAACGCCCTCGGCGTCGTACGCGACGGACGCGCGTACCCCGACGAGGCGTCGCGGCAGGCACTCGCCGCCGAACTCGGCTTCAGCGAGACCGTGTTCGTCGACGACCCCGAGCGCGGCATCGTCGACATCTACACGCCCGGCCTGCGCCTGCCCTTCGCCGGGCACCCCCTCGTCGGCACCGCCTGGCTGCTCGACCTGGAAATCGTCAACCCGCCCGCGGGCGAGGTGTGGGCCCGCCACGACGGCGAGTTCACCTGGATCACGGCGCGCGCCGAGTGGGCCCCGCCGCGCCGCCTCCAGCAGTACGCGTCGGCCGCCGAGGTCGACGCGCTGCCCGCGCCGCCGCCGGGTGAGGGCTGGCTGTACGCCTGGGCCTGGGAGGACGAGGCCGCGGGCCGGGTCCGCGCCCGCGCGTTCCCGCGCCGCGACGACGGCATTACGGAGGACGAGGCGACCGGCGCCGCCGCGCTGCTGCTCACCGCCGAACTGGGCCGCGCCCTCAACATCACGCAGGGCCGAGGCTCACAGATCCTGACGGCGCCGGGACCGGACGACGACACGATCGAGATCGGCGGCCGCGTCCGCTTCGCCCCGCACGCGCCCCAGCGCTAGGCGCTGAGCGGGTACTCGCCGCCCAGCTCGCGGAAGACCGCCCCGTTGAAGTCGAAGGCGCGCTTGCACTCGTCGATGATCCGCTGCTTCTCCAGGTCGTCCGCGTTCACCCGGTCCAGCAGCTCCCGGTAACCCCGCTTGAAAGCAGCTGGGTTCGAGATGGCCTCGAAGACGTAGAAGCGCACACCGTCGCCCTTGCGCGCGAAGCCCCACGTCTTCTCCGCCTTGTCGCGGATGATCTGGCCGCCCGACAGGTCACCGAGATAGCGCGTGTAGTGGTGCGCCACGTACCCGGCCGGCCAGTCGCGCGCGCATTCGGCGACGCGATCGGCGTACGCCGCGGTGGCGGGCAGCGGGCGTACGCCGTCGCGCCAGCCCTCACCCCGCAGGTGCGCCAGGTCGCGCTCCAGTTCGGCGGTGCGCATCAGCTCGGGCTGGATGAACGGGCCGGCGACCGGGTCGTCCGCGAGGGAATCGGCCGCTTCCTCCAGCGCCCGGTACACGAACCACAGCTGCTCCGTGTAGCGCGCGTACGCGTCCACCGACAGCTTCCCGCCGAGCAGGTCGCTCATGAAGGTGGAGGTCTCCGCCTCGGTGTGCTGCTCGTGCGAGGCGACACGGATCAGTGTCGAGAACGGCGTATCGGCGGCTGTGGCGGTTGCGTCCAAGGCGGGCCTCCGGGGACCGAGGGGACGGGAAAGGAAAGGGCCTGCGATGACGGCACACACGCAGCCGCCACCGCCGATCCTCCTGCTTAGGTATGCCTAAGTCAATCAGTTCCCGACGACCTGTCGGTAAAAACCCTACGCCCCCGATCCATTCACGGCAGCGTGAGGATTTCCGCCCCGGTCTCCGTCACGACCAGCGTGTGCTCGAACTGCGCGGTCCGCCTGCGGTCCTTGGTCACGACCGTCCAGCCGTCGTCCCACATGTCGTACTCGTGCGTACCGAGCGTGAGCATCGGCTCGATGGTGAAGGTCATGCCCGGCTGCATCACCGTCGTCGCGTGCGGGCTGTCGTAGTGCGGAATGATCAGCCCGGAGTGGAACGACGAGTTGATGCCGTGCCCGGTGAAGTCCCGCACCACTCCATAACCGAAGCGCTTGGCGTACGACTCGATGACCCGCCCGATGACGTTGATCTGGCGCCCCGGCTTGACCGCCTTGATGGCGCGGGCGAGCGACTCGCGGGTGCGCTCGACGAGCAGCCGCGACTCCTCGTCGACGTCACCGCACAAGTACGTCGCGTTGTTGTCGCCGTGCACACCGTTGATGTACGCCGTGACGTCGAGGTTCACGATGTCGCCGTCCCGCAGGACCGTGGAGTCCGGGATGCCGTGACAGATGACCTCGTTGACGGAACTGCACAGCGACTTCGGATAACCGCGGTATCCGAGCGTCGACGGGTACGCGCCGTGATCGACCATGAAGTCGTGAGCGACCCGGTCGAGCTCGTCCGTGGTCACACCGGGCGAGATGTGCTTGGCGGCCTCCTCCATCGCCTGCGCGGCGATGCGGCCCGCGATGCGCATCCGCTCGATGGTGTCGGAATCCTGGATTTCCGGGCCGGTGTACGGCGTGGGCGCCGGCTTCCCGACGTACTCGGGACGCCGGATATTGCCGGGAACGGAACGGGCGGGAGAGAGCTCCCCTGGTACGAGCAGCGACTGGCCAGACATGCAAGCGAGTGTATCCAGCCGGGATCGGGCAGCATGGCGGCAGAGGAAGGAGCCGACGATGGCCCTGTTCAAGAAGCGCACAGTCGGAAAGCCGGGCGAATGGTTCTACTGCCTGGAGCACAAGAAGGTCGAGGAGGGCCCCGAGTGCCCGGCGAAGGACCGTTTCGGTCCCTACCCGACGCGTCAGGAGGCGCAGCGCGCGATGGAGACCGCGGCCGAGCGCAACCTTCAGTGGGAGACGGACCCGAAGTGGCACGACAAGAACGGCGCGCGGTCCGGGGAGGAAGACGCCTGAGCAGGCCTACCTGGCCCGGCGACGCTGGGCGTCCGCGTCCGTATCGGCGTCGTACGTCATGAGCTTGGGCAGGGCCGCGGCGAGCAGGCCGACGGAGGCGAGGCAGGCCAGGCCGCCGCTCCAGATGGCGGGCCGGGTCCCGGACCAGCCCGCCATGGCGCCGGCCCGCACCTGACCGAGCTGCGGGCCGACGCTGTACGACAGCACCTCGATGCCCGCGAGACGGCCGCGCAGCTCCTCCGGGACGGTCTGGTTCCAGATGGTCAACCGCCCGAGGCCGCTGAGCATGTCGCCCGCACCACCCCCTACCACCGCCCCGGCGGCGGCGCTGTCAGCTGGTCGGCCAGGCGGGACAGTCGGTCACGGAAGCGGCGGGGGCCGCGCGGTGCTAGCAGGCTGTTCTCCCCCGCCGCCGCACTCACCAGGTGCTGGACGGTGTCCAGATCCACGTCCCCACCCGCCGGCACGGACAGCGCCTCGTGCGCCAGCCCCCGGATCTCCCGGTCCCCGCCGTCCAGCGAGAGCACGGTCGCCCCGGCCCGCCGCGCGTCATGCACCCGCTCCAGGAGCCCCGCTCCCGGCCGCTCCGGCGCCACCACGAGCAGCGTCTCGCCCCGCCCGGCCGCCTCGATCCTGCCGAGCCCCACCGACAGGTGCGCCGGCTCCCCGGGCCTAACCCGGTGGCGTACGAGCGTGGGATTCAGTTCCGCGAGCCCGGACCAGGCCGCCTCGTCGACGAGATGCGCGGCCAGGTGCCACGGCTCGTACACCTCGGTCCCCACCAGCAGCAGCCCACCGCCCTGCGGCACGACGGAGGACCGCAGCGCCCCGGCGAACCGCCGCGTGGCCGGCAACCACTCGGTCCCGTCGAGGACTTCACGCAGCAGCGCGACACGTACGGCATCCATGCGGCGGCATCCTGCCGTACGCCCGCACCGGCGGCAGGCGAATGCTCCCGCCTCACCCGTACGAGCGTGCTACCTGCAAGTAGGGTCGGCGCATGACTTCCACTGACAACAGCACCGGCAGCACCGGCAGCGCACCGAAGCCGGCCGCCAAGGACCCCTGGGACCTCCCCGACGTATCGGGCCTGGTCGTCGGCGTGCTCGGCGGGACCGGCGACCAGGGGCGCGGGCTCGCGTACCGCCTGGCACGGGCCGGCCAGAAGGTGATCATCGGCTCGCGCGCCGCCGACCGTGCGCGCAGCGCCGCCGACGAGCTGGGCCTCGGCGTCGAGGGCGCGGACAACGCGCAGTGCGCGCGGCGCAGCGACATCGTGATCGTCGCCGTGCCGTGGGACGGCCACGCCAAGACGCTCGAAGCGTTGCGCGAGGAGCTCAGCGGCAAGCTCGTCGTCGACTGCGTCAACCCGCTCGGCTTCGACAAGAAGGGCGCGTACGCCCTGAAGCCGCAGGAGGGCAGCGCCGCCGAACAGGCCGCCGCCCTGCTGCCGGACTCGCGGGTGACCGCCGCTTTCCACCACCTGTCGGCGGTTCTCCTCCAGGACCCGGCGATCGACGAAATCGACACCGACGTGATGGTGCTCGGCGAGGTTCGCGCCGACACCGACATCGTGCAGGCTCTGGCGGCCCGCATCCCCGGCATGCGCGGCGTCTTCGCGGGCCGGCTGCGCAATGCCCACCAGGTGGAGTCCCTGGTCGCCAACCTGATCTCGGTGAACCGCCGCTACAAGGCGCACGCGGGCCTGCGCGTGACCGACGTATAAGCGCTGCCGGGGCATGGGGGACACTGGACGGGAAGCATCGCATTCCGCCCCCGGACAGGAGCCGACCCCCATGCCCCGCCTCGCTCTGTACGCCCTCGTCGTCTGCGTCCTCGCCGTGGCCGCCGCGGTGGTGTCCTTCGTCCAGGGCAATTGGCTCGGGGTCGTCTGGATCCTGCTGGCGGGCGTCGCCTCCAACATGGCCTGGTACTACCTGCGCAAGGCGAAGGCCGACCGCGCGACCCGGCCCGTCACGGGCTGACCGTCGACGCGATCTCCGGTTCGCCCTCCCAGAACTGGTAGAACTCCCGGCCCGTCCTCCAGTCGTCGACCCCCAGGCCGCGCAGCACGGCGTCGACCGCGTCGAAGAAAACCCCGCCGACCTGGGGAATCCACAGCACGGCGAAGATCAGCAGCAGCCCGAACGGCGCGAGCGGCTCGACCTGGCGGCGGATCTTGTACGAGAGCCAGGGCTCGATCACGCCGTAACCGTCGAGCCCCGGTACCGGCAGGAGGTTCAGGATCGCGGCCGTCACCTGGAGCAGGGCGAGGAACCCGAGCGCGTAACGGAACACGTCCGGGACGCCGGCCAGCGCGTCCAGCCAGAACGGCGCGGTGCACACGATCGCGAACAGCACATTCGTCAGCGGCCCCGCCGCCGAAATGAGGCTGTGTTTCCAACGGCCCTGGATGCGGCCACGCTCGATGAAGACCGCGCCGCCCGGCAGCCCGATGCCACCCATGATCACAAAAAGCACCGGCAGCACGATGCTGAGCAGCGCATGCGTGTATTTGAGCGGATTGAGCGTCAAATACCCCTTCGCACTGACCGAAATGTCCCCGCTGTGCAGTGCGGTGCGGGCGTGCGCGTACTCATGCAGACACAGCGAGACGATCCACGCGGACGTGACGAAGAGGAAGACGGCGAATCCGGTACTCGCCGAGAACTCCGTCCACACCGCCCAGCCGGAGACCGCCATGACGGCGACGATTCCCAGGAAGACGGGACTGATCCGCCGGTCGCGGCGGGTGAGGGCGGTGGTCATGGGTCGGGGCTCCAGGGATGGAGGACGGCAGGACTACGAAAACGTCTCGCGCGGCAACGGTAGTTCCGGCAAAGCTGGATTCATGGCGCTCTGGAGAATCAAGTACGACGACTGGCAGATGGAATGCTGCGGCGAACCGTTCTCCGTCGGCGACGAAGTGCGGTGGCGGCTGGCCCTGCGGGGGCCGGACGAGGGGGCTGTGCCCGAGACCTGGGCGGACAGCTACAGCGAGCTGGAGCCGGTGGCCGCCGACGGCAGGCTGCTGAGCGGCCCCGGCCTCACCGCCCTGTACGCGGGCGAGCCGGTCGCCCACCCCCTCGGACTCCTCGCCGTGGAGACCCACGGACCGGGACCGGGCGACGTCCCGGAGACCGTCGGTACGGTCTGCTCCATCCAGGTCGTCACCGAGGGGTACGCCGAGACGCGCCCCGGGTCGCGTACCTACGAACCGGTGGCGGGGGAGCGGTGGCTGCGGGCGGTCGCCACCTGCCCCAAATGGTTCAGCAACGAGACGCGGCCGGACCGCCGGGGTCGCGGCTACCGGCGCGACGAGACCGGGGTCCTGGTCGAGTTGGAGACGCCCGGCGGCCCGGCGTCGCCCGCGCGTCCCGGAGAATAGAGCGGTGCGCTACCGCATTCTCGGCCCCACGCAGGCACTCCGCGACGACGGCACGCCCGTACCCGTCGGCGGAGCGCGCCTGCGTGCGCTCCTCACCGTGCTGGCGCTGCGGCCCGGGCGTACGGTCACGACCGGCGCGCTCACCGGCGAAGTATGGAACGGCGAGCCCCCCGCCGACGCCACGGGCGCCCTCCAGGCCCTGGTCGCCCGACTGCGCCGAGCCCTGGGCCGCGCCACGATCGCCTCGACCGACGGCGGCTACCGCCTCTGCGCCGACCCGGAGGACGTGGACCTGTACCGCTTCGAGCGGCTGGCAGGGGAGGGGGCGCGGGCCCTGGACGCCGGCGACCCGGGCAAGTCGGCGGAACTGCTCGACGAGGCGCTGGCCCTGTGGCGCGGCCCGGTCCTGGCCGGCCTCCCGGACCGTACGGCGGAAGCGGCCCGCTGGGAGACCCGCCGCCTGGCGGCCCGCCGCGCCCGCCTGACCGCCCTGCTCGCGCTGGGCCGGCCGGAGGAGACGCTTCCGGAGCTCGCGGAGCTCTGCGCCGACCACCCGATGGACGAACACCTCCAGTCGCTCCGCCTGCGTGCCCTGCGCGACACGGGCCGTACGGCCCAGGCTCTGGCGGCGTACGACGAACTCCGCCGCGACCTGGCATCCCGCCTGGGCACGGACCCGTCCCCAGAACTCCGAGCCCTCCACACCCAACTCCTCACCCCGCCCCGCCCCGCATACGGTTCCGGCACAGGGGACGAGGCACCCGCGGGCTCCCGGGACACGGTGCCGGGAGGGGACGTGCCGGGGCGCTCCCCGCAGGGCGTTGAACGCAACCACCCCGAAGAATGCCCAGTACCCGAACGTTCGACGCCCGAGGAGACGCCCCGGCGCGGCACCGACCCCAACGCCGCCCCGCACGCCCCCGCCCCGCACGCCCCCGCACCCGAAAAGGCCCCGCCGCGCGGCAACTTGCGCGCTCGCCTGACGTCCTTCGTCGGCCGCGAGAGCGACATCGCCGCCATCACCGCCGACCTCGGGCGCGCCCGCCTCGTCACCCTGCTCGGCCCCGGCGGCGCCGGCAAGACGCGGCTGTCCCAAGAGGCGGCCGAGGCCGCCAACGGCGGCTGGCGGGACGGCGTCTGGCTCGCGGAACTCGCCCCCGTCGACGACCCCGACACCGTCCCCGAAGCCGTACTCGTCGCGCTGGGCGCACGCGAAACAGTCCTCCGCGGCGCCGGCGCCGAGGAGCTGCGCGCCGCGGACCGCCACGGCGACGATCCGCTCGTACGCCTCGTCGAGCACTGCGCCCGCCGCCAGATGCTGCTCCTGCTGGACAACTGCGAGCACGTCGTCGACGCCGCCGCCCACCTGGCCGAGGAACTGCTGGCCCGCTGCCCCGGCGTGACCGTACTCGCCACCAGCCGCGAACCCCTCGGCGTCCCCGGCGAGGTCGTCCGCCCCGTGGAACCCCTGCCCGACCCCATGGCCCTGCGCCTGCTCGCCGAACGCGGCGCGGCCGCGAGACCCGGCTTCCGTGTCGACGACGACCCGGCCGCCGCCGCCGAGATCTGCCGGCGCCTGGACGGTCTGCCGCTTGCCATCGAACTGGCCGCCGCGCGCCTGCGGATGCTCACCCCGCGCCAGATCGCCGACCGCCTCGACGACCGGTTCCGGCTCCTGACCGGCGGCAGCCGCACCGTACTGCCGAGACAGCAGACCCTCCGTGCGGTGGTCGACTGGTCGTGGGACCTGCTGGACGAGAACGAGAGGGCGGCCCTGAGCGCCCTGTCCGTCTTCGCGGGCGGCTGCGATCTGGCAGCGGCGGAAGCGCTGATCGGCCCCGACGCACTTGAACTACTCGGCTCACTCGTCGACAAGTCGCTGGTGGTGGCGGCCCCTTCGGCCGACGGCAGCAACAACGGCGGTATGCGTTACATGCGTTACCGACTCCTGGAGACAGTAGGCGAGTACGCCGCCGAACGTCTCGACGAAGCAGGGAGCCGCCCCACCGCCGAACGCCGCCACCTCGTCCACTTCCGCGAACTGGCCCGCCACGCCGAACCCCTGCTGCGAGGCCGCGAACAGCTTGCCTGGTTCGGCCGCCTGGAGGTCGAGTACGACAACCTGCGCACCGCGCTGCGCCGCGCCGTCGCCGCCCGCGACGAGCACGAGGCACTGTGCCTCGTCCACTCACTCGGCTGGTACTGGACGATCCGCGGCCTGCGCACCGAAGCCCGCCACTGGTCCCTCGCCGCCGCCGAGCTCGGCCCCGACCCCTTCGCCCCGCCGGCCGTCCCCGCTCCCGCCCTGCACGAGCGGTGTACGGACGCGCCGCCGCCCATGGCGCCCGAACAGCTGCTGGAGGCCCGTCGCGGAGCCTGGCTGATCCATCTGGCGAGCATGAACCACGAGCTCGACGAATGGACCACCGACGAGGCGATGGCATGGCTGCGCCGCGTCGTCGACGTCTACCGGCCAGGCCTGCCGCAGACCTGCCGTACCCCGGGGACACTCTGGTTCTACGCGGTCCTGCTGACCGGTGACCCCGGGCAGCTGTACGAGGTCGTCAACCAGACCGTCGAGGCCTGCCGGGAGTACGGCTACACCTGGGAGCTCGCCTCCGCCCTCCAGTTGCGGGCCAACATTTTCGCCAACCGGAGCGAATGGGCGGGCGACGCGAGCCGTGACGCCGACGAGAGCCTGGAGATCTTCACCCGGCTCGGCGACGCGTGGGGCGCGGCCGAGGCCCTGGCCGCACGCGCCGAGGCACGTGAGCGCAAGGGAGAATTCGCCCTCGCCGCCGATGACTACCGCGCCGCGATCGGGCACGCGGACCTGCTGGGCGCCCAGACACAGGTGCTGCTGCTGCGGGCCAGGCTCGCGGGCGTACTCGTGGAGACGGGCGACGGCGAGAAGGCCGAGGTGATGCTGCGCGACATCCTTTCCAAGGTCGAACAGCAGGGGCACGAGTCGGAGCCCGCCGCCCGCCTGTACCTGGCGATGTGGCTGGCCCGCACGGGCCGTACCGACGAGGGGCGCTGGGAACTGGAGCTGATGCGTCGCTCCTTCAACCGGTCCAACCTCGCCATCTTCGAAGGCTACGTGGTCGGCCTCCTCGCCTGGATGGACAACCTGGACGGCCGGTACGAGGAGGCGCTCGACCAGGCCCGCCAGGCATTGGAGCGCTCACGCGAGCCGCTGTCCCGGATGGTCGCCCCGCACATGCCCGTGGTCCACCTGATTACGGCGGCCCGCGCCCTCGCGGGACTGGGCAGCCCGGACCGGGCCCGCGACGCCGCGCGGCTGCTCGGCGGCTGCGAGGCGCTGCTGCCGGCCGGCCACTTCGCCACGGCCCAGGAGCGCGAGGCCGTGGCGGACGCGGAGGCGGCGGTCCGCGCCGCGCTGGGCGACACCGCGTACGAGGCGGCGTACGCCGAAGGCGGCGGCCTCACGCTGGAGGAGGCCGCCGCTCTCGTCGGGCTCTGAGGCGACCCCAGAGGTGAGAGCGTCGCAACGTCAGCTCTTCGTGCGGAACTTCGAGATCGCCAGCGGCGCCGTCACCAGCGTGATGGCCACGGCCCACCCCACCACCATCCACACATCGCGGGCGACGGGCCCACCGATGAACAGCCCACGCGCCGCGTCGGCGAGGCTCGACAGCGGGTTGTAGTCGGTGAAGGTCTGGAGCCAGCCCGGCATCGTCGACGGCGGGGTGAAGATCGAGGACCCGAACTGCAGCGGCATCAGCACGAGCATCGCCATCCCCTGCACGGCCTGCGCCGTTTTCACGGACAGCCCTATCAGGATGAAGATCCACATCAGCGAGGCGCCGAAGAGGAGCGAGAGCCCGATCGCACCCAGCACGTGCAGCGGTGACGTCGCGACCGACAGACCCAGCACGAAGCCCACGGCCAGCAGGATGGCGAACGCGACCATCATCCGGCCGACCTCGACGACGATCTTCGCTATGAGGACGGAGGACCGGGCGATCGGCATCGTGCGGAACCGGTCCATGACCCCCTTCTGGAAGTCCTCGTTGATGCCGGTGCCGACCGCCATGGAGACGTTCAGACCCATCATCGCCATCAGACCGGGGACCAGATAGCTGACGTACTCGTCCTGCTTGCCATTGCCCGCGACGGCGCCGCCGAAGACGAAGGTGAACAGCAGCGTGAAGACGATCGGCATCAGCAGGACGTCGAACATCGACTGCGGGTCCTGCTTGATCTGCAGGGTGTTGCGGCGGGCGAGCGCGCCGATGTGCCGCAGATTGGCCCGCAGACCGATCCGCCCTTCACCGTCGTGCGCCTTCCCGGGCGGGTGCACGGGCGCCGGCGTCGGCGTCGGCGTCGGCGTCGGCGTAGGGGTCACTGTCGTAGCCGCGCTCATGCCGCGACCTCCTCATGCTTGTTGTCCGCGTGCTTGTTGTCCGCGGGGGATTCGCCGGCCTCGGCCGCCGCCTCGCTCGTCTTCTCGCCTGTGATGGCCAGGAACACCTCGTCCAGGCTGGGCAGATGGGTCCCTATGTGGGCGATCCCGAAGCCGCGCGCGCCCAGCAGCCCCACGACCGCGGTCAGTTGCTCGTCGCTCAGGATCGGTACGTACAGCAGACCTTCACCGGCATCGACCTTCGCCCCCGCGATGCCGTCGAGCCCCGCGTCACCCAGCGCCTGCGCCATGGCAGGCAGCAGAGCCGGGTCGGCCGGACGGACCTCGAGCGTGCGGCCGCCGACCTTGGCCTTGAGCTCGTCGACCTTGCCGCCCGCGATGACGCGGCCGCGGTCGATGACCGTCAGCTCGCTCGCCAGTTGCTCGGCCTCCTCCATGTACTGGGTGGTGAGCAGGACGGTGACACCCTCGCCCACCATCCGCTTCACCTCGTCCCACACTTCGTTGCGGGTACGCGGGTCGAGTCCGGTCGTCGGCTCGTCCAGGTAGAGCACGGCGGGCTGCCCGATCATCGAAGCCGCCAGGTCCAGGCGCCGCCGCATGCCGCCGGAGTACTGCATCACCGGCTTTTTCGCGGCCTCGGTGAGTGAGAACCGCTCCAGCAGTTCGTCCGAGCGCCGGCGCGCGTCCTTGCGGGACAGATCGAGCAGCCGCCCGATCATGTAGAGGTTCTCCCAGCCGGCGAGCTTCTCGTCGACCGAGGCGTACTGCCCGGTCAGGCCTATGGTGCGGCGAAGCTGCCGGGGCTGCTTCACCACGTCGTACCCGGCCACGACGGCCGTGCCGGCATCCGGGTGGACCAGGGTGGACAGGCAGCGCACGAGAGTGGTCTTGCCGGCGCCGTTGGGCCCGAGGACACCGAGCACGGTGCCTTCCCGTACGTCCAGGTCCACGCCGTCCAGTGCCTTGGTCTCGCCGTAGTGCTTGACCAGTCCCCTTACCTCGACGGCGTTGGCCGCGCCGCCTGTGGGGTTCTTGTCGAATCGCGTCATGCCGACCATGAGAGCAGCCGCCACTGACAACGCACCGACAGAATGCCGACAGCCCGCCGATGGGGGATGTCGGCGGGCTGTCTTGTGGTGCGGCAGTGGCTCTGTTACTTACTGACTGACTAGTGGAAGGTGTGCTCCTCCTGCGGGAACGTTCCTCCGACCACATCGCCGGCGAACGCCTTCGCCGCGTCCCCGAGGGTCTGCCGCAGGTTCGCGTACTGCTTCGTGAAGCGCGGCACCTTGCCGCCCGTCAGCCCCGCCATGTCGGTCCACACAAGCACCTGCGCGTCCGTGTCCGGCCCCGCGCCGATGCCGACGGTCGGAATGTGCAGCGAGCGTGTCACCTCGGCGGCCAGCTCGGCCGGTACGAGCTCCAGCACGACCGCGAAGGCACCCGCGTCCTGCGCCGCCTTCGCGTCCCTCAGCAGCTGGTGCGCGGACTCGTCGCTGCGCCCCTGAACCCGGTAGCCCATGGTGTTGACGGACTGCGGCGTCAGGCCGAGGTGCGACATGACCGGGATGCCGGCCTTCACCAGCAGCTCGGTCTGGGCGTGCGAACGCTCGCCGCCCTCCAGCTTCACCGCTCCCACGCCCGCGTCCTTGATCAGCCGGGTCGCGTTGCGCAGGGCCTGCACCGGGCCTTCCTGGTACGAGCCGAAGGGCAGGTCGCCGACGATGAGGGCGCGCTTGGTGCCCCGTACGACAGCGGCGGACAACAACGTCATCTCGTCCATCGTGACGGGCACGGTGGTCTCGTAACCGAGGTGGCAGTTCCCCATGGAGTCACCGACGAGCATGACCGGAATCCCGGCCTCGTCGAAAACGGACGCGGTCATCGCGTCGTACGCGGTGAGCATGGGCCACTTCTCGCCGCGCTCCTTGGCGGCGGCGATGTCGTGGACGGTGATGCGGCGAGTGCCCTTGCCGCCGTACAGCGCCTTGCTGCTGTCGGCGGATGTCGGGTGGGCAGCCTGAAGCGTCATGGCCAACGGCTCCTTCGAAATCTCGAGGCGCCCTGACGGCGTCCCCGGACCACGTCCATGGTGGCATCCCGGCGGTGCTCACGGGAAGTGGGGGCTCGCAGCGGTCCGCACACACTGGCTGGTTTGTGCGCGTTTCGTCACAGGGCCCGTCCGACGCGCCCGAACCGGAACCCCGCTCGCCGCGCCTTCGTCCTCGTGGCAGTACGGCCGTCGTGTTTCGGCGGCGGGGAAAGACACCGGCCATCCCCTAGGGTCAGACGGCGGGGCGGTGTGCACGGCAAGGCAGTCAGTGAGGGCAGCGGAATGGCGCAGGCGTACATGACGGACACAGGGAACGGCAGCTCAGGGCCTGAGCGTTCCGGATCCCGCCTCCGGCGCCGCCTCGAAGGCCTGCGTCACGACCGCGGCATCTGGCGGCGCGGCATCCTCCTGGCACTCTGCGCGGTCCTGCTCACATTCCTGATGGTCTTCCACGCGGAGATCCCCAACACGATCGGCAACCTCGGCAGCCTCACCGAGACCTTCCTGCCCTGGCTCGGCGCGGGCATTCCGCTTCTCCTGGTCGCCGCCCTGCTGCGCCGCTCGGCGACCGCGCTGGTCGCGCTGCTGCTGCCTGCGATCGTCTGGCTGAATCTTTTCGGCGGCCTGCTCACCGACAAGGCGGGCCCCGGCGGCAACCTCACGGTCGCCACCCACAACGTCAAGGCCGACAACGCCGACCCCGAAGGAACAGCCCGCAAGCTGGCCGAATCGGGCGCGGACGTGGTGGCGCTGCAGGAGCTCAAGGCGAGCGAGGTGCCGACGTACGAAAGCGCCCTGTCCGGTACGTACAAGTACCACTCGGTGCAGGGCACGGTCGGCCTGTGGAGCAAGTACCCCATGACCGACACAGGCCCGGTGGACATCAGGATGGGCTGGACGCGAGCGATGCGCTCGACCGTGGCGACCCCGGCGGGCGACCTCGCGGTGTACGTCGCCCACCTCCCCTCGGTACGGGTGAAGGTCAACGCCGGTTTCACGGCCGGGCAGCGCGACGACAGCGCGGACGCGCTGGGCGAGGCCATCGCCCGTGAGCCGCTCGGCAAGGTGGCCCTGCTGGGCGACCTGAACGGCACCATGAACGACCGCGCCCTGAACGCCGTCACCTCGCAGATGCGGTCCACGCAGGGCGCGGCGGGCGACGGCTTCGGCTTCAGCTGGCCGGCGTCGTTCCCGATGGCGCGGATCGACCAGATCATGGTGAAGGGGATCAAGCCGGTGTCGTCGTGGGCGCTGCCGGAGACGGGCAGCGATCACCTGCCGATCGCGGCGCGAGTGGAAATCTGACGCGCGCGCTTACGCGCGCACGCCGTCTGGCAACCCCGCGTTTACGGCGCGGAACATTTCACCTGAGAGACTTTGTTCAGTACGGGAACGTACTCGCGCGCACTCGCACGTACCCAGGTACTCCCCCCGCCCACGGAAAAGGTCTCCCATGCCCCGGCCGCCCCGGCCCGTAGCCCTGTTCGCCCTCGCCGTCAGCGCCTTCGGCATCGGCACCACCGAGTTCGTGATGATGGGCCTGCTGCCCAATGTCGCGGACGATCTGAGCACCTCGGTACCAACCGCCGGCTACCTGGTCTCGGCGTACGCCATCGGCGTGGTGATCGGCGCCCCGCTGCTCACCGCGCTCGGCTCGCGCATCCCGCGCAAGCGCATGCTCCTGCTCCTGATGGCCCTGTTCATGGTCGGCAACCTTGCCTCGGCGCTGGCCCCCGGTTTCGGCTGGCTGGTGGCGGGCCGGGTGCTCGCCGGGCTGCCGCACGGGGCGTTCTTCGGGGTCGGCGCGGTGGTCGCGGCGCGGCTGGTCGCGGAAGGGCGGCAGGCTCGGGCGGTAGCGACCATGTTCCTGGGCCTGACGGTCGCGAACATCGTTGGCGTACCGGCAGCGACTCTCCTCGGCCAGCACCTGGGGTGGCGCGCGACGTTCCTGGTGGTGGCGGCGATCGGGCTGGTCGCGATGGCGGCGCTGGCCCGCCTGGTTCCGTACGTTCCGCTCGACTCGCGGCAGAGCGTCGGCCGCGAACTGCGCACCCTCGGCAACCGCCAGGTCCTGCTGGGCCTGCTCACCGCGGTCTTCGGCTTCGCCGGAGTCTTCGCGGTCTACTCCTACCTCGCCTCGATGACGACCGAGGTCATGGGCTTCGGCGAGTCCTCGGTGACGGTCGTCCTGGCCCTCTTCGGCATCGGAATGACGCTGGGCGCACTGGCGGCGGGCCCGCTGACCGACCGCGCGCTTCGTCCCACCCTCTACGGCTCACTGGCCGCGCTGGCGGTGGTCCTGCTGTCCTTCAACTACACGGTGCACGTGCAGTGGGCGGCGCTGGTGAGTGTGGTGGTGCTGGGCGCGGTGGGCTTCATGACGACTACGCCGCTCCAGATGCTGGTCATGAACAAGGCCAAGGACGCGCCGACGCTGGCGTCGGCCTCGAACCACTCGGCGTTCAACCTCGCCAACGCGGGTGGCGCGTGGCTCGGCGGCATGGCGATCACCGCGGGCTGGGGCTGGATGTCCCCGACGCTGGTGGGGGCGGTACTGGCGGCGGCAGGCCTCGCCATCGCGGTGACGGCGGGGCTGCTGGACCGGGCCCCGGCGCGGTCCCGCTCCCGCGTGGTCGCCTCCGGCACGGCGCGGGAGCCGGCTCGGGACACGGTGGCATGACGGGGGCGCGTCCCCCTGGGGCTCCGCCCCAGCCCCCGGCCCTCAAACGCCGGACGGGCTGAAAACTGCCGCACGGATCGTGCGGCCACGCCAACGGAGGCGCAGCCCTGCGGGCAAGCCCCGGCGGTGCGGTGCGGGCGAGCGTCGGCGGTGCGGTGCGGCTGGCTCAGCCCTGCGGGCGAGCCCCGGCGATGTCGGCTAAGCGTCCCCTGCCGGCGACTCATGCTGGCGCTGCAAGGGCTGCGGCCCCGTGATCGGATCCAGGCCCCGCCGGAAAATCAAGCCCCCGTCCGGCGGGGCGGCCACGCCAACGGAGGCGCAGCCCTGCGGGCGAGCGTCGGCGGTGCGGTGCGGCTGGCTCAGCCCTGCGGGCGAGCCCCGGCGATGCCGGCTAAGCGTCCCCTGCCGGCGACTCATGCTGGCGCTACAAGGGCTGCGGCCTTGTGACCGGATCCAGGCCCCGCCGGAAATCAAGCCCGTCCGGCGCTTGAGGACACGCCCGGAGGGCGTCCTTGGGGGCTGGGGTCTGGGGCCTGCCCCAGTTTCGGGAAGGGGCGGGTAGGGGAAAGCTCGCCGCAGGCGCCCCGCCCCGCGCCCCCGGCCCACCTCTTGCCGCGCGACCCGCATCGCGCGGGCCGGCGTTGCACGGATCCGCTTGGTACGGACCGGCGGCGTACGGGCCGGCGTTTGTACGGGCCGGCGTCGTACGGGCCCCAGCGCACCCCGGGCCCGCGCCAAACGGGCCCGCGCCAAACGGACCCGCGTCACACCCCCCGCGTCAGCCCGACTCGCGCCACCGGTTCGTGATCGGGAGGCGGCGGTCCTTGCCGAAGCCCTTCGCGGAGATCTTCGTGCCCGGCGGGTACTGCCGGCGCTTGTACTCCGCCGTGTCCACCATCCGCAGCGTCCTGGCGACCAGCGCCCGGTCGAACCCGGCGGCCACGATCGACTCGAACCCCTGGTCCTTGTCGACGTACATCTCCAGGATCCGGTCCAGCACGTCGTAGTCCGGCAGCGAATCCGTGTCCACCTGCCCCGGCCGCAGCTCCGCGCTCGGCGGCTTCGAGATGGAGTTCTCCGGGATCGGCGGAGTCTGGCCCCGCTCCTGCGCCGCCTTGTTGCGCCACCGCGCCAGCGCGAAGATCCACGTCTTGTAGACGTCCTTGATCGGCCCGTACGCCCCGACCGAGTCGCCGTACAGCGTCGAATAGCCCACCGCCAGCTCGCTCTTGTTGCCCGGCGCGAGCACGATGTGCCCCTCCTGATTGGAGATCGCCATCAGCGTCGTGCCGCGCAGCCGCGACTGGAGGTTCTCCTCGGCGAGCCCCGTCAGACCGAGCGAGTCCATGTACGCGTCGAACATCGGCTCGATCGCGACGGTCCGGTAGTTCAGCCCGGTACGCCGCGCCAGCTCGGCCGCGTCGCCCTTGGAGTGGTCCGAGGAGTACTTCGACGGCATGGACACGCCGTACACGTTCCGCGCCCCCAGCGCGTCACAGGCGATCGCGGCCACGAGCGCCGAATCGATGCCGCCGGACAGCCCGACCAGGACGCTGCTGAAGCCATTCTTGGCGGCGTACGCGCGAAGTCCCACGACCAGCGCCGAGTACACCTCCTCCTCGTCCTCCAGCCGCTCGGCGTAGCCACCGGTCAGCTCCGGCTCGTACGCCGCGACAGGCTCCTCGGAGAGGACCACGCGGTCGATGTGGAGCCCGTCGTCGACGACACCGGTCGGCGCGTCCTCGCTCGACGCCGCCGCCGGCAGGTCCAGGTCGAGCAGCATGCTGCCCTCCGAGAACTGGGGTGCGCGGGCGATGACTTCGCCGTCCTTGTCGCAGACGATCGAGTCGCCGTCGTAGACCAGCTCGTCCTGGCCGCCGATCATCGCGACGTACGCCGTCGTGCAGCCCGCCTCCTGGGCGCGCTTGCGGACCAGCTCCAGCCGGCTGTCGTCCTTGTGGACCTCGTACGGCGAGGCGTTGATGGAGAGCAGCAGACCCGCACCGGCGGACCGGGTGGCCGGCACACGGCCGCCGTCCTGCCACAGGTCCTCGCAGATGGCGAGGGCGACATCGACGCCGTGCACGCGGATGACGGGCATCGAGTCGCCCGGCACGAAGTACCGGAACTCGTCGAAGACGCCGTAATTGGGGAGGTGGTGCTTGGCGAAGGACAGCGCGACCTTGCCGCGGTGCAGCACGGCGGCGGCGTCCTGCGGGGACCCCGCGGGCTGCCCGTAGCGCGGCTGGGCCTTCTCGCAACGGTCGAGGTAGCCGACGACGACCGGGATCTCGCCGAAGCCCTCCTCGGCGAGGCGCACCGCCAGCGCGCGCACGGCGTCGCGCGAGGCCTCGACGAAGGATGACCGCAGCGCGAGGTCCTCGACGGGGTAACCGGTCAGCGCCATCTCGGGGAACGCCACGAGATGGGCGCCCTGCTCGGCGGCGTGCCGGGTCCAGTGGACGATCGCTTCGGCGTTGCCGGTCAGGTCGCCGACGGTCGAGTCGATCTGATTCAGAGCGAGGCGTAGTTGAGGCACGTAGTCAGCGTAACCGTCACATTGACGCGATGTCCCGGCGAAGCCCCACGGCTTCGCCCCCGGACGTGAAGAGGCCGATCACTCGGAACCGTGCGCGGTGCACGGCGGGGTGTTCACCGATGGCGCAGCCCCGTAACGGCATGGGCGTCGCCGTGCCGTAAATCCGAAGTAGCGTTCATCCCACTATGCCGATCGCGTTTCTCCGCAGTACCCGGCCCATCGCCGTCCTCCTCGCGCTCGGCGCCGCCGTGTACTCCGCCTGGGTGCTCGAAGCCGTCCTCGGGACCGGCCTCGACCCCCTGCGCACGTACGTCAGTGAACTGGCCGCCGCGGACCAGCCGTTCGGCGGCCTCTTCCGGTCCACCGACCTGGCCGCGGGCCTGCTGATCCTCGCGGGCGCGGTCTGGGCCGTCGTCCGGTACCGCCCGCGCGGCCTGTGGGAGGTGACTGGCTGGGCCGCACTCGCCGTCTTCGGCGCCGCGACCGCCGCCGACTCCCGGCTGCCACTGAGCTGCGCGCCGACCGTGGACGCGGCCTGCGTGGTGCGCGAGACGGCGGGGCTCGTCCCGGCCACCCACCTGGCGCACACGTGGAGCAGCAGCCTCGCGTCGACCGCCGCGGTCATCGGCATCGTGGCGCTCACGGTCGCGGCCCGCCGCGGACACCACAGCCGCCGCCGGTCGCTCCTCGCCCGTACCGGACCGGCCATCGCGGCGGCCGAACTGGTGGCCACCGTCTGGACCCTGTCCTCCATCGCCGCCTTCGAGGCCGGAAACGGCACCTGGTTCCTGGGAGCCGGGCAGCGGCTCCAAGTGCTGCTGGCGGCGATCTGGCTCGGCGTACTCGCGTTGTCAGTGGCACGCGAGAAGCTGTACGAGTGACCTCGACAGGCAGCAGCTTCATCAGGATCGGCGGCGTGGCGCACCACGTGGTCGTCGAAGGCAGTGGCCCGGTGTGCGTGCTGAGCGCCGGCCTCGGCATGAGCTGGTTCGACTGGGATCCCGTGGCCGAGCTGCTGGCGCCCTTTCGCACGGTCGTACGGTTCGACCGCCCCGGGCACGGCCTGAGTTCGCCCGCCCCCGCCGCCACGCCGCCCACCGCCGAGGGTGAGGCGCACCGCACAGCCGCGATCCTCGACGCGCTCGTCCTCGCCGATGACCCGGTCACCGTCGTCGGGCACTCCGTCGCGGGCTTCCACGCGGAGGCCTTCGCCCGCCTCTATCCAGGGCGTACGGCCTCGGTCGTGCTCGTCGACTCCAGCGTCGAGGAGCACGCGCGCATGCCCGCCGCCCCCGCCCTGCGCGCCGCGGCCACACGGGCGCTCGGCACGGCCCTCTCCGTGGCCGGGGCCCCGGCGGCGCTCGGACCGCTGGCGCGCCGCGCGGCGGTGCGCGCGGGCCGCGCCGAAAGTGCGGCCCCGGCGGTCAGGGGCAGCAGCAGCGGCGACCCGGCCCCGCCCGCGCTCGTACGCCGCTGCTACCGCACCTCCCGCGTCCTGCGCGGGGCGCTCCGGGAGAACACCCACTACCGCGCGGTCGCCGCCGGACTCCTCGCCCTGCGCGACCGCTGCCCGCTGCCCGAAGACGTCCCGGTCACGGTTCTGGCGGCGTACGACGGCAGGGGCGGGCGCGGTTCGCTGCGCTGGCTGGAACGTCAGCGCGGCCTCGCGACCCTGCTCGGAGCCCGCTTCGAAGTCGCCGAGCCCTCCGGCCACTTGGTGATGCTGGACCGCCCGGACACGGTGGTCCGGGCGGTCAGGGGGGCGGCGTACGGGCCAGACAGCCACGCGGCAGACAGCAACGCCACCGTCAGGGACGCGGGGCCGCGCCCCGTTCCTTGAGCATGTCGGCCATCAGCGTCATCTCCGACTCCTGTGCGTCGACCATGCCCTGCGCCAGGGACCGCTGAGCGGCGACCTCGCACTGGTCGGCGCAGCCCTGGGCCATCGTGACGCCGCCCTTGTGGTGGGCGGTCATCAGCTGGAGAAAGAGGATCTCCGCCTGCTTGCCGTCCGCCTCGCGGAGCTTCGCCAGCTCGGTCCTGGTGGCCATGCCCGGCATGAAGGACCCGTCACGCACCTCGTGCGCCCCGTGCGCCCCGTGTCCACCGTGACCGGAGGGCGCGGCCATCCAGGCCATCGGCTCGTCCGAAGAGACCTTCGGCAGACCCCACAGGTCGAGCCATCCGAGCATCATGCCCCGCTGGTTCGCCTGGGTGTTGGCGATGTCGTACGCCAGCCTGCGTACCTCTTCGTCCTTCGTGCGGTCGCGCACGATGAAGGACATCTCCACCGCCTGCTGGTGATGCACCGACATGTCCCGCGCGAAGCCCGCGTCCGCGGAGCCCTCAGCGGGCGTACCGGACGCCGTGGAACTGCCACTGCCACTGCCACTGTCACTGCCGGCGACCGTAACGGCTCCCGCCGCGAAGAGCAGCGCCAGCACGACGGCCGTGACGGCGGCCCAGTACGTACGCGTCATCACTGCGTCAGTCCGCCCATGCACGCCGCACCGGGCTCGGGCGTCTGCGGCCCCTGCACGTACTTGGTGAAGAACTGGTCGACCCGCGGGTCCGTGGCACTGTCCACGGTCACCTGCTTGCCCCACGCGCTGAGCATGAGCGCACCGGACTGGTCCTTGACCGGGCTCATCAGCGAGTACGGGGTCTTACCGACCTTCTCGGCGAGCTTCTTGACATCGGCGTCCGACGCCTTGTCGTTGTACGTCACCCACACCGCGCCGTGCTCCAGCGAGTGCACCGCGTTCATCTTGGGGAGTTCCTTCTTGTAGACGTCCCCCTCGCAGTTCATCCAGACCTTCGAGTGGTCACCGCCCACCGGCGGGGTCATCGGGTAGGAGACGTCCTTGGTGACGTGCTTGTTCCCCAGCTTCTTCGCGTCCCAGGTCTTCTCCTCCTTCACCGGCGCCTTGGCCTGGGCCTCCTTCTTTTCCTTCTTGTCCGCTTCCTGGAGGAAGACGTACGAGCCGAATCCGACCAGGCCGACCACGACGACCGCGCTGGTGAGGATCGCGATGAGCCGGTTTCTGCGCTCGCGCGCCTGCTCGGCGCGGCGCATCTCTTCTATTCGGGCCTTGCGGGACGCGCTGGCGGTCTTGTTGGAAGCCATGGTGTAAGTCCTTCGCCTGCTGAGAGGGGGTTTGGGGGATGCGGCACATACCGGGGTGCGGGCGGCCCGGCTACGTCCGCATCACCTGAAGGACATGGCGCCCCGGCGCCCGGAGCGGTGCCCCCGCGCCGCGTGCCGGACCGGCGACGGCCGGCGGTGCGAAGTGCTGCGGCTCGTCCGCCACCGGCGTGGCCGGCGGCGGCACGGTGAGCACGGCGGGGGAGAGGTGCGGGAAGACGCCGCAGTGCTGGGAGTCGTACGGGCAGATGTACACGGGCCCGTGCGGCGTCCGAGTGTCGGCGACGGTGCCGGCGAGGGCCACGGTGCCGGCGACGGCCACGGTGGCGACGGCGGCGCTCTCGTGGTGTTCGCGGGGCTCGGGAGCCATCCCCAGACAGACGAAGAGCGCGGCGAGGAGCGTCGCCACGGCGCTCATCAGCGCCATGGGACGTGTGGTGCGCCCGTTGCGCCCGGTGCGGGATTGCCGCAGTCCCCCCATGGGCGGAAATCGTAATGCGCGGCGGCGCTCCCTATGTCATACGGGTTGCAACCGTTGGGGCGGAGTTTTAGGCGGGGTGGATCGGCAACCCGTCGTTCATGGTGCAAATCGGATACACGATGATGACGGAGCAGGCCGGGCCCCGTGAGCTGGTCGACCATGTGGTCGCGGCGGAGCGCGCCGGCTTCGACTTCTCCGTGACCTCTGACCACTACTTCCCCTGGCTGGCCGAACAGGGGCACGCCCCGTACGCGTGGAGTGTGCTCGGCGCGGCCGCCCAGGCCACCTCCCGTATTCCCCTGATGACGTACGTGACCTGCCCGACGGTCCGCTACCACCCCGCCGTCGTCGCCCAGAAGGCCGCGACCACGCAGCTGCTCGCGGAGGGCCGGTTCCGGCTCGGCCTCGGCTCCGGCGAGAACCTCAACGAGCATGTCGTCGGGGCGGGCTGGCCCGCCGCACACGTACGCCTGGAGATGCTGGAGGAAGCCGTGGACATCATCCGCGCGCTGTTCGCCGGCGGCGACGTGAGTCACCACGGCACGCACTACGACGTCGAGAACGCCCGCCTCTGGGACCTGCCCGAACCCGGTCAGCTTCCCCCGATCGGCATCGCGGTCTCCGGCGAGCGGTCCTGCGAGATCGCCGGCCGCCTCGGTGACCTGGTCATCGCCACCGAGCCCAAGCGCGAACTGCTGGACGCCTTCGACCGCCATGGCGGCGCGGGGAAAGCCCCGGGTCGGCCAGTTGCCCGTCTGCTTCGACACCGACCGCGACGCGGCGGTCAAGCGGGCGCACGAACAGTTCCGCTGGTTCGGCGGCGGCTGGAAGGTCAACGCCGAGCTGCCGGGGCCCGCGGGATTCGCGGGCGCCACCCAGTTCGTACGGCCCGAGGACGTCGCCGAGTCCATTCCGTGCGGCTCGGACGTCGAGCCGTTCGTCGAGGCGGTACGGCCGTATGCCGACGCGGGCTTCACGGAGATCGCCCTGGTCCAGGTCGGCGGCGACCACCAGCAGCCGTTCATCGAGTGGGCGGAGAAGTCACTGCTGCCCGCTCTGCGCGATCTCTGAGCGGGGCCACCCGCCCGGCCCGGCGGCGCTCCGCCCGTCAGCGTGGAGCGGACACGTGGGCCAGCGTGAAGGAGTGCCCGGCCGGGTCGGCGTACACGCGTTCGTCGCGCGGTCCGCTGTTGTTCTTCGTGTCCACGGGCCGCGCGCCGAGGCTCACGGCCTCCCGCTCGGCCTCGTCCATCTCGCCGCGCCTCACCAGAACCCGCAGATGCGCCTGCTGGGAGTCCTCGGGCCTGGGCCAGCTGGGCGGCGCGTAACCGTGATCCCTGCGGATCGCCAGTTGCACGCCGTGGTGGCCGACGACCTCCACGAAGTCCGGGTTGGTACCGATCCGGACCTCCGCGTCCAGCAGCCCGGCATAGAACTCCGCCAGCACTTCCGGTTCCGCGCAGTCCAGGACAAGAACGCTCTGCTTCACGACCGTCATGTGCTCCGCGTACCCCGAGGACGTGACAGCAGACATGACCGGGGCGCGTACGGGTACTCGCGCCGCCTCCGGTCGCGCACCCGATCCCGCCGGGTGAGCCTGGAAATCGGCGAGGGACCGGCGACGACGAGAGAAAGAAGCCCCACTGTGAACAGCACGGAACACCACGGCACAGAGGTCCTGGTGGAACTCACCGGCAGCTCCAAAGAGGACGCCAACGCCGTCTTCGGCGCGCTGTGCACCGCCTTCGAGGCCGACCGCAAGGCCGACGAGGAGCTGCACAACGGCATGGACGGACGCCCGATGGTGTGGAGCGCGACCTACGACGTGTTCGAGGTACGGGAACAGGCCGCCGCCACGCGGCTGACGGCGCCCGTCACCGTCACGCTCCAAGGCGGCTACCGCGCGGTGGAGCAGCTTCGTGAGCAGCTGGAATCGGCATTCGCCGTGCAGGAGGAGGGTTCGGTGTCCGGGGACCAGGAGAAGGAAGTCCAGCTGCGCCTGGAGAGCGGACAAGGGACCTCGCCATGACCGACGAGAAACCGAAGGACGAGAAACCGAAGGACGAGAAACCGAAGGAACTGCGCAGGGGCCGCCACGAGACCGAGGACGAGCGGGCGGACCGGCTGTGGGTGGAGCTGCTCCAGGAGCTGAGGGTCGCCCAGACCGGCGTACAGATCCTCTTCGGCTTCCTGCTGACGGTCGTCTTCCAGCCGCGTTTCACCGAGCTGTCCTCGACGGACAAGGACATCTACGTCGTCACGGTGGTGCTCGGCGCGGCGACGGTGGGCGCGCTCGTCGGCCCCGTGTCCTTCCACCGGCTGGTCACCGGCCGCCGGATCAAGCCGCAGACGGTCATATGGGCGTCGAGGCTCACCCTCGTCGGGCTGGTGCTGATGCTCGGCACGATGGCCTCGGCGCTGCTGCTGATCCTGCGCGTGGCGCTGCACGACACCACCGCGCTGTGGCTGGTCGGCGTCCTGGTGCTGTGGTTCGTCCTGTGCTGGTTCGTACTGCCCGTCTGGGCCCGGTACACCAATGCGGGCAGGGACTGACCGAAGCCATTCCCTGCCCGCACCTGGTGAAGAGCCTTACTGCGCTGCTTACGCGGCGTCGCCCCGGCTTCCGCCGGCGCTGCTGCCGCTGCCGCCGTAGGACCGGCGGCGTGCCTGCGCCGGAGCGCTGCGGCGCCCGCGCTGCGAGGACGCGCTGCGTGCCGGGCGCTCCCTGACCGGCGACGAGATGACGACGGGGACACCGGAAGGCGCCTGCGCACCGGTGATCCGCGTCAGCTCGGCGTCGCCGGAGCGGACCTGCGCGGTCTGCGGGGTGATGCCCGCGGCCTGCATCAGGCGGGACATCTCGCGGCGCTGGTTGGGCTGCACCAGCGTGACGACGCTGCCGGACTCACCGGCGCGGGCGGTACGGCCGCCACGGTGCAGGTAGTCCTTGTGGTCGGTCGGCGGGTCGACGTTGACCACGAGGTCGAGGTTGTCGACGTGGATGCCACGGGCCGCGACGTTGGTCGCCACCAGCACGGTCACGTGCCCGCTCTTGAACTGGTCGAGCGTGCGCGTGCGCTGCGGCTGCGACTTGCCGCCGTGCAGCGCGGCTGCCCGTACACCGCTCGCCAGCAGGTCCCGGGTCAGCCGGTCGACCGCGTGCTTGGTGTCCAGGAACATGATCACCTTGCCGTCGCGGGCGGCGATCTCGGTGGCCGTGGCCTGCTTGTCGGCGGGGTGGACGTGCAGCAGGTGGTGCTCCATCGTCGTCACCGCGCCCTGCGCGGCGTCGACCGAGTGGACCACCGGGTCGGTCAGGTAGTTGCGTACCAGCTTGTCGACATTGCGGTCGAGCGTGGCCGAGAACAGCATCGTCTGGCCCTCGGGGGCGACCTGCTGGAGCAGCTCGGTGACCTGCGGCATGAAGCCCATGTCGGTCATCTGGTCGGCCTCGTCGAGCACCGTGATCTTCACCTGGTCCAGGCGGCAGTCACGGCGGTCGATGAGGTCCTTGAGCCGGCCCGGCGTCGCCACGACGACCTCGGCCCCGGTGCGCAGGGCGCCGGCCTGGCGGCCGATGGACATGCCGCCGACGACCGTGGTCATGCGCAGCCGCACGGCGCGGGCGTAAGGGGTGAGCGCGTCGGTGACCTGCTGGGCGAGCTCACGGGTGGGTACGAGGATCAGGGCCAGCGGCTGACGCGGCTCGGCGCGCTTTCCGGCCGTCCTGGCCAGCAGCGCGAGACCGAAGGCGAGCGTCTTGCCGGAGCCGGTGCGTCCGCGGCCCAGGACATCGCGTCCGGTCAGCGTGTTCGGCAGGGTGGCGCCCTGGATCGGGAACGGCGTGGTCACGCCCTGGGCGGTGAGCGCCGCCAGCAGGGCCGCGGGCATGTCCAGCTCGTCGAAGGCCTCGACCGCGGGAAGCGCCGGCGACGTACCGACCGGAAGGGCGAACTCGCCCTGCGGGCCGGAGGAACGGCGCTGGGTGGGCCGGCCGGAGGAGCCGGAAGAGCGGTTGGGCGCCGCGGGGCGGAAGCGCTCGCCGCGGTCGCTGGTGCGGCCGGCGAAGTTGCCGCCGGCGCGGGTACGGGAAAATCGGTCACGGTCGTTCGAGCGTGCTGTGCGGTTCATGTGAACCTTCCTCGATGGGCACGTATCGAGGAATTCCGGGCAGCAGTGACTGAGAGCGTGACTGCCACAAGGAATCGCAAGAACGAGCCGGTAATTAAAAAAGCCGAAATGAAGCCGGCCGAAAGGTTTGAATACCTGTGGGCCGGGCGCTTCGAAGTGGCTGCAGTCCGCGCCAAGAAGGCGTGGACGGGGCGGGGCGACGAGAATCGTGGCCGACCGCTCATGAGTCGGCCGCGCGATAGGGGCGACCGAGTCGGGGCAACGATTCAAAGCAACGAGACGGGGCCCGCACCCTCAGGTGCGGGCCCCGACCGTGTAGAACGCGTCAGCGTCAGGCGGGAACGATGTTCTCGGCCTGCGGGCCCTTCTGGCCCTGCGTGACGTCGAAGGTCACCTTCTGACCTTCCTGAAGCTCACGGAAGCCCTGGGTGGCGATGTTGGAGTAGTGGGCGAAGACGTCAGCGCCGCCACCCTCCTGCTCGATGAAGCCGAAGCCCTTTTCAGCGTTGAACCACTTCACGGTGCCAGAAGCCATGTCATTCTCCTTTGGAGCAGTGCCGGGGCCCGCCCTGTGCGGACTCCGAGTCGCGTTGCCGCGATGATTGCCCCGTCCGGAATAAAGCACCGGAAATACGAAAGTGCGCCCGCGGCAACTGAGCCACGGGAGCACTTGAAGTTTGGGAACCACAACTGCAACTGAGATCAACAGTAGCACGGTGCGGCGGACGTGCCAGGGGTCTTTCGTCACATCCGCCGTGGCGCCATAAACTCTCCGTGCGAGCCGCTTTAAATTCTGCAGCTGCCGCACTAGATATTTTGTTCCTGCCCCTCGCGCGGGCCGGGCTCGCGCAGTTGCTCGTTCATGCGCAGGGCCTCTTCCAGCTGGTCCTCGAGAATGACGATCCGGCAGGCGGCGTCGACGGGGGTGCCCTGGTCGACCAGCTCGCGGGCCCGGGCGGCGATCCGCAGCTGGTAGCGGGAGTAACGGCGGTGGCCGCCCTCGGAACGCAACGGGGTGATGAGCCGTGCGTCGCCGACGGCCCGCAGGAACGCCGGGGTGGTGCCGATCATCTCGGCGGCCCGGCCCATGGTGTAGGCGGGGAAGTCGTCGTCGTCGAAGCGGTCGGCCTTGCTGGTCCGATGAGTCTCGGCGGTCACTTGCACCATCTTCTGTAGCACTTGCAGTGGACACTACGAGTGTGGCATGTCTGCTCCGGCCGTGACAGATTTCCCCCCTCCGGCGCACCGGTACGGATCCACCCCGGCATGCCGCGGGCACTATGGAGGAAGTGGTGGAGGAAGCGGCACGCGGGCGTCCATCGGGCGTACATCCGTACGGCGCTGGATGTCTGTCCGAGGGGGCGCAACGTGTTGGAAACCGTGTGGTGGGATGCTCAGGTGCCCCGACGTGCGCACGAGGCGTGGGAGCAGGCGGCTTGACCAGCAAGGATGGGTAGGAAGACGACATGGATAAGCAGCAGGAATTCGTGCTCCGTACGCTGGAGGAGCGCGACATCCGGTTCGTACGCCTGTGGTTCACCGACGTACTCGGCTTCCTGAAGTCGGTCGCGGTGGCCCCGGCCGAGCTTGAGCAGGCGTTCGACGAGGGCATCGGCTTCGACGGCTCCGCGATCGAGGGCTTCGCCCGCGTGTACGAGTCGGACATGATCGCCAAGCCGGACCCGAGCACCTTCCAGATCCTGCCGTGGCGGGCCGAGGCCCCCGGCACGGCCCGGATGTTCTGCGACATCCTGATGCCGGACGGCTCGCCGTCCTTCGCGGATCCCCGGTACGTACTGAAGCGCATCCTCGCCAAGACCTCGGACCTCGGCTTCACCTTCTACACGCACCCCGAGATCGAGTTCTTCCTCCTGAAGAACAAGCCCCTGGACGGCACCCGGCCCACCCCCGCCGACAACTCGGGCTACTTCGACCACACCCCGCAGAACGTCGGCATGGACTTCCGCCGCCAGGCGATCACCATGCTGGAGTCGATGGGCATCTCGGTCGAGTTCAGCCATCACGAGGGCGCCCCCGGCCAGCAGGAGATCGACCTCCGTTACGCCGACGCCCTCTCGACGGCCGACAACATCATGACGTTCCGCCTGGTCATGAAGCAGGTGGCCCTCGAACAGGGCGTACAGGCGACCTTCATGCCGAAACCGTTCTCCGAATTCCCGGGCTCGGGCATGCACACCCACCTCTCGCTCTTCGAGGGCGACCGCAACGCCTTCTACGAGTCGGGCTCGGAGTACCAGCTCTCCAAGGTCGGCCGCTCGTTCATCGCCGGCCTGCTTAAGCACGCCGCGGAGATCTCCGCCGTCACGAACCAGTGGGTCAACTCCTACAAGCGCATCTGGGGCGGTTCCACCCGCACCGCAGGCTCCGGCGGCGAGGCCCCGTCGTACATCTGCTGGGGCCACAACAACCGCTCCGCGCTGATCCGCGTCCCCATGTACAAGCCGGGCAAGACCGGCTCGGCGCGGGTCGAGGTCCGCTCGATCGACTCCGGCGCGAACCCTTACCTCACCTACGCCGTCCTGCTCGCCGCCGGCCTCAAGGGCATCGAGGAGGGTTACGAGCTCCCGCCGGGCGCCGACGACGACGTCTGGGCCCTGTCCGACGCCGAGCGCCGGGCGATGGGCATCGAGCCCCTGCCGCAGAACCTCGGCGAGGCCATCGCCCTGATGGAGAGGAGCGAACTGGTCGCCGAGACCCTGGGCGAGCACGTCTTCGACTTCTTCCTGCGCAACAAGAAGCAGGAGTGGGAGGAGTACCGCTCCGAGGTAACGGCCTTCGAGCTCCGCAAGAACTTGCCGGTGTTGTAGCGGCACCTCGTGATGCGTAGGGCCGGTGGCGTCATGCTGCCGGCCCTACGCCGTTGCGGCCGCTGGTCACCTTCTTCAGGCGGCGGTCGTTGATGTCGTTGCTGGCCCATGCCCGCCATCCCGTTGCCGCCCCGCTCGATGATGAATCCGTACGCCGGCTGCTTGAGCGGGTCGTGGTCCGGGGCGGCGAGCGGCTGCTTGATCTTGGGTGCGGGCAGGGGGAATGGCTCGTACGGGCGCTGGTCGCGCATCCGGGGGCTACCGCCGTGGGGGTCGACGTATCGGCGGCGGGGGGGGGGCCACGCATGTCTTCGGTGGGCTGATGGGCACGCTCGCCGCGGCCCGCAGGCATCTCGCGCCGGGCGGGCGGGTGGTTCTTGGTGACGCCTGCTGGGAGGCGGAACCCAGCGCCGAGGCGCGGCGGATGCGCACCGTGGATCGCGTCGTCGCGGGCGGCTGGACTCCCGTGTACGGGCACATCAGCACCCGCCAGGAGCTGGACGACTACGAGTGGCGGTGGACAGGAGCCCTCGCCGAGTGGGCCCTGGGCCACCCCGGCGACCCCCTCGGCCAGGACGCCCTCGCCGCGGCGGGCCGGCATCGGGCCGAGTGGCTGCACGGGTATCGCGGCTCCTTCGGGTTTGTCGCGCTGGTGCTGCGCGCCACCCCGCAGGCGGTCAGGCCCGGTGCGGCGTCCGGCCCTGGTACGGCGCTCCGCCGAGTGGGACCCTTTGGGTGATGGCACCAGGAAGGTGGCGAAATGTCCGCAATCAAGGAAACCATCGACATCGCGCGCCGCCCCGAGGACGTCTTCTCCTACGTGACCGACCCATCGCACCTCCCCGAATGGCAGGAGAGCGCGGTGGCGGTACGCCAGGTGGACGAAGGGCCTCTGACCGTGGGCACGCGCGTGGTGGTCACCCGCCGGGTCGGTCGTCGGGAGATCCCGATGACCATGCAGGTGGACGAGCTGGAAGCGCCCCGGAGCTGGCACATGCACGGTGTCGACGGCCCTGTCAGAGGAGATGTGACAGGCACGATCGAGCCGCTCGGTGACGGTGAGCGCTCGCGCCTGACCCTGTCCCTCGACTTCGAGGCGCACGGGGTCGGAAAGCTGCTCGTTCCGCTCGTCGTCCGTCCGCAGGTGCGCAAGGAGATGCCGAGGAACGAGGAGAACCTGAAGCGCGTGCTCGAAGGGAGCGCATCGGCCTGAGTCAGCTGAAGAGCCAGCGCGTTTGGCTGTAGACGCCCTTGCCGAAGCCGAAGGCCGTCGATGGGGCGACACGGAATACCACCGCCCGGTCGCCCTCGCCGTAGAACGCTCCGTCGCGTACGTCGAAGTGCCAGTCCGGGCCGTACTTCGTCTCGTACGCCGCGGCCAGGCGGCGCAGTCGCGCTTCGTCCGTCTCCCGTGCCGCCTTGCCCTCGACCACCAGGTCGAAGCCCTCGCGCAGGGTGTTCGCGCCCGTGGTCAGGACGACGTGCGGGTTGGCGGCGAGGTTCTTCGCCTTGCGTTCCGCCGGGCCCGTACAGAAATACAGAGCCTCGTCCTGCCAGACGGCCAGCAGCGGGGTGACGTGCGGGCGGCGGTCCGGGCGTACGGTCGTCAGCCAGAACAGCTCCGCCTCTTTCAGGCGCTCCACCGCGTCGGACCAGGCGGTCGGGGTCGCGTCCTTCTCGCTGTAGCGGGCGTCCAGCCGGGTCTCCGGTTCTGGAGTGTGGTCGTCCATGGTGTGGCTGCCTCTCCCTCGCGGTCTGTCTCTCCGTACCTCTTAGGAAGACAGACCGCGCGGGGGAGCGAAACTCAGCGGACTTCCGTCACCGGGTTGGTGGTGACCGGCGTCGGGCCCACCGGCTGCCAGGCGGAGGCGCCCTGGCCGGTCCAGTAGAGGCGGCCGTCCAGCGCCACCGCCGCGACGGAGGTGCTGCCCGTCGGGTCGGTGGTGATCGCGGGGGCTCCGCCGAAGAGGAAGTTGCCCTGGTTCCAGCGGGGTACGCCGGTCGAGCCCGGGGGCAGGGGCAGCACCGCCGTGCCGAGCCTTCCGGATCCGTCGCGGGCGGCCAGCAGCGTCTCCGTGGCGCTCACCGGGCCGAAGCCGGCCCGGCCGCCCAGGTCGGTGACCTCGGCCGTCGGCGCCGCGGCGGTCACCGCGCCCCCGGCCGCCCCGGCCGCCCCGGCGGCGAAACGGGCGGCGAGGACGGCGCCGGAGCCCGGCTTGCGGAAGTACAGGCGTACGCCGTCGCCGTCCGGGCGGGCCGTCGGCGGCAGCGGGGTCGCGGGCAGCGCGGTGGGAACCGGGCCGCGCATCGGGGCGCCGGGCGCGTCCTGGGTCCAGACGACGGTCGAGGTGAGGGTCTGCGCGAAGACGTAGGCGCGGCCCGCGCTGTCGAGGGCCGCTGTCGGGTCGCCGAACAGCTGCTGACCACCCAGCGCCTGCCAGGGGGTCCAGCTCCCGTCGGGGAGCTGCGTACGCGAACTGAGTGCGTGGCCGCCGTCGCGGAGGTAGACCGTCGCGCGGCCCTCGCGGTCGACCGTCACGGCCGGGGCGCTGATGTCCAGGGAATCGGGCGCGTGGGCGGACTGCGGCATGCCGAGTGACTGCCAGACGCCGAAGGGGCCGCCCACGGTGCGCTGCACGGCGGTGACGACATCGCGGCGGTAGCCGACGGGGCCCTCAAAGGAGGTGCGGGTGCCGAAGAGGGCTATTCGGCCGTCGGGCAGCTTCTCGGACGTGATGCCGCTGTCCAGGCCGGTTCCGCCGAGCAGCGTGGGGCCGGTCCATGCGGGCTCGGCTGCGGCCGGGGACGCGGCCTGGGGCGCATGATCGGACGCGTGATCAGACGCGTGATCGGACGCGGGCTGGGCTGCGGCCCCGGTGCCCGTGCCGGTCCCGGATCCGGGACCGGTCCCGGCCTGCTTGCCCGGCTCGCGGTGCCAGACCGCTAGGCGCGTGTCCAGTACCGAGAACGCCCACAGCTCGCCCTCGCGCGCGCCGCTCTGGAGCCACGAGGTGCTGTTGTTGCGCGAGTGGCGGATGCCGTACACCCAGCCGGGGCCCGTCGGCCGCCCCGCCACCTTGCGGTCGCCGCAGCCGGCCTCCGCGTCGCAGTAGTTGTTGGGGTAATCGGTCCAGGCGTACGTCCTCAGGGTGTCCAGCTTCTCCCGCACCGCCTCCGGGCCCAGGACGTGCGGCAGGCTGCCGTTGAGGTAGCCCAGGTAGTTCTGGACGGTGAAGTGCGGGTGGCCGCCGGCCTTGCCGTACTCGGTGAGCGCCAGCTGGGCGAACCTGGCGCCGTACATGTGGTCCTGGTGGTCGGGCAGCATCTGCGGCGTGGACTCACGGCCGTTCGTCGGGTCGAGCATGCGTACGAACGTCGGCTCGAAGCGCCGCAGCAGCCCGGAGATGGTCTGGACGAGCTCTTCCTTGGAGTACGAGAAGTCCTCCGTGACCGGGGTGTCGGACGACAGCTCCGACTCCAGCTCCGCCACCTGGCCGTCCCACAGCCCGTGCAGGCTGTGCGGCCGGTTCGCGGCGCTGGCGCCCGCCTCGTGCAGCTGCAGCCAGACCAGGCTGACCTCGGGGCGCGCCTTCAGCGTGTCGAGCTCGGCCCAGCCGCCGCCGTCGGTACGGATCGCGGAGCGCTGCCACGGGCTGGTGCGGTCGCCGGTGGCCATCTCGGCGTACGCGGCACGTATGCCGTTCTGCCGGGCCTCGGCGTACCGCTCCTTGTCGGGGGCGGGGAGCGGGACGCCCTGGTTCGCGCCGCCGCGGAAGGAGTTGACGCCGTCCGCCTCGCCGGCCGTCAGGTAGACCGAGGTCAGGCGCTTGCCGGTGCGTATGGACTGGCTGAGGTCGGGGTTCATGAAGAACAGGTCGTCGTCCGGGTGGGAGACGATCTGCACCACGGACTCCGCGGCGGCACGCACGGGCTCGGCCCTGCCGGCTTCGCGGGCCGTGTCTGTCCTGTCTGTCGTCACCGTCCTGGCTGCCTCCTTGGGACCGGAGTCCGCCAGCGGCACAGCGGGACGGGCGAGCTGGATGCCCGTCACCGTCAGCAGCAGGGTCGCGAGTACGACGCTGGGCAGGCTGCGGCGCGGCAGGCGGAAGGTACTACGGGCCCTGGGCGGCATAGGAACGGTGCTTTCGGTGTGCGGCGGTACGGCGTACGGGATGGGGTGCGCCCAGGACGGCGCTGGTCATCGCGCTGACTGTGGAGCAGAAGTGAAGAGGGTTTCACGTGGGATCCGGTTCATCGACACCGGGAACCGGTGATGTTGCGGATCTCACTGGCCTTCTGCGTCACAGCCCTTCCGGCGGCTGGGCCGCAGGCCGCCGCGCCGCTCCTGCGGATAGGCTCGGGAGCCGGACCTGGACAGGACCTTGACCGGACGGTTGTACGGACAGGTGTACGGACCGTGGGACGGCCGGAGCGGGAGGCAGAATGTCGGCGCCGGGGCGCAGGAGCAGTACCTTCACTCGGCTGCTGAGGCACGGTTTCACCGATCCGTCCGCCGCCGAGCGGCTGCTCGGCGCGCCTGAGCTGGCCGCCGTACGCAACGACCCGGTGCTCCTCGACGCGCTCGGCGCGACCGCCGATCCCGATCTGGCGCTCCTCGGGCTCGTACGGCTGGTGGAGGCGCAGGGCGACGACGAGCGGCGCGTCTTCCTCGACACGCTCGTCACCGCCAAGCCGCTGCGTGACCGGCTGCTCGGCGTGCTCGGCGCGTCCGAGGCGCTCGGTGATCATCTGGCGCGGCATCCGCGCGACTGGCACGCGCTCGTCACCTACGAGGCGGCGGATCTTCATCCCGGGGTGGCGGAGTTCGAGCGGGGTCTCGCCGACGCCACCGACCCGGTGTCGCTGCGGGTCGCGTACCGGCGGTGCCTGCTGTCGATCGCGGCGCGCGATGTGTGCGGTACGACGGATGTCGCGCAGGCGGCGGCCGAGCTGGCCGACCTGGCGACGGCGACCCTGCGCGCCGCGCTCACCATCGCCCGCAAGGCCGCTCCGGAGGACGCCGCGATGTGCCGGCTCGCGGTCGTCGCGATGGGCAAGTGCGGTGGGCACGAGCTGAACTACGTCTCCGACGTGGACGTGATCTTCGTGGCGGAGCCGGTGGAGGGGGCACTGCAGGGGGCGGCGCAGGGCGCCGACGAGGACCACGCCCTGCGCGCCGCGACCCGGCTCGCCTCCCACCTCATGCGGATCTGCTCCGAGACGAACATCGAGGGCACGATCTGGCCGGTCGACGCGAACCTGCGGCCCGAGGGGCGCAACGGTCCGCTGGTACGGACGCTGTCCAGCCACCTCGCGTACTACCAGCGGTGGGCCAAGACGTGGGAGTTCCAGGCGCTGCTCAAGGCGCGGGCGGTGGCCGGTGACCTGGCGCTGGGCGAGGCGTACGTCAAGGCCGTGTCGCCGCTCGTGTGGCAGGCGGCCGAGCGCGACAACTTCGTACCCGACGTACAGAAGATGCGCCGCCGCGTCGTCGACAACATCCCGGCCGCGCAGGTGGAGCGCGAGCTGAAGCTCGGGCCCGGCGGGCTGCGCGACGTCGAATTCGCCGTACAGCTTCTGCAGTTGGTGCATGGGCGGAGCGACGCGACGCTGCACCAGGGGTCGACGCTCGGGGCGCTGCAGGCGCTCTCGGCCGGCGGGTACGTGGGGCGGGCGGACGCCGTGCAGCTCGACGAGGCGTACCGCTTCCTGCGCGCCATGGAGCACCGCATCCAGCTGTACCGGCTGCGCCGCACGCACCTCGTGCCGCAGGACGAGGCCGACCTGCGGCGGCTCGGGCGCTCGCTCGGGCTGCGCACGGATCCTGTCCCGCAACTGAACCGGGCGTGGAAACGGCATGCCGCGGTGGTGCGCCGGCTGCACGAGAAGATCTTCTACCGGCCGCTGCTCGACGCGGTCGCGCAGCTCGCGCCCGGCGAGATCCGGCTCAGCCCGAAGGCGGCCGGACAGCGGCTCGAAGCGCTGGGTTACGCCGATCCGGCCGCCGCGCTGCGGCATCTGGAGGCGCTGTCGTCCGGCGTGACGCGCAAGGCGGCCATCCAACGGACCCTGCTGCCGGTGCTGTTGGGGTGGTTCGCGGACTCCGCCGACCCGGATGCCGGGCTGCTCGGGTTCCGGAAGGTGTCCGACGCGCTGGGCAAGACGCCGTGGTACCTGCGGCTGCTGCGGGACGAGGGCGCGGCGGCGGAGAACCTGGCGCGGGTCCTGTCGGCCGGGCGACTGGCCCCTGATCTGCTGCTGCGGGCGCCGGAGGCGGTGGCGCTGCTCGGCGATCCCGAGGGGCTGAAGCCGCGCGGGCGGGCGCATCTGGAGCAGGAGGTGCTGGCCGCGGTCGGGCGTGCGGACGGCGCGGAGACGGCGGTGGCGGCGGCGCGCGGGGTGCGGCGGCGGGAGCTGTTCCGTACCGCCGCGGGCGACATCATCGGATCGTACGGAACCGAGGAGAGCCCGGCGGAACCGGACCCGGGCGCGCTCGTCGACCGCGTCGGCAACGCCCTGACCGACTTGAACGCCGCCACGCTGGCGGGCGCGCTGCGGGCCGTCGTGCGGGAGCGGTGGGGGGACAGGCTGCCGACGCGGTTCGCGGTGATCGGGATGGGGCGCTTCGGCGGCCACGAGCTGGGCTACGGCTCCGACGCGGACGTGCTTTTCGTGCACGAGCCGTGGGAGGGCGAAGACGAGCAGGAGGCGGCGCGGGCGGCGAACACGGTGGTCGCGGAGATGCGGCGCTTGCTGCAACTCCCCACGTCCGACCCGCCGTTGCTGATCGACGCCGACCTGCGGCCGGAGGGCAAGAGCGGGCCGATGGTGCGTACGCTCGCCTCCTACGCGGCGTACTACCGGCGGTGGTCGCTGGTCTGGGAGAGCCAGGCGCTGCTGCGCGCGGAGCCGATGGCGGGGGACGAGGAGCTCGGCCGGCGGTTCGTCGAGCTCGTCGATCCGCTGCGGTATCCGCGGGCGGGGCTCGGTGAGGACGCGGTGCGGGACATCCGGCGGCTCAAGGCGCGCATGGAGTCCGAACGGATGCCGCGCGGGGCGGATCCGACGCTGCACGCGAAGCTGGGGCGGGGCGGGCTGAGCGACGTGGAGTGGGCCGTGCAGCTGGTGCAGATGCGGCACGGGGCGGCGGAGCCGGGCCTGCGGACCACGCGCACGCGGGAGGCACTGGCCGCCGCCCGGACGGCGGGCCTCATCGCGGCGGACGAAGCGGCGGTGCTGGAGGAGGCGTGGGTACTGGCGACCCGGGTGCGCAACGCGGTGATGCTGGTGCGGGGGAGGGCGGGCGACACGTTTCCCTCGGACGGGCGTGAACTGGGGGCGGTGGCACGGTACTTGGGGTACGAGGCGGGGCACGTCGGAGACATGCTCGACGACTACCGGCGCACGACGCGTCGTGCGCGGGCAGTCGTCGAGGAGCTGTTCTACGGGACGGCGTAGGGATGGGGATGTGGTGCGCATGGTGTGGCTCCGCTGCGGGGGGCTCCGCCCCAGACCCCGCTCCTCCAGGGTGTGGTCCCGCCAATTTCACAGCTTGCCGTAGACGACTCCACGCCAGGTCCACCCCGCGGCCAGGACGGTGTCCTGCAGGGGGCCCTTCAGGTCGGAGCTGTCGAAGGTGAACGTCTCGGTCGCTTCGAGGCCGCCGTCTTCGCCGCGGCCGAGCGTCCAGCTCTTGGAGACCGTATGTACCTGGCCGCGTTGGGCCTCGGCCGAGAGGGCGAGTCTGGGGGTGTCGCCGACCCACGTGACCTCGTACTGCTGGTCGAGGGAACGGGCTTCGTTCTTCTCCGGGACCAGGCGCATACGGACCTGGAACACTCGGCTCACCTGGTTGCGGACGAAGAAGGTCTGCCAAGCCGGGTCCAGGATGCGCCACTCGGCCACCAGGTCGGCGCCCTCCTCACGGCCGTCCCTGATGACGTACGGGACGTCAGGGCGATTGAGGCCGAGCAGAGCCGCGTGGACCTCAGCCGCGGATCGCGGGGCGACACCGTCGGCGGGGCGCTTGGTTCCGGTCAGCTTGTCGAAGAGTCCCATGAAATCAACCTATGAGTAGTCGGTTTTGCCGGTGCAAGGTATGGCTTCCGCGGGTGCGCTACGAAGCCGCGCCGGTGTCCGGGCGGACTGTGCGCACGAAGTCCTGGAAGTCGTCCAGGACGTCGGGGTGCTGGGACGCGGTGGCCGTCAGGACCAGGCGGATCACCGCCCGCTTGCGCGGATCGGCGACGTCCAGCATGGACAGGTACACCTGGGACTGGACGAGGTCGCGGGGCACGCCGCCGACGACGGCCGCGACGGCCAGCGTCTGCGTGAGTCCGGGTGCGTCCGCGGAGCCGATCTCGCGGCCTCCGGTGACCTTGACCGACGTACCGGCCTGGCGCAAGCGCTCCACGGACTCGTGGGCGATCTCGGGCAGCGTCGCCGCGTCCGGACGGTACTCGCCGTCGATCGTGATGTTCGCGGTGAATCCCGCGTCCGGTTGCGGATGCAGCGCGACGAACGCCGCACCCGGTGCGCCGACTTCGTCCGGCGGTGCGGCGCTCCAGCCTTCCGGCAGTTCGAACTCGATCGGTACGGGCAGGGTCGTGGGCATCTCGGGCCCTCCTTACTACGGCGGTGTGCCTACGGCAGTGAGTCTGCGGCAGCGTGCGTCAGAACAGGCTGCCGACCCCATCGCCGACCCACTCGGCCGCATCACCAACGGCGTTGGCCGCATCGCTCGCGGTGTCGGCGATCTTCCCCGGATCAACGGTGACCTCGAGGCCCACCTCACCGCCGAGCCCAGGGGCAACGCCCACCTTCCCGCCGAGGTGCCACTTGCCATCCGTGCCCTTGCCGAGAATCGCCTCGGCCCCGGCCCCGGCGCCGGCCCCACCCTCTACCGTACCGCCCACTCCGATGCCGCCGATGTCCGCGCCCCCCGCAGCGCCGGCCTTCGCGCCGGCGAACGCCTCCGCGCCCGCGTGCAAACCATCGAGGCCGGCCCCGGCGCTGACGCCGGCCTCGGCGCCCGCCTTGGCCTCCGCCCGTCCGTACACCCCGACTGGGCCGGCGTCGGCGGTGCCCTTGGCCGAGGCTTCGGCGCCCGCGAAGGCAGTCGCCTCGCCCTTGATGCCTTCATGGGTGATGCCGCCGGCCGCGGAGGTCTTGGCGCCCACGTAGGCTTCAGCCTCCCCGGCAAGCTTCATCGGGCCGTTGGTGAGCGAGCCTTCCGCGCTCGCGCGGCCGAGGTCGGCATGCGCTTCGGCCTCGGCCAGCTTGCCGCTGGCGGCGTCGGGCCCGGTTGCCGATGTCCCGACGCCGGGGCCGGAGGCTTCGGCCTCGCTTTCGGCGACCCACCCGTCGGTCTTCGTGCGGGCGTCCTTCTTCTTCAGCTCGGCCGCGCGGGTGGCGTCGGCGTCGGCGAGGGAGGTGACAACCTTGGGGTTGAAGTCGCTTCTGCTTCCGCCGAGATCGCGGCGCAGGGCCCAGCAGGCGGTCTCGTCGGCGTCGGCGGCGCGCTGCAGGACGCGTTCCATGCGGCGGGCGAATGCCTCGCAGGCTTCCTGCTGTTCGCGGATGGCGGCCTGGCCATCAGGGTCGTGGCGGGCGCCGGTGTCCTGGGAGAGGTCGTGGCGCGGGGTGACGGTGCCGGTGGCGCTGACGTGGAGGTCCTGCTCCTTGGCCTCGACGTCAGCGAGGCGGTGGAGGTCGTCCTTGGCCTTCTTCAGCTCGGCGTGCAGTGACGTGAGAACGCCGGCGATGCCATTCGCCTCCCTGTGGGCGCTCTCGAACTGCTGCCGGGCGGCGTGTACGTCGTTGTCGGCCTTGGCCGCCGTCAGGACCGGCTGGGCCCAGCCGGCCTGCCGGAAGGGGCGGACGACATGGTCGCCGTACGTGCTGTGCAGCCGCTTGAACTTGGTGGCGGTCTCTTCCCAGCGGTCAGCGGCCGCTTTGAGGTTGCTGACGTTGAGGTGGTACAGCTGCTCGTACGTCGGCATGAGCTGGGCGAGTCTCCCGTGAAGTCGTGATTCTTGTCAGGCTGGCGCCGTGGCGCCGTGGCGCTGTGGCGGTGGGTGGAGGGCCTGGTTCAGCCGAAGTCACTCGACAGAGAGCGCGTGTTCGCGGCTTCGGTGCGCTGATACAGCATTCCCGAACCGCCGCACTGGCCGGCGAGGCGGTCGCAGTCGGCCGTGAGTGCGGAGACCTGGGCTGACCAGGTCTCCGCCAGGCCGGTAAGCGCCCCGTCCAGCCCGCCGTCCCAGTTGCCGGTGCCGAAGTCCCGGGATGCCGAGTGCGTCTCGTCCACCGGATGAGCGCCGGCAGTTCGCGTCTGCCCCGCGATCTCGCGCGCGCCGGTGCCCGCACGACTGAGCGCTACCGGATCCTCGATTTCCGTCCCGGCTGACACGCCATATCCCCATGTCTTTTACGTTCCACATGGAGCGGAAGGTATCGATGGTTGACGCGAGCGCGTCGACAGCGAGTGAGTATAGGCCTAGCTACTCACCGGAGTTGAGTGAGCTCCCTCAGGAACGCGTGTGCTGCTGGCACTGGCCTGGCGATTTCGAGGGCTGCCGCACTGTGCCGAAGACGCCGCCGCACCGGAAGCGACAACCGCGGCGATTACAGCGGGAACGGGAAACACAAGTCCCACGGCCTGCTTCGACACCCGCGGCCGACATCGGGATCTCCGCCGCCCGGCCCGGCCGCTCCTCCCAGATCACCACCGCCCGCACAACGACATCACCCCGCTGATCGCCGCCGAACGTGCCGCCTGCGGGCACGCCTTCGCCCACGTGAAGAACTGGCGCATCCTGGCCAAGCCTCAGCCCCTCCGGCGTTTGAGGAGCGGGGTCTGGGGCGGAGCCCCACGCGCCGGAGCCGCGCAATGTCGCCGGGGGAAGGGGCGGGGTGGGGAACACGCCCCGCGCAGCGTTACGCACCCACTCGCAGCAGCGTCCGGCAGTGTGCGATGAAGCCCTCCAGCGCCAGATCGAACGCCGCGTGCGTGCGGTCCGGGCCCGCCGCTGCCAGGGCGAGGGCCAGCCCCGGCGTCGCCGTCTCGTCCGGGAGTTCCCACATCGTCTCCGGCGCCGCCATGTCCAGCGCGGAGCCCAGTACCAGGTTCTCCAGCGCGCTGATCACGGCCATCACGTCCGCCGTCTCGAAGCCCGCGTCCAGCAGCAGCCCAACCGCCCGCTCGTACTGGTCGAGAACCTTCGGCGCGCGCACCGGCGAGGTCATGAGCAGCGGGATCGCCCGCGGGTGAGCGGCGAACGCCGCGCGGTACGAGCGCGCCCAGGCGGTCATCGCCGCGTCCCACGGCTCCAGCTCCAGGGTCGAGGCGTCGATGGCGGAGGAGACCCGTATCCGCAGCAGCTCGACGATCCCGTCCCGGCCGTCCACGTGGTGGTACACGGACCCGGTCTGCACCCCGAGCCGCCGCGCGATCTGCGGGACGCTGAACTCGCCCTGCTCGTCGACGAGCTCCAGCGCCGTCGTGGCGATGCGCTCTTTGTCCAGGAGCGGTGTGCGCGGCCGGCCCATGTCGGTCCCCTCAGTCTCAGGTCAATCCCAGGTCTTCCCGGATCCCCGTCGGGAGGCTACATTGCCCGAAACCGAAAACCGAAAGCCTTTAGGTTTTCGGCGTGACGGTCGTGTCGCCCCTGCCTCCCCGCCTGCCGCAGAAGGGCCTGTCCCCGCATGTCTGTGACCCCCAAGACCTCCCCGGAGAGAACAGGGCCGGCCACCCAGCCGCCCACCCTCCGCCGCGCCACCCTCGGCACCTCGGACGTCGTCTTCTTCGTCGTCTCGGCCGCCGCCCCGCTCACCGTCATGGCCGGCGTCGCGCCCCTCGCCATCATGCTCGGCGGCATCGGCGCCCCGGCCGGCTACCTGATGGCCGGCATCACGCTCGCCGTCTTCGCCGTCGGGTTCACCGCCATGACGCGGTACGTCCGGCACGGCGGCGGCTTCTACGCGTACATCACCCGCGGCCTCGGCCGCCCCGTCGGCATGGGCGCCGCGCTGCTCGCCATGATCGGCTACAACGGCATGGAGATCGGCGTCTACGGCCTGCTCGGCAGCGCCACCCAGGACACCGCCAAGTCCCTCTGGGGCATCGACATACCGTGGCTCCCGGTGTCCCTCGCCGGGCTCCTGCTGGTCTGGTACCTCGGCTACCGGTCCATCGACTTCGGCGCCAAGGTCCTCGGCGTACTGCTCCTCGCCGAGACCGGGATCCTGGTGCTGCTGGCGGGAGGCGTCCTCCTCGACGGCGGCGCCCACGGGCTCTCCGCCGACTCCTTCACCACCGGCAACATGTTCGGGCCCGGCATGGTCGCCGTACTCGCCATGGCCTTCGCCGCGTTCACCGGCTTCGAGTCCACGGCCATCTACCGCCGTGAGGCCCGCGATCCCAGCCGTACGATCCCGCGCGCCACCTACATCGCCGTCGGCTTCCTCGGCCTCTTCTACGCCTTCGTCGTCTGGACGGTCATCCAGGCGTACGGCTCCGCCAAGGTCGTCCAGGCCGCCACCGACGACGCCGGCGGGCTCTTCTTCACCGCGATCACCACGTACGTCGGCGGCTGGGCCGCGGACCTGATGCACATCCTCATCGTCTCCAGCGTCATCGCGTCCCTCCTCGCCTTCCACAACGCCATCAACCGGTACGGGCTCTCCCTCGCCGAGGAAGGCGTCCTGCCCGCCCTGATGGGCAAGGTCCACCACCGCCACCGCTCGCCCTACCTCGCCGGCGCCGCGCAGACCGTCCTCGGCCTGGTCGTCGTCCTCGGCTTCGCGCTGGCCGGGGCGGACCCGTACACGGAACTGCTGCTGTGGGTGAACACCCCCGGCATGATCGGCCTGATGGCGCTGCAACTGCTCGCCGCGATCGCCGTGCCGTTCTTCTTCCGGCGCATCAGCCACACCGAGAACATCTGGCGCACCACCATCGCCCCCGCCGTCGCCACCGTGCTGCTCACCGTCGCGCTCTACCTGGTGGCAACGAACGTCGAGCTGTTCACCGGCGCCACCCCGGCCATCAACATCACTCTCGTCGCGGTCGTGCCCGCCGTCTTCCTCATCGGCATCGCCATCGCCCTGCGCCTGCGCCGCAGCAGGCCCGAGGTGTACGCCGGCTTCGCCGCAGAACCGACCGAGTAACGAGCAAGGAAGCAGAAGAACGTGCCTGAAGCCGATCTCATCCTCACCGGCGCCCGCGTCCGCACCCTCGACCCCGCCCGCCCCGAAGCGACCGCCGTCGCCGTACGGGACGGACTGATCGCCGCCGTCGGCGACGCGTCGGACGTACGGGACTGGCGCGGGCCCGCCGCCGAGACCGTCGATCTGGCCGGGGCCACCCTCACCCCCGGCCTCGTCGACAGCCACAGCCACCCCGTGTGGGGCCTGGAGATGTCCACCGGGCTCGATCTCTCCGCCGTACGCGACCTCGACGCGCTGCGCGCCGCCCTCGCCGACGCCCGTCGCAACGCAGGCTGGATCGTCGCCTGGGGCCTCGACCACAACGCCTTCGGCGGCCGCCCCGTCGACCGCGCCCTCATCGAGGACGCCGTGGCCGGAGCCCCCACCTTCATCCGCCTCTACGACGGTCACTCGGCCCTGGTCAGTGGCGCCGCACTCCAGGCCGCCGGGATCACCGGACCCCGCACCTTCGCGCAGCGCTCGGAGATCGTCTGCGACGCCGAAGGCCGCCCCACCGGGCACCTCATCGAGCACGCCGCCATGGACCTCGTCGACGCGGCCGTGCCCAGGGCGTCGTACACCGAGCGCCGCGCCCGCCTCGGTGAACTCCTCTCCGCGATGGCCGCCACCGGCCTGACCGGAGCCCATGTCATGGACCTCGGCGGCGACTCCCTGGAGCTTCTCGCCGCCGTCGAGGAGACGGACGACCTTCCCGTACGGCTCCTCCTCGCCCCGTGGTGCATGCCGGGCGCGGGCGCGGCGGAACTGGAGGAACTCGTCGCCCTTCAGAAGCAGTCCGGCCGGCTCTGGCGCGTCGGCGGCGTCAAGTTCTTCATGGACGGCACGGTCGAGGGCGGCACCGCCTGGCTGGAGCACGCGGACTGCCACGGCCAGGGGACGGAGGCGTTCTGGCCGGACCCGGCGGCGTACACCGAGGCGGTACGCCACCTCCATGCGGCAGGCGTACGCACGGCCACCCACGCCATCGGTGACGCGGCCGTGCGCCATGTCCTGGACACCGTGGAGTCGCTCGGGGAGAGCGGGCGGCTGCGCCACCGTATCGAGCACATCGAGACTGTCCCCGAGGACCAGATCGCCCGCTTCGCGGAGCTCGGTGTGATCGCCTCGATGCAGCCGCCGCACACCGCGTACACCCGCGCCGACCACACCGACGAATGGTCGAAGCGGCTCGGTGACGAGCGGGCGGCCCGCGCGTGGCGCTGCCGCGATCTGCGGGACGCGGGCGCGGTTGTGGCCCTCGGTTCGGACTGGCCCATCGCGCACTACGACGCGCGTCAGGTGCTGGCGACCGCCCGTGCGCCGCGTGGCGCGGCTGAGGCGGGGCGCTCGCTGAGCGGCCTGATGTCTCTGGAGGGCTGTACGACGCACGCGGCGGTGGCGGCGGGTGAGCAGGCCGTGTCGGGTCGTATCGCGCCCGGTCTGCGGGCCGACCTGACGGCCTTCGGGCTGGACCCGGTCGAGGCGCCGGCTGACGAGGTGGCGCAGGCGCCGGTGCGTCTGACCGTGACCGGCGGCAGGATCACGCACCGGGGGTGAGGCCTCGGCTGAGGTTTTCCCCTACCCGCCCCTTCCCGAAGTCCTCAAACGCCGGACGGGCTGGATTTTCCAGCCCGTCCGGCGTTTCAGCAGCGCCTACGCCCGTACCGGCCACACCCGGCGGCGGCCCGTCCTGGGGCGGGACGCGTCCTCCGCGACCACCTTCGGCAGGTGGTGCGGAAGCCGGCCGTACCAGCCGCGGCTGAGCGCGTAGCCGAACGCCAGGCAGAGCAGGCCGCCGACCGCGTCCAGCCAGAAGTGGTTGGCGGTGGCGACGATCACGACCAGCGTCGCCGTCGGGTACAGCAGGCCGAGGACCTTCACCCAGGGGACGGAGGCCAGAGCGAAGATCGTCACGCCGCACCACAGGGACCAGCCGATGTGCATGGAGGGCATCGCGGCGTACTGGTTCGACATGTTCTTGAAGTTGCCGGAAGCCATCGAGCCCCAGGTCTGGTGCACCAGGACCGTGTCGATGAAGTGGTGCCCGTTCATCAGGCGGGGCGGCGCCAGCGGATACAGGTAGTAGCCGAGCAGGGCGATGCCCGTGGTCGCGAAGAGGACGAGGCGGGTCGCGGCGTAACGCCCGGGATGGCGGCGGAAGAGCCAGACCAGCACGCCGACGGTGACGACGAAGTGCAGGGTCGCGTAGTAGTAGTTCATGGACACGATCAGCCATGTCACCGAGTTGACGGCCTGGTTGACCGTCTCCTCGACCGCGATCCCAAGACTTTGTTCCGCCCGCCAGATCCAGTCCGCGTTGCGCAGGGCCGCGCCCCGCTGCTCCGGCACGGCGTTGCGGATCAGCGAGTACGTCCAGTAACTGACCGCGATCAGCAGGATTTCGAACCAGATGCGCGGGTGGCGCGGCGCGCGCAACCTCTTGAGAGCAGCGGACCGTGCGGACGGCTGCTGCTCCTCGTCCTCCGCAATGGGTGAGGGATCGGTGGCCGTCCGGCCTTCCAGTGTCTTCACGGTCGCGTCACCCATGGGGAGAGAGTCTGCCAGATGCGCACCACCCTTCCGATCATCCTCCGATCGGGTGACGCTTGCACGTGCTGCGTGCTAGGAACGTTAAGGACGCGGCCCTGAAGCGGTTGAACCGCGTACTACCAGCTCGGGCATAAAGACGAATTCGCTGTGCGGCGCCGGTGTGCCGCCGACCTCTTCGAGGAGCGTACGGACCGCGGCCTGGCCCATCGCCGTCACCGGCTGTCTGATGGTGGTCAACGGAGGGTCGGTGAACGCTATGAGCGGTGAATCGTCGAAGCCGACCACCGACACCTCACGCGGTACGTCCAGACCCAGCCGGCGGGCGGCGCGGATCGCGCCGAGCGCCATCATGTCGCTGGCGCAGACGATCGCCGTGCAGCCCTTCTCGATCAGGGCCGAGGCGGCGGCCTGGCCGCCCTCCAGGGTGTAGAGGGAGTGCTGGATCAGCTCCTCCGCCTCCTCGGCGGTGAGGCCCAGCCGCTCCTGCATGGCGGCGCGGAATCCCTCGATCTTGCGGAGTACGGGAACGAACCGCTTCGGGCCGACGGCCAGGCCGATCGCGGTGTGGCCCAGCGACGCCAGGTGCGTCACGGCCAGCCGCATCGCCGCCCGGTCGTCGGGGGAGATGAAGGGCGCCTGGACCTTCGGCGAGAAGCCGTTGACCAGGACGAAGGGGACACCCTGGGCGCGCAGCTGCTCGTAACGCTGCATGTCGGCCGTGGTGTCCGCGTGGAGCCCGGAGACGAAGATGATGCCGGAGACGCCCCGGTCCACCAGCATCTCGGTGAGCTCGTCCTCGGTGGAGCCGCCGGGCGTCTGGGTGGCGAGGACCGGCGTGTAGCCCTGGCGGGTCAGGCCCTGGCCGATGACCTGGGCCAGGGCCGGGAAGATCGGGTTCTCGAGCTCGGGGGTTATGAGGCCGACCAGTCCCGCGCTGCGCCTGCGCAGGCGGACGGGGCGCTCGTATCCGAGGACGTCGAGCGCGGCAAGTACGGATTCGCGGGTGGCCGCGGCAACCCCGGGTTTGCCGTTGAGCACGCGGCTGACCGTCGCTTCACTGACCCCCGCCTGGGCTGCGATGTCGGCAAGCCGTGCGGTCATGGGAGTGGACTGTACCGGGCGCATCTCAGATTGCCCACCAAGCGCAGGAATCGGGCGGGAGAGTGACCGTATCGCCGTCGGTCGACGGGGGCGCGGACGCGATCAGCAGGCGGCCCGGAGTGGGGAGTTGGGCAGGGCGCGGTGTGGTGTTGAGGGTGCAGACGAAGCCCGGGCGGCTGAACATGAGCAGGCCGTCGGGGTAGCCGCCGGGGGCCTGCTCCCAGGCCATTTCGCCGTCGCCCAGGCCCGGGAGTTCACGGCGCAGGGCGAGCGCCGAGCGGTAGAGCTCCAGGGTGGACTGCGGGTCCTCCGTCTGGGCTTCTACGGTCAGGGTCTTCCAGGTGTCGGGCTGCGGCAGCCAGGACGGGGCGGCGGCCTCGGGGGAGAAGCCGTAGGGCGGTGCGTCGCCCGACCAGGGCATGGGCACCCTGGATCCGTCGCGCAGGCCGTCCTGGCCGTCGCTGCGGAAGAAGGACGGGTCCTGGCGGACCTCGTCGGGCAGGTCGGTGACCTCGGGGAGGCCCAGCTCTTCGCCCTGGTAGAGGTACGCCGAACCGGGCAGCGCCAGCATGAGCAGCGCGGCGGCGCGGGCCCGGCGCAGGCCCAGGGCGTCGTCCCCGCCGCCGTACCGGGTGAGGTGGCGGACCACGTCGTGGTTGGACAGGACCCAGGTGGTGGGGGCGCCGACGAGGGTGGTCGCGGCCAGCGACGTCTCGATCACCGCGCGCATCGCCTGGGCGTCCCACGGGCAGTTCAGGAACTGGAAGTTGAATGCCTGGTGCAGCTCGTCGGGGCGTACGTACAGGGCGAGGCGCTCGGGGGTGGGGGCCCACGCCTCGGCGACGCCGATCCGCTCGCCGTCGTACGAGTCGAGCAGTCTGCGCCAGGAGCGGTGGATGTCGTGGACGCCGTCCTGGTCGAAGAACGGCAGGACCTGGGTGCCGATCATCTTGGCCTGCTCGCGGGCGCCGATGTCGGGCAGGCCCTCGGCCTTGACCATGCCGTGGGCCACGTCGACGCGGAAGCCGTCCACGCCCAGACCCAGCCAGAAGCGCAGGATCGAGTCGAATTCCTCGTGGACCTCGGGGTTGTGCCAGTTGAGGTCGGGCTGCTCGGGCGCGAAGAGGTGCAGGTACCAGTCGCCGTCGGGGACGCGGGTCCAGGCCGGGCCGCCGAAGACCGACTCCCAGTCGTTGGGCGGCAGCTCGCCGTTCGCGCCCCGGCCGGGATGGAAGTGGTAGCGGTCGCGGGCCGGGCCGCCCTGCTGGTCGGCCAGTGCGGCGCGGAACCACGCGTGCCGGTCGGAGGTGTGGTTCGGGACGACGTCGACGATCACCCGCAGGTTCAAGTCGTGCGCCGTGTTGATCAGTTCGGCGGCGTCGTCGAGGCTGCCGAAGATCGGGTCCACGGTGCGGTAGTCGGCCACGTCGTAGCCGCCGTCGGCCTGGGGCGAGGCGTAGAAGGGGGTCAGCCAGACCGCGTCGGCGCCCAGCGCGGCCACGTGCGGCAGGCGTTCGCGGATGCCGCGCAGATCGCCGATGCCGTCGCCGTCGCTGTCGGCGAAGGAGCGCACGTACACCTGATAGATGACGGCGTCGCGCCACCAGCCGCGCTCCGGGGCCGTCCGGGTGGGTGCGAGCTCCTGCGTCATGAAGATCCCTCTCGTATACGGGGGCGGGCCGGTCCTGGGTCGGTCTACGAGATCAACGCTGGTGCCCCTCGAAAGTAACAGGGCTGCAAGTCCTTGCGGTAGTGCTTGCAGATCGGGCGGCAAGGCCGTTAACCCCTGCGCGCACTGGCTGACAAGGGGTTCGACGGCAACCGTGAGGACACGCCGATGTAACGATCGGCAGCGCTTACGGAAAATCTTCGCAAGCTCTTTCGGTCTTCTTTCATCCTTGTTACGTTCCTCGACGACCCGGCGCCGCGACGGAGCGGTTCGGCAGTTGAAGGAGTTCAGATGCGACGTGGCATAACGGCCACCGCCCTGGTCGCGACCCTGGCGCTCGCGGCGACCGCATGCGGCACAGACGACGGTGACACCGGTGACAAGAAGGCTTCGGGCAAGCTGTCCGGCACCGTCACCTGGTGGGACACCTCCACCGTCGGCAGTGAGGACAAGGTCTTCAAGAAGCTGGCGGAAGGCTTCGAGAAGAAGCACCCGGACGTCGACGTGAAGTACGTCAACGTGCCGTTCGGTGAGGCGCAGAACAAGTTCAAGAACGCCGCCCAGTCCGGCTCCGGCGCCCCCGACGTGATCCGCTCCGAGGTGGCCTGGACCCCCGAGTTCGCGGACCTCGGTTACCTGGCGAAGCTGGACGGCACGGCCGCGCTCAAGGACGACAAGGACTTCCTGGCGCAGGCCGCGGCCAGCACGAAGTACAACGGCAAGACGTACGCGGTGCCGCAGGTCATCGACTCGATGGGCCTCTTCTACAACGAGAAGATCTTCAAGGACGCCGGCGTCGAGGTGCCCAAGACCATCGACGAGCTGAAGACCGTCTCGAAGAAGATCAAGGACAAGACCGGCAAGACCGGCCTCTACCTGCGCGGCGACGACGCGTACTGGTTCCTGTCCTTCCTCTACGGCGAGGGCGGCGACCTGGTCGACGCCAAGAGCAAGAGCGTCACGGTCGACCAGGAGCCCGGTGTCAAGGCGCTGAAGGTCGTCAAGGAGCTCGTCGACTCGGGCGCCGCGAAGACGGACGCAACCGACGGCTGGGAGAACATGCAGTCGGCGTTCAAGGACGGCAAGGTCGCCATGATGATCAACGGCCCGTGGGCCGTCGCCGACACGTACGCCGGCAAGGAGTTCAAGGACAAGGCCAACCTGGGCATCACCACGGTCCCGGCCGGCAGCAAGGGCCAGGGCGCCCCGCAGGGCGGCCACAACCTCGCCGTCTACGCGGGCTCCAAGAACCTGGAAGCCTCGTACGCCTTCAGCGAGTACATGACCTCCGCCGAGAGCCAGGCCCAGGTCGCCAAGGAGCTCAGCCTGCTCCCGACCCGCACGTCGGTCTACTCGCAGCCGGACGTCTCCGGCAACCAGGTCGTCGGCTTCTTCAAGCCCGTCGTCGACAAGGCCGTCGAGCGCCCGTGGATCCCGGAGACCGGCAGCCTCTTCGCGCCGCTGGTGACCGAGTACACCAAGGTCCTCACCGGCCAGACCACCCCGGAGAAGGGCGCCAAGACCACCGGCGACCAGTACCGCAAGCTCCTCAAGGGCTGGAAGTAACAGGAAGGCAGGCCGACTGATGGCTGTCCACACCAGCCAGTCGGTGGCGAAGGCCGCGGGCGACGACGTCGCCCGCGGCCCGAGCCGCGGTGCTGGTAAAACGCCGGGCAAGCTCCGGCGCTCGCTCTCGACCCACTGGTACGCCTGGACCATGGTCGCCCCCGTGGTGATCGTGATCGGCGTGATCATCGGGTACCCGCTGTTCCGCGGGATCTACCTGTCGATGACCGACGCCAACGAGCGCAACGTCGAGCGCAGCATCGGCGTCAACCACATGCCCGCGACGTACGAGTTCGTGGGGCTCGACAACTACGCCGACGCGCTCACCGGCGACCAGTTCCTCGGCACCCTCGGCTGGACACTGGTGTGGACGGTCTCCTGCGTCAGCGTCACGTTCCTGCTCGGCCTGGGCCTGGCGAACATCCTCAACCGCAGGATCGCGGGCCGGTCCTTCTACCGGATGATGCTGATCCTGCCGTGGGCCATCCCCGGCTTCGTCTCCGTCTTCGCCTGGCGCTTCCTCTACAACGAGGACCGCGGCTTCCTGAACCGGATCCTGGCCGGCGGCGGCATCGACGCCGTGCCGTGGCTCAACGACCCCACCATGGCGAAGATCTCGGTCATCGCCGTCAACGTGTGGCTCGGCGTGCCGTTCATGATGGTCGCCCTCCTCGGCGGCCTCCAGTCCATCGACAGCGCGCAGTACGAGGCCGCCGAGATGGACGGCGCCAGCGCCTGGCAGCGCTTCCGCCACATCACCCTGCCGGGACTGCGCCCCGTCAGCTCCACCGTGATCCTGCTGAGCACGATCTGGACCTTCAACATGTTCCCGGTGATCTTCCTGCTGACCCGCGGCGGACCCGGTGACGCCACCCAGATCCTGGTCACCCAGGCGTTCAAGTTCTCCTTCGAGATCAGCCCCCGCGACTTCGCGCAGTCGTCCACCTGGGGCGTACTGATCCTGATCCTCCTGATGCTCTTCGCCGCGGTCTACCGGCGAGTGCTCCGCAAGCAGGGAGATGTCTGGTGACCACTGCCCCCCTTACCTCTGCCACGCCGAACGCCCCGCTGCGCGGCCGGCGCTCCCCGCTGGCCTCGGTCGGCCTGCACGTCACGCTCGTCGTGGCGTCCGTGATCGCCGTGTTCCCCGTGCTGTGGGTGCTGCTGACCTCGCTCAAGCCGCCGGCGTACGCGACCAGCACCGACTTCTTCAAAGACACGACGCTCACCAACTACACGAACCTGCTGAACGACACCCCGTTCCTCACCTGGTTCGCCAACTCGCTGCTCGTCGCCGGCCTGACCACGGTCGTCGGTGTCTTCGTCGCCGCCACCACCGGCTACGCCGTGAGCCGCTTCCGCTTCCCCGGCAAGCGGGGCCTGATGTGGACCCTGCTCATCACCCAGATGTTCCCGGTCGCGGTCCTGATCGTGCCGATCTACAACATCATGTCGAGCATGGGCCTGCTCAACCAGCCGGCCGGCCTGGTGATCACCTACCTCACGATCGCCGTGCCGTTCTGCGCCTGGATGATGAAGGGCTTCTTCGACACCATCCCGCGCGAGATCGACGAATCGGGCCAGGTCGACGGCCTCACCCCGTTCGGCACCTTCTGGCGGCTCATCCTGCCGCTCGCCAAGCCCGGCATCGCGGTGACCGCGTTCTACTCCTTCGTCACCGCGTGGGGCGAAGTGGCGTACGCCTCCGCCTTCATGGTCGGCGACGAGAACCTGACCCTCGCGGGCGGCCTCCAGAAGTTCGTCAACCAGTACGGCGCCCAGTGGGGCCCGATGGCCGCCGCGTCCGTGCTGATCGCGATCCCGGCGGCGCTGGTGTTCCTCTTCGCGCAGCGCCACCTGGTGACGGGTGTGTCCGCCGGAGCCGTAAAGGGCTAGCGCTCTCTTCTCATACGCCTATACGTCGGCGGCGCCGGACCCGCACACCGGACCCGGCGCCGCTCCCACCCCATGACTTCCAGGGACGACATGACCCAGCACCTCGCTGCTCCCACCGCCCCCACCAGTGGCCCCAGCCCTGGCCCCACCATTGGAAACCGGCGGCACACCGGCTGGTGGCGCGACGCGGTGATCTACCAGGTCTATCCGCGCAGTTTCGCCGACGGCAACGGTGACGGCATGGGCGATCTCGAAGGGGTACGCCGCCGCCTCCCGTATCTCCGGGACCTCGGCGTCGACGCTGTCTGGCTCAGCCCCTTCTACGCGTCCCCGCAGGCCGACGCCGGCTACGACGTCGCCGACTACCGGGCCATCGACCCCATGTTCGGCACCCTCCTCGACGCCGACGCCCTGATACGCGACGCCCACGACCTGGGCCTGCGCATCATCGTCGACCTGGTGCCCAACCACTCCTCCGACCAGCACGAGTGGTTCAAGCGCGCACTCAAGGAGGGCCCCGGCTCCGCCCTGCGCGAGCGCTACCACTTCCGGCCGGGCAAGGGCGACGACGGCGAACTCCCCCCGAACGACTGGGAGTCCATCTTCGGCGGCCCCGCCTGGACCCGTACGGCGAACCCGGACGGCACGCCCGGCGACTGGTACCTGCACCTCTTCGCGCCCGAGCAGCCCGACTTCAACTGGGAACACCCGGCCGTCGCCGACGAGTTCCGCTCCATCCTGCGCTTCTGGCTCGACATGGGCGTGGACGGCTTCCGCATCGACGTGGCGCACGGCCTGGTCAAGGCGGACGGCCTTCCCGACCTCGGCAGCCACGACCAGCTCAAGCTGCTCGGCAGCGGTGATGACGGCACGCCCTTCTTCGACCAGGACGGCGTCCACGAGATCTACCGCTCCTGGCGGCAGATCCTCGACGAGTACCCCGGCGAGCGCATCGGCGTAGCAGAAGCGTGGACGCCGACCGTGGAGCGTACGGCCAACTACGTGCGACCCGACGAGCTGCACCAGGCCTTCAACTTCCAATACTTGGGCACGGACTGGGACGCGACTGCGCTGCGCGAGGTCATCGACGTATCCCTCGCCGCGATGCGCCCGGTCGACGCCCCCGCGACCTGGGTCCTGTCCAACCACGACGTGACACGCCACGCGACCCGCTTCGCCAACCCGCCCGGCCTCGGCACTCAGCTGCGTACCCCCGGCGACCGCGAGCTCGGCCTGCGCCGGGCCCGCGCGGCGACGCTGCTGATGCTGGCGCTGCCAGGGTCGGCGTACATCTACCAGGGCGAGGAGCTCGGCCTGCCCGACGTCACCGACCTGCCCGACGCGGCCCGCCAGGACCCGTCGTTCTTCCGCGCGGAGGGCCAGGACGGCTTCCGCGACGGATGCAGGGTGCCGATCCCCTGGACGGCCGGGGGGCCGTCCCACGGCTTCGGTACGGGCGGCAGCTGGCTGCCGCAGCCGGCCGGGTGGGGCGAGCTGAGCGTCGAGACGCAGACCGGTGACCCCGGCTCGACCCTGGAGCTGTACCGCTCCGCACTGGCCGTACGCCGCGAACACCCGGGCCTGGGGGCGGGCACGGACGTGGCATGGCTGGACGCCCCGGAGGGCGTGGTGGCCCTGGCCCGCGAGGGCTTCGTCTGCACGGTCAACACGACGGGCGCGGCGGTGCGCATCCCCGCCCCCGGCCGCATCCTGCTCGCCAGCGGCGAAGTCACATACACCGACGGGGACTTCGACCTCCCTGCCGACACCACGGTGTGGTGGACGGTGTGACCGTTCCCGTGCCGCCGCCGCGGCTGGCGCACATCGCGGAGCACGCCTGTGTCAGTGAGGCCACCGTGAGCCGGGTACTGAACGGCAAGTCGGGCGTCGCGGACACCACGCGCCAGCGGGTGCTCGCGGCGCTCGACGTACTCGGGTACGAACGCCCGGTGCGGCTGCGGCGGCGCAGCGCGGGCCTGATCGGCCTGGTGACACCCGAACTCACCAACCCGATCTTCCCGGCGTTCGCCCAGGTCGTCGAGCAGGTCCTGGCAGGCCACGGCTACACGCCGGTGCTCTGCACCCAGCTGCCCGGCGGGGTCACCGAGGACGAACTCGTCGAGCAGCTGGTGGAGCGGGGAGTAGGCGGCATCGTCTTCCTGTCCGGCCTGCACGCCGACCTGTCGGCGGACCCCGCGCGCTACGCCGAGCTGGCGGCGCGCGGGGTCCCGTACGTCCTCATCAACGGCTACAACGAGGCGATCAGCGCGCCCTTCGTGTCACCGGACGACCATGCCGCGATGCGGATGGCGGTCACCCACCTCGCCGAACTCGGCCACGAGCGGATCGGCCTCGCGGTCGGCCCGCAGCGGTACGTGCCGTCCCGCCGCAAACGGGAGGGTTTCGTCGACGCGCTCGGCAGCACGCTGCGTACGTCGCGCCCCGAAGCCGAACTCCTGGTCCAGCACACGCTGTTCAGCGTCGAGGGCGGCCAGGTCGCGGCCGGTGCGCTGCTCGACGCGGGATGTACGGGCATCGTCTGCGGCAGCGACATGATGGCGCTGGGCGTGGTCCGAGCAGTGCGCGAGCGCGGCTTGGACGTGCCGGACGACGTCTCGGTGGTGGGCTTCGACGACTCGCAGCTGATCGCCTTCACCGACCCGCCGCTGACCACGGTGCGCCAGCCGGTGCAGGCGATGGCGACGGCGGCGGTCGGCGCGCTGCTGGAGGAGCTGGGCGGCAGCCCGGTGCAGCGTACGGAGTACGTGTTCCAGCCGGAGCTGGTGGTACGGGGCTCCACGGCGCAGAAGCGCGCGTAGCGGAGCGGGGCGGCAGGGGGAGCCCGGGACCTGCCCTGGTCGGGCCGCGGGGAATCAACGGCCCCGGGGTCTCCCTGTCGTACCCGACCCGGCCGGACGGGCGCGTGGGGCCCGGACGTGCCGGGACCCCCGGCCGGCCGAGCCGGAGTCGAGAAGAACGTAACAGCTCGCAATAAGTTGCGAAAGAGATTGCAAGAAGAAATCTGGCAGATTTCCCGCAGGTTAGCGGACTGTGTCGCAAGGGTTGACCGCGCTGATGAGGGCTCGTACGGTCTGCCCCGGCGGCAAGTTTTCAACTATTGCTGCAAGAACATTCAGGAACATTCAGGCCTTGAGGGCAAGGCGCGTTGCCGCGCGAGGCTGCACCGTCGCACCCGCACCTCCCCCCATGCAGGAGGAAACAATGGCTCGCAGACCTTTCTCTGCCGCGCTCGCCCTCGCCCTCACCGCCGGAGCGGGACTGCTCGTGGCCCCCACGGGCACCGCACAGGCGGCCCCGCCCGGCGGTAAGGACGTCACCGCCGTCCTCTTCGAGTGGAAGTTCGACTCGGTCGCCAAGGAGTGCACGCGGACCCTCGGACCGGCCGGGTACGGCTTCGTCCAGGTATCCCCGCCGCAGGAGCACATCCAGGGCAGCCAGTGGTGGACCTCGTACCAGCCCGTGAGCTACAGGATCGCGGGACGGCTCGGTGACCGGACCGCGTTCGCGAACATGGTCAGCGCCTGCCACGCGGCGGGCGTGAAGGTCATCGCCGACAGCGTCATCAACCACATGGCGGCCGGCAATGGGACCGGCACCGGCGGCTCGTCGTACGAGAAGTACAACTACCCCGGCACGTACTCGGGCTTCGACGTGGACGACTGCCGCGCCCACATAACGAACTACGGCGACCGTGGGAACGTACAGAACTGCGAGCTGGTCGGTCTGGCGGACCTGGACACGGGTGAGGACTACGTCCGGGGCAGGATCGCGACGTACCTGAACGACCTGCTCTCGCTGGGCGTCGACGGCTTCCGGATCGACGCGGCCAAGCACATGCCGGCGGCGGACCTCGCCAACATCAAGTCCCGGCTGAGCAATCCGGGGGTGTACTGGAAGCACGAAGCCATCTACGGCGCGGGCGAGGCGGTCTCGCCGAGCGAGTACCTGGGGTCGGGCGATGTACAGGAGTTCCGGTACGCCCGAGACCTGAAGCGGGTCTTCAACAACGAGAACCTGGCCTACCTGAAGAACTACGGGGAGGGCTGGGGGTACATGGAGAGCGGGAAGTCGGCCGTCTTCGTGGACAATCACGACACGGAGCGCGGCGGCGACACACTCAGCTACAAGGACGGCGCGAACTACACGCTGGCCAATGTCTTCATGCTGGCGTGGCCGTACGGCTCGCCGGACGTCCACTCCGGCTACGAGTGGTCCGACAGGGACGCGGGCCCGCCCAACGGGGGGACGGTGAACGCGTGCTGGAGCGACGGGTGGAAGTGCCAGCACAACTGGCCCGAGATCAAGAGCATGGTCGCCTTCCGGAACGCGGCGCGGGGCCAGAGCGTCACGAACTGGTGGGACAACGGCGGCGACCAGATCGCGTTCGGGCGTGGCGACAAGGCGTACGTGGCGCTCAACCACGAGGGCTCGTCGCTGACCCGCACCTTCCAGACGGGGCTGGCGGGGGGCTCGTACTGCGACGTCCAGTCGAACCGGGTGGTGACGGTCGACGCGGCCGGGCGGTTCACGGCGACGCTGGGCGTGAACACGGCGGTGGCGCTGCATGTGAACGCGCGTACGTGCGGCGCGTGATGGTCTGACCGGGGCGCAGTGCGGTGCGGGTGCGCGGTGGTGCGGGCCTGCGGCAGACCCCGGACGCCCTACGGGCGTGTCTTCAAACGCCGGACGGGCTGGATTTGCTGAGCGCGGCTCAAATGTGCCGCGCTCAACACCCAGCGGCCCGCGCAGCAGCCTTCGGCGCCGCCCCCCAGCCTCCAGCCCCCGCCCGGCAAATCCAGCCCCTCCGGCGTTTGAGGAGCGGGGTCTGGGGCGGAGCCCCAGCTTCGGGAAGGGGCGGGTAGGGGAAAGCGCCGCAGGCAACCCGCACCGCACCCGCACCCGCACTCTCACCCCCTCACCCCAACCTCCACCGAAGGAGAGCAAGCCCATGTCCAGCAGAGTCGGCGCAGCCGTCGCGGCTGCATTGTTCGCGGCGCTGATACCCGCCCCGCCTGCCGCAGCGGCGAAGCCACCCGCGCCGCCGTCCGACGCCAAGCTCGCTGCCGAGCCCACGCGGCACGACCTCACCCGCGAGCAGTTCTACTTCGTACTCCCCGACCGGTTCGCGAACGGCGACCCCGCCAACGACAGGGGCGGGCTCACGGGGTCGCGCCTGGCGACCGGCTACGACCCCACCGACAAGGGCTTCTACCAGGGCGGCGACCTCAAAGGCCTCACCCAGAAGCTCGACTACATCAAGAACCTCGGCACCACCTCCATCTGGCTGGCACCGATCTTCAAGAACAAGCCCGTCCAGGGCACCGGTAAAGACGCCTCAGCCGGCTACCACGGCTACTGGATCACCGACTTCACCCAGGTCGACCCCCACTTCGGCACCAACGCCGACCTGGAGAAGCTGATCGACAAGGCCCACGCCAAGGGCATGAAGGTCTTCTTCGACGTCATCACCAACCACACCGCCGACACCGTCGACTACGCCGAGAAGAAGTACGGCTACCGCCCCAAGGGCGCGTACCCGTACCTCGACACGTCAGGCCGCCCCTTCGACGACCGCCAGGGCGTCGGCAAGACGGACGCCGACACCTTCCCGTACACGCCCAAGCCGCGCGAGGACGAGAAGAAGGTCCCGTCCTGGCTCAACGACCCGACGATGTACCACAACCGGGGCGACTCCACCTTCGCCGGCGAGAGTTCCGAGTACGGCGACTTCGCCGGACTCGACGACCTCTGGACCGAGCGCCCCGAGGTCGTCGACGGCATGGCGGACATCTACCAGAAGTGGGTCCGCGACTTCGACATCGACGGCTTCCGCATCGACACCGTCAAGCACGTCGACCTGGACTTCTGGACCGAGTGGGCGACCGCCCTCGACGCGTACGCCGCCAAGCGCGGCCGCGAGGACTTCTTCATGTTCGGCGAGGTCTACTCCGCCGACACCGAGGTCACCTCGCCGTACGTGACCCGCGGCCGCCTCGACTCCACCCTCGACTTCCCGCTCCAGGACGCCACCCGCGCGTACGCCTCCCAGGGCGTGGCCGCGAGCAAGCTCGCCGAGGTCTTCGCCGAGGACTACCGCTACACCACCGACAAGGCCAACGCCTACGAGCAGGTCTCCTTCACCGGCAACCACGACATGGGCCGCATCGGAACCTTCCTCAAGCAGGACAACCCCAACGCGGACGAAGCCGAACTCCTGAAGCGGGCCCGCCTCGCCAACGAGCTGATGTTCTTCTCGCGCGGCAACCCGGTCATCTACTACGGCGACGAACAGGGCTTCACGGGCGCGGGCGGCGACAAGGACGCCCGCCAGACCCTCTTCGCGTCCAAGACCGCCGACTACCTGGACGACGACCAGCTCGGTACGGACCGTACGCACGCCTCCGACGCGTACGACACCACGCACCCCATATACAAGTCGATCGCCGAGCTCGCGAAGCTGACGAAGACCCACCCGGCTCTCCGCGACGGCGTACAGCAGGAGCTGCACGCGGAAGGCTCGGTCTACGCCTTCTCCCGTACGGACGCCAAGCACAAGTCCGAGTACGTCGTCGCCACGAACAACGGCGCCGAGGCGAAGACGGTCGAGCTGACGGTGGGCTCGCCGAACACGGACTTCCGCACCCTGTACGGCGCTTCCGAAGCGGTACGCAGCGACGCCGACCGCAAGGTGAAGGTCACCGTGCCCGCGCTGTCGTCCGTCGTACTCCGGGCGGCCGAGCCCCTCCCCGCCCCGGCGGCCAAGCCGGCCATCACCCTCAAGGCCCCGGCCGCCGGCGCGACCGGCACCGTCGAGATCAGCGCGGACGTCGACGGCGGGCAGCTCAACCGCGTCGTCTTCGCCGCCCAGACCGGCAACGGCAAGTGGCGCACGCTGGGCTCCGCCGACCACGCGCCGTACAAGGTCACCCAGTACCTGGGCCGAGACATTGCGGCCGGAACCGCCCTCCGCTACAAGGCAGTCGTAGTGGACAGCGCCGGACGCACCGCGAGCGCCCTCGCCTCGACGACGCCGGGCCAGGCCCCCGCGCCCGGCAAGCCGACGGCCGTCGAGCGCGACTACGCCGTCGTCCACTACAAGCGCCCCGACGGCGACTACGACGGCTGGAACCTCAAGTCCGGTGACAGCTCGGCCACCTTCACCGGGCGCGACGCCTACGGCGCCTTCGCGTGGATCAAGCTCGCCGAGGGTGCCGCGTCCCTCCCGTACACCGTCGAGAAGAACGGCACGGCGGACGGCCCGCAACGCACCATAGACCTCGGCCGTACGGGCGAAGTCTGGATCGAGCAGGGCAAGGACGGCCAGGCCACCAAGGCTCCGGACGGCGCGTACCCGCCCCAGGACAAGACCAAGGCCGTCCTGCACTACCAGCGCGCCGACGGCGACTACGACGGCTGGGGTCTGCACACCTGGACCGGCGCCAAGGAGCCCACCGACTGGTCGAAGCCCCTGATGCCGGTGAAAAAGACCGCGTACGGCGCGACCTTCGAAGTCCCGCTCGCGGACGGCGCCACGACCCTGTCCTACATCCTCCACAAGGGCGACGAGAAGGACCTCCCCAGCGACCAGTCCCTCGACCTCGCGACGTACGGCCACGAGGTGTGGATGCTGGCCGGTCAGCCAAAGTACCTGCTGCCGCAAACCGGCGGCGCGGCCTCGCTCGACCTGACCAAGGCCGAGGCGCAGTGGATCGACAAGGACACGGTCGTCTGGAAGGTCAAGGCCACCGAGGCCACCAGCCAGCAGCTGGTGTACGCACGCGACGGCGGCATCTCGGTCGTCGACGGCGCGCTCTCCGACGAGGGCCGCTGGCTGCGGCTGTCGTCCTCCGCCCTGACCGACGCGCAGAAGGCGAAGTACCCGCACCTCAAGGATTACCCGGCCTTCACCGTCGACCCGCGCGACCGCGACCGGATCCGCGAATCCCTGCGCGGCCAGATCATCGCCACCCAGCGCGCCGCAAACGGAGCCCTGCTCGCTGCCACGGGAGTTCAGCTGCCGGGCGTACTCGACGCCACGTACGGGGCGAAGGCCACCGGCGCGGCTCTCGGGCCGGTCTTCAAGAAGGACCGTCCCACCCTCTCCCTCTGGGCCCCCACGGCCCAGCACGTCGCCCTGGAACTCGACGGCAAGACCGTCCCGATGAAGCGTGACAACACGACCGGCGTCTGGTCCGTCACCGGCACGAAGAGCTGGACGGGCAAGCCGTACCGCTACGCCGTGAAGGTGTGGGCGCCGAGCGTCCAGAAGGTCGTCACCAACAAGGTCACCGACCCCTACTCGACCGCGCTCACCGCCGACTCGGCCCGCAGTCTCGTCGTAGACCTCAAGGACCCGAAGCTGGCCCCCAAGGGCTGGTCCACGCTCAAGAAGCCGGCGGCAACCCCGCTGCACGACGCACAGATCCAGGAGCTCCACGTCAGGGACTTCTCTGTCGCCGACAGCACGGCCAAGCACCCGGGGGAGTACCTCGCCTTCACCGACCCCGGCTCGAAGGGCATGAAGCACCTCGACAAACTGGCCAAGGCCGGCACGTCGTACGTCCACCTCCTCCCCGTCTTCGACATCGGCACCATCCCCGAGAAGAAGGCCGACCAGCAGGCCCCGGCCTGCGACCTCTCCGTCTACGCACCCGACTCCGACGAGCAGCAGACCTGCCTCTCGAAGGTCGCGGCGAAGGACGCGTACAACTGGGGCTACGACCCGCTGCACTACACCGTCCCCGAGGGCTCGTACGCCAGTGATCCCGACGGCACCCGTCGCACGGTGGAATTCCGCCGGATGGTCCAGGGCCTGAACGACTCCGGCCTGCGCACGGTCATGGACGTCGTCTACAACCACACCGTGGCCTCCGGCCAGGCGGACAAGTCCGTACTCGACAAGATCGTCCCCGGCTACTACCAGCGGCTGCTGGCCGATGGCACGGTAGCCACGTCCACCTGCTGTGCCAACACCGCACCCGAGAACGCCATGATGGGCAAGCTCGTCGTGGACTCCGTCGTCACCTGGGCACGTGACTACAAGGTCGACGGCTTCCGCTTCGACCTCATGGGCCACCACCCGAAGGCGAACATCCTCGCCGTCCGCAAGGCGCTCGACGAACTGACGCTCGCCCGCGACGGCGTCGACGGCAAGAAGATCGTCCTGTACGGCGAAGGCTGGAACTTCGGCGAGATCGCCGACGACGCCCGCTTCGAGCAGGCCACCCAGAAGAACATGGCCGGCACGGGCATCGCGACCTTCTCCGACCGCGCGCGTGACGCGGTGCGCGGCGGCGGGCCCTTCGACGAGGACCCGGGCGTGCAGGGCTTCGCCTCCGGCCTCTACACCGACCCCAACACCTCACCCTCCAACGGCACCCCTGCTGAGCAGAAGGCCCGCCTCCTCCACTACCAGGACCTGATCAAGGTGGGCCTGACCGGCAACCTGGCGGCGTACACCTTCACCGACACAGCCGGCCGTACGGTCAAGGGCTCCGAGGTCGACTACAACGGCGCACCCGCCGGCTACGCGCAGGCCCCCGGCGACGCGCTTGCCTACGCCGACGCCCACGACAACGAAACCCTCTACGACGCGCTGGCCTTCAAGCTGCCGAGCAAGACGTCGGCAACGGACCGCTCCCGCATGCAGGTACTGGCGATGGCCACGGCGGCACTCTCGCAGGGCCCGGCCCTGTCCCAGTCGGGGACGGACCTTCTCCGCTCCAAGTCCCTGGACCGCAATTCCTACGACAGCGGTGACTGGTTCAACGCGATCCACTGGGACTGCGGCGACGGCAACGGCTTCGGGCGCGGCCTGCCGCCCGCAGCGGACAACAAGACCAAGTGGCCGTACGCCAAGCCCCTGCTGACGACGCCGACGCTGACACCGGGATGCCGGGACATCGACGGCGCGTCGGCGGCGTACCAGGACCTGCTGAAGATCCGTACGACGGAAAAGACCTTCAGCCTCACGTCGGCGGACGAGGTACAGAAGGCGGTCTCCTTTCCCCTCTCCGGCAAGGAGGAGACACCCGGCGTCATCACCATGCGCTCCGGTGACCTGATCGTGGTCTTCAACGCGACCCAGTCCGAGCAGAAGCAGCGGATCACTGACCTCGCGGACACGCCATACGCCTTGCACCCGACGCAGGCGGCGGGCGCGGACGCGACGGTGAAGAAGTCGACGTACGAGCCGACCAGCGGGACGTTCACGGTCCCCGCCCGCACGGTCGCGGTCTTCACCCGCTAGCAACCGGGGCTCGGACCCGAACCACGTTCCTCAATCGCCGACCGGACCGAAGAACCCCTCACTCGTCCTCCCGCATGCCGGGGGACGGGTTAGGGGTTCCGGCATCTGTCCGCAACAAACCCGACACTTGCCGGTCCTATGGCGTGGTTCGGGCATGGGAACGCGACTAACCCCGCACTTGGTGAATCTCGTCGCCTCTTCAGTCCCACACGTCTCGGGTGTTTCGCTGCCAGGCATCACGGGAGTGTTTCGACCCATGGGGCCCCGCGCAGCCGTGCCGACTCCCCTGGTGGGCTCCTGTTGGCCGCAAGGCTTGGCGTGGTTGGCGTGGCGGGTTTCGTGCGCGGCCTGCGGGTCGACCCGTCAGCCGGCCGACCGCTGCGTGGGTGCTCGTGTGCGTGGGAATGGGGGTGTCGCACCAGCGGCCGTTCCCGCAGTCGCTGAGTCTGGGGCCGCACGCCCCCTAGAGCTCATGCGCCCCACCCACCGGCCGCCGCGCGGCAACGGTGAACGGCCACTCCCCGGACCTCCCGTGGGCTCCCCCCGGGGGCCGCCCCCCAGAAGCATTGCGGCGGAGGGTCGGCGGTCAAGGGGGTAGCGGAGCGGAATCGCCGTAGGCGACGCGACGCAGGAGCGCCCTTGAGGGGCGGGCCTCCGCCGCCACACTTACATGTGGCGGCCCCCACGCCAGAAGCAACCAACGCCCCCGAACGCCCAACGCCCCGCCCTCTACAGCCCCCGCTCCAACAGCGTCACCCCGTACGAACCACCGTCCGGGCCACCGCACTTGAACGGCTGCTCGCCCACCACCCGGTACCCCGCCCCCTCGTAGTACGTGCGCAGCCGGGGATTCGACGTCAGGCAGTCCAGTCGGCACAGCTCCCGCCCCGCCTCCGCGATCCGCCGTTCCGCCCGCGCGAGCATGACGCGCCCCAGGCCGGCCGGTGCGGTCGTACGGTCGGTCATCAGCCGGTGTACGTACCCGGCGACCGGCGGCTGCACGCCCCACGCCGGCTCGTCGTCCCACCACAGTTCGTACGCCCCGACACTCACGCTATTTACTTCAGCCAGCCATACCTCGCCCTCCTTCATCCGCAGCCGGAAGTGCTCCTCGTCCTTCCCGCCCGGCTGCCACTGCTCTATGCCCCGGCTTCGCATCCACCGGGCGGCTCCGTCGTAGAGGGAGACCAGGCCGGCCGCGTCCTTGTCGTCTCCGGCGTCCGCGATACGGAACTTCACTTGCGTCGTCATGCGGATCACCGTAAGGCTGGCCGGGACAGTCCCTGATCACGAACCCTGGTCACGAACCCTGGTCACGAACCCCACCCGGAGTGCCGCCCATGCCGCAGATCACCGTCGACTACTCCGAGCAGCTGGCGGGCGCCTTCGACCGGCGCGGTTTCGCGCTCGCGCTGCACCCGCTGGTCGTCGACGTCGTCGACACCCAGCTCGCCGCCTGCAAGACACGCTTCCGGCGCGTCGACGAGACAGTGGTGGCCGACGCGGCGACCGGTCACACCCTCGTGCACATAGGCATCGCCCTCCTGCCCGGCCGCGCCCCGGAGCTGAAGGCGCACCTCACGGCCGCCGTCCTCGACCTGGTCGCCCAGTACGTCAAGCCGGTCGACGGGGCGACCGATCCGCACCTCTCCGCCGAAGTGCGCGACCTGGAAGCGTCGTACCGCAAGCGCTGAGTGACCAAGGGGTACGGGGGCATCCGTACGGTATGACTCTCAGCGAGCAGCAGCTCAAAGGGCCCCCGCGCCGCACCCGCCTTCCGTGGTGGGCCAAGGTCGCGGGCGTGGGTGCCGTGCTGGTGGCGCTGCTGCTCGTCGCCGGCAGGCTCAGTCTCCTGCCCACCCTCGACGACGTCTTCGGTGAGGAGACGCACGACCGGTCGGGCCCCGCGCTCCTGAAGTCCATCCAGGACATGAGCCGTTACGAGGCGGCCTCCGGCAATTTCCAGGTCGTCGTCGACCTGGAGAAGGACGCCAAGTTCCTCCCCGACGCCATCCGCGGCACCCGCACGCTGTACGTCGGCGCCGGCACCGTCGGCGCGTACGTCGACCTCGGCAAGGTGGGGGAGGGGCAGGTCACCGTGAACGAGGAGCGCACCGCCGCCACCCTCCGGCTGCCGCACGCGCGGCTCGGCAAGCCGGCCCTGGACGCGGACCGTTCGTACGCCGTCTCCAAGGAGCGAGGGCTGCTCGACCGGCTCGGGGACTTCTTCTCCGACAACCCGGCCGACGAGCGCGCCGTCAACCGCCTCGCCGCCCACCACATCGGCGAGGCCGCCAAGGAAAGCGAACTGGCCGCACGCGCCGAGAAGAACACCACCAGCATGCTCCAGGGCCTGCTGCACTCGCTCGGCTTCACGGACGTCACCGTCCGCTACGGCTAAGGCGACGGCTAAGGCGACGGCGGGCGCTGACCGGGTACGGTTCCCGACTCCGACTCCGACTCCGGAGCCAAGGCGGCCAGCCGCACGATGAGATCCCCGAACAGCCCGTCGGCCGGCTCCAGCGCGAGGATGTCCAGCAGGATCCCCGCCATCTCCGTGTCGTACGCCGCACTCACCGCCGCCAGTGCCGCGAAGTCGTGCACCAGCTGCAACTCCAGCTCGGCGCGCGGGATCTCCCGCCCGTCCAGCCAGATCAGCGCCGTCGACTCGGCGAGCGACACCCATGACCGTACGACCATCGCCAGCCTGGCCGGGGGATCGGTGATGCCGAGGTGCGTGAGGATCTGCTCGTACGCCGCCTGGCGCACCTCGTCGATCATGGCGTTCGTCGTCGATGAACCGACCGCCGGGCCGCCCCGCATCAGGGCGGAGAAGCCGGGCCCGTGGTCGTCGACGAAGTCGAAGAAGCGCCCCATGACGCGCAACAGCCGCACACCCAACGGCCCTTCGCGCGGCTCGACGAACCGCGCGGCGAGCTCGTCGGCCGCCCGCCGCAGCGCGGCCTCGTACAGGCTCTGCTTGCCGGGGAAGTAGTGATAGACGAGCGGCCGCGAGATGCCCGCCGCGGCCGCTATCTCGTCGATCGACACGTCTTCGGGCGAGCGGTGGCTGAACAGCTCCAGTGCCACGCTGATCAGCTGCTGCCTGCGTTCCTCGACGCCCATTCTTCGGCGCACCCCGGTCGTCATACGAGCAGCGTAACCGTCGCCGCTCGTTACAGGTCCAGCACCAGACGGTCACCGTGTGCCCGCGAGACGCAGATCAGCATGGAGTCGTCACGCTCGGAGTCCGTCAGGAGCTCGTCGCGGTGGTCGATCTCGCCCTCCAGGACGCGCTGTTGGCACGTACCGCAAAAGCCCTGCTCGCAGGAGTACGAGACGCCCGGCACCTCGGGGCGGACGGCCGCCAGGACCGTGCCGCCCGCGGGGACGGTCACGGTGCGGCCGGTGCGCCGGAGTTCGACCTCGAAGGCGCCGCCGGTGCCGCCCGAGGGGTCGCCCGCGGTGAAGCGCTCAAGGTGGAGGGTGCAGCCGGCGGGGAGGGAGTCGGTCACGGCGGCCATCAGGGGCTCGGGGCCGCAGCAGTAGACGGCCGTCCCCTCGGCGGCGTCCGCGAGGGCGGCCCGCACGTCGGGGATGCCGTCCGCGTCCTCCGCGACGATCGTCACGCGCTCGGGGGCCGCCAGCTTCTCGATCTCGTCGATGTACGGCATCGAGGCGCGGCTGCGGCCCCCGTAGAGGAGCGTCCAGTCGGCGCCCGCGGCCTCGGCGGCGCGCAGCATCGGCAGGACGGGCGTGATGCCGATGCCGCCCGCGACGAAGACGTAGGACGGCGCCTCGACGAGGGGGAAACGGTTGCGGGGGCCGCGGATCTCCACCTCCGAGCCCTCGTGCAGCTGCTCGTGGACCTCGCGGGAGCCGCCCCTGCCGTCCTCGATGAGGCGGGTGGCGAGGGTGTACGTACTGCGGTCGGCCGGATCGCCGCACAGGGAGTACTGGCGTATCTGGCCGGACGGCAGGACCAGGTCGACGTGCGCGCCGGGCGTCCAGGCGGGGAGGTCCGCCGTGTCCAGCGCCTCCAGGTGCAGTTCGACGACGCCGTCGGCCGGTGCGGTGCGGCCGGTGACGAGGAGGCGGAGGGAGGCGGGGGCGCGGGAGCTGGGGGCGCGGGAGGCGGCTCGGGTGCCGGATACCGGGTTCTCCAGGGCCGGCATCGGCCACAGTGGTGAGCGCCGGATGCGGCGGCGCAGGGCCCGCTGCGCCAGCAGGGCCGCACCCGTGGCGAGAACGATCGTGCGTACGCGGGGCATGTCAGGAACCTCCGGTGGTGGCGGTCCGGCCGGTGGCGGCCGGTGAGCTCGCGAGGTAGGCCACGGCCTGGGCGGTGCTGGCCTCCTGCGAGGGGTGGTACGTACGGCTGAGGTAGCGCGGGACGGAGCGGATGATGTCCCCAGTCGCGGGCAGCACGCCCTGCCGCCCGCCGCGCACCAGGTCCTTGAAGGTGGCCTTGCCTTCCAGCAGCGTCGGGTCGTTCTCCATGAAGAACCGCGAGCCGCGCTGCCAGAGGAAGACCAGCGCCGTGAACGCGGTCGCCCAGGTCCTGACCCGGCGGCGGTAGCTGCCGTCGACGTGCAGGAAGAGTTCGAAGGCGACGGAGCGGTGCTCGACCTCCTCCGCGCCGTGCCAGCGCAGCAGATCGAGCATCGTGGGGTCGGCGCCGCGCCGGTCCAGTTCGTCCGCGTTGAGCACCCAGTCGCCGAGGAACGCGGTGTAGTGCTCAATGGCCGCGATGATCGCGACCCGCTCCATCAGCCACCACTTGCGCGCCTTGCCGGGCGGCAGGGTGCGGTCGCCGAGGAGCTTCTCGAAGAGCCAGTCGACCTGGGCGGTGTACGGCGTCGGGTCGAGCCCGAGCTTCTTCAGGTGCGGCAGTACGTCGTCGTGGGCCTGGGAGTGCATGGCCTCCTGGCCGATGAAGCCGATGACGTCCTCGCGCAGGCGGTCGTCGTGGATGTACGGCAGGACTTGCTTGTAGACGTGCACGAACCAGCGCTCGCCCGCCGGGAGCAGCAGGTGCAGCACGTTGATGGTGTGCGTGGTGAACGGGTCGCCCGGGACCCAGTGAAGGGGCGTGTCGTCCCACGCGAAGGCGACCTTGCGGGCCTTGAGCGGCGTCCGCTCGGACGCGATTGCGGCGGGCGTGGGCCGCTGCGGCGTATTAGACATGGCGTCAATGTACTGACGGGTACGACCTTGGCAACAGGGTCGTGCGGCGGGTTTCTTTGCCCGAAACCGGGGCTCCGCCCCAGACCCCGGTCCTCAAACGCCGGACGGGCTGATGCGGCCGGGGGTGGCTGGGGCTCCGCCCCAGGCCCCGCTCCTCAAACGCCGGAGGGGCTGGAGGGGTGTGGCCTACCGCAGCGCCCCCACCCGTTCCCCGCTCTCCACCCGTCCCTCCAGGTCCGCCTGTGCGCCCGCATTCGCCCGTACCGCCAGCAGATTGCCGCGTGCCGTGCCCTCCACGCCGCCCGACGTGGTGACCGACCTGAACTGCCCGCTTCCCGCCGCCAGTACGTACCAATTCCCGCCCCGCGACTTCCACAGCACACCCGCCAGCACCCGCGGATCCCGCGCCCCGCACGCCGGCGAGTGCTCGGCCCGTGCCGCGATCGCGCCCGGCGCCCCCGCCTTCGCGGACGGCGCCTGGAACTGGGCCAGCACCCTGCTGCCCGTGCCCCGCCACGTCTCCGCGCGGGTGCAGAGCCAGGCGGCGGTGCCGTCGCCCTCGGGGAGGGGCTGCTGGGCGTACGCCCACAAGTTCACGCTGCGCACGCCATGCGAACGCACCGCCGGCAGCAGGCACGCCGTACGCGCCCACCGCGCCCGCTCCTCCGGGCCGCTCACATCGCGGGGCGCGGACGGCGGGCCCGACGTCAGCCGGGCCGGGGCCAGCTCCCCGAGGTCGGTCATCAGCCGGGGGCCCGCGTCGTCGCGCAGTTCGAGCGCGTCCCACGAACGGCAGTCGCGCGCCTGCGCGGGGCTCGTGAGCGGGTCCGTCACACCGTCCCGGGTGCGCTTCAGGGGTGCCGGCACGCCGGCCGGGTCGAGCAGGTCCCGTACGGAGGCCGTACGCACCCAGGGGGCCGTCAGGTAACGGACGTTGCCGTCCGTGCGCCCCACCACCAGCGCGTTCGCCGCCGCCGCGTCCGCGCCGTCCACACGCGCGAAGTCGAGCGCCGCGCCCGCCGTGCCGTCCCGGGGCTCGGCGTACCGGACGACGCGCAGGCCGTCGTACAGCAGCACCACCTTCGCCCCGTCGACGTCACCCGCGAAGAGCAGCTGCGGCGGGCCCATCGGGGGGCCCACCGGCGTCGCGGGCGTCGCGGAGGTCTGCACGGAGGGGCCCGGCCTGGCCCAGACGGCGAGGGCCCGGCGCAGCAGTGCGTTGTCGGAGGCGAGGTTGCCGCGGGCCGGCCAGGCGGAGAAGTCGGTACGGGAGGACCGCTTCCACACGTCGGCGGCGACCCGGACCGTCTTCGACGGGTCCAGCGCGCGCTCGGACGCCGGGTTACGGGCATACGCGGGCGCGGCCGCGCCGTCAGGCCCCCACCCCTCGCCCGGCAGCCCGAGCAGCGCCCCGCACACCGCCACGGCGGCCGCCGCGGCGAGCGCGGCCTTGGCGTGCTGCCTGCGCCGCATCAAATCCGTCGGCCTGGCCTGGAGGGAGCACGGGTCGAACTCGGCGGAACCCAGCAGCGCCGCCACGCTCGCGCCGCCCGGCGCCTCGACCCCGTCCGCCTCGGCCAGCGCCGCGTGCGGGTCGGCGGCCCCGGCGGCGGTGAGCAGCTGCGCCACCTCCGCGTCCTGCATACGCTCCAGGCCGCGCAGTACGTACGCCGCCCGGCCGGGGCCGCCGATGGCCGACAGCCGCTGGTCCAGGGCGAGTTCGTCGGCCCCACCGGAGCGCGGGAACAGCCGTAGCCCCCACACCTGCGGCAGCAGTGGCGGCAGCTGCGCCCGCTTGGGCCAGGCCTTGCGCCGCAGCGGCAGCCCGGCCTCCAGCGCCTGGCGCAGCACCCGCTGCCGTACGTACGCGTACCCCGGATCGGCCGAGGCGCCACCGGGGCGGCGCGGCAGCGGAACGGAGACACCCGGCGTCCGGCTGCGCGGCAGGGAGCGCTGCACGAGCGAATGGGCGGTCAGGACACGGCGGTTGCGGCCGAGGTGCGGCGGCAGCACGAGGTACGCCAGCCGTACCAGCCGCGGATAGTGCTCGACGAGCGCGGCCTCGGCCTGCTCGACGTCGACGGGGGCGACGGGAGCGACGGGGGCGCTGGGTTCTAGGGGCCCTATGGGCTCGATGGACTCGGGGACAGGGCGGCTGGGGACAACATCCTGTGGGCGCACGTTCAGCAAAACGAGCGAATCGTCGGATGGTCACCTCGCGGCCCCGGCCCCGGCCCCGGCACGGCGAGCGCGCACGCCGTGCCGGACCCAGACATTGGGTTCTGCGTAGACCGCGTGGTCATGCCTGGTGTCGCAGTGCACCGACACCAGGGCGCCGGGCACCTCGATGTCGCCGTCGTGGGAGCGACCTTCTCGATGGTCCCGCCGGCTTTGACGTGGACGCGCAGCCAGGGGTCGGCCGACAGCCCGTCAGCGCGCCGTTGGAGGAGGTATTCGGCTCGGCCGCTCGGCGAGCGGGGTGATCCGGATGTGGATGCTGTCGATGTCTGTCACAGCGGGGCACCTTGTCACAAGGGCATCACCAACGGCCGTAGCTTTACGCTCAGTTGTCCGGCGACCGAACCCCTCAGGCCGTACCCCACCCACTGAACTCAACCGTCCCCCGCACCCCACTCCCCCCATGCGCCGCGCTCATGAACATCCCCGCGTCCTGAACGCCTGCCGCCCCCGGAACAGCCACCCTCGCGACCGTGCGCCACGTCGTGCCGTCGTCCGTCGAGCACGACCCCGTGTACGACCCGCCCGCCCGCGACAGCCGCAGCAGCACCGGTGCCTTCACCCCGGTGATGCGCTGGTAGGTGTCCAGCGTGCCGTCGCCGTTCGTGTCGTACGACAGCACCACACCGTTCGCCGGAGTCACCGCGAGGTTGAGGAAGCCGGGCGACCCCGGCGTCGCCAGGCTGTCGCGTACGGCGATACCGGCGCGCGCCCACGGCCCCGTCACCTCCTGCGCGTCCACCCGCACGGTGACGCCACCGCCGTCCCGCAGCGCCCCCTCCCGGTACAGCACGCCGAATTCCGCGGTCGCCTTCCACAGGTCCTGGCCGCCGCCGTTAACCCCGTACCGGTCTTCCAACTGGCCGAATACCGCCCCGTTGTTCGTGTACGTCCGCCAGCCCTCGGCCAGCGGCCCCGCGACGTACAGGTCGCCCCGCTGGACGGTGGTCACCCGGGCCTCGCCCTCCGGACCGTACGCCGTACTCAGCTCGTAGGGCAGCGGCTTCAGGGGGCCGTTGAGCGGCCCGGCGGGAGCCTTCGCGCGCCACGACCTGCTGCCCGTGCCCGCCGCCGGGACGGACGGCAGCGACTGGGGGCCCTGCGGCTGCGCCTCGACGCCCGTGAGCGCGAAGTCGACGCGGCCGGTCGCCCGCAGCCCGTTGACGTTGCGGAAGGCGGCGGTGAGCAGAGCCGAACCGCCGGGCGGGAAGGCGGCCGGGGCGGCGGTGACGGTGACCGTGCCCTGGTAGGGCGCGCGGGCCAGCACGTCGTGGACGCGCCGGGCCGTGCGGTACGCGTCGTTGGGCGCCCGGAGCGGGTACGTCTTGCGCTCACGCGTCCACGGCTCCTCGGCGGCGTACCAGTCGAAGGACTTCGGCGCGCGGTTCGCGGCCAGCGCGTCCTCCAGCTCGTCCAGGTACGCCTGCCACTGCGGAAGGTGGAAGTCGCCGATGAGGCCTTGCCAGTCGCGGTTGGCGTAGTTGGCGAGGCGTCCGGCGTCGGCGGTGGGGCGGCCCGCCCAGGTGGTGACCAGGACGCGCGCTGTGCGTTCCAGCTGCTCCGACTCCGCCGGCGAGGACGCCAGGCGCTTCGCGTCCTCGATCCACGGCCCGAGAAGGAACGCGCGGTGCGAACCCGTCATGTCCTCGCTCAGCCGCATCAGCTTCAGCCAGAGGGCGGACAGGGCACGGAAGGCCGTCAGGTCGCCCCGGCCGTACGCCGCCTTCAGCTGCGGCAGCAGCTGCCAGGAGCGGTTGGCGAGTGCCTGGCGGCCGAGGTCGGTGAGGTCGTAGCGGTACGCGTCGGAGCGGCGCAGCGGTTCTCGTACGCCCAGCAGCGCGCCCAACGCCTTGTCGAAGTCCGCCGGGTCGAAGGCGGGCGTATGCGTCGAGTAGTGCGTGCCGGAGGCGGCGGACAGGCTCGGGCGGGACGCGAAGACCGAGTCGTGCGGGCGGCCGTCGCGGCTGGTGATGCGGTACGCCGTCTCCCGCAGCGCGGCGAAAGCGGCCCGCGCGTCCGCGTCCCGGCCGCCGTAGCGGAGATCGGCGTACCCCTCGAACCACTCGTCCCGGTCCACGGCCTCCCTTCGCCACGCCAGCTCCGAGAACAGCTCCAGCGCGGCCGGGTCGCGCTCGGCGGCCTCCGGCATGTAGGCGGTGCCGGCGAGGGCGGAGCCGGGGCGGTCGCGCCAGGTGGTGAAGCGCTCGGTCCACAGGTGCGTCTTGGCGCCGATCGTCGTACGGCCGCCGAAGTTCGGGATGGTGCCGAAGGCGTACGGCGCGCCGCCCCAGTCCTTCTCACGGTCGGTGACGGTGTCCAGGTCGGACAGGCCGTCCACCACCAGGAGGTGGTTCTTGTCGAGCGCGTCGAGCAGGTCGCGGCGCGGGTTCGCCTGCCAGCCGAGGATCATCCAGGTGGCGCCGGGGCGGGAGGCACGGAGAGCCGTCTCGACCGCTCGGGCCGCCTCGGGGACGGGCACGTCGCCCGCCGAGCCGCCCTCGTGGAGGAGGTCCATCTTGAAGTGCTGGAGCGGGCCGAAGAGTTCGTGCTGGTGGTGGTAGAAGGACGCGGCGACCTCCCGGAAGGACGCCGTGCGCGGGTCGAGCCAGTCGGGGCGGCGCAGGCCCGCCCAGTCGCCCTGCGGGACGGTGCGGGCGCCGGGGTTGCGGGCCGCGAAACCGTCGGGGACGGTGCCGAAGTAGCCGGGGAGCACCGGCTGCATGCCGAGCTCGCGCAGGCGGTCGGTGATGCGCCGGCCGAGGCCGGCGCGGGTCGCGATGAGCTCGGGGGAGAGGGGGCCGCCGTACGTGCTCATGTTCTGCAGGAGCCACCACGGCTGGTGGGAGGGGGCGGGCAGCCAGGTGCGGGCCTCGATGTCGGAGTAACCGAAGTCCTTGAGGAGGCGGTGGTAGACGGCCTCCTGCCCGGTTGTGACCAGCACCTCGTTGAAGCCGTGCAGGGCGAGTACGTCGATCAGGCGCTCCCAGCGGGGCCAGTCGGCGTACGGCGCGGTGTAGCCGTCGTGCGTGTCGTTGAAGACGAAGCGGTGCGGGACGGTGGCCGAGCGCTCCAGGGGTGTTCGGGGTGCGGGGAGTCGGCGCGGGAGGTCGAGCTGGTTGCCGGACCAGGAGATGTGCGCCCCGCAGACGTACTTGAGGTACCAGTGGACGCCGGTGAGCGCGGCGGCGGGGCCGGTGGCCGCGACCTCGATGCGGCCGGTGGTGCCGCCGACCCGGAAACGGTCGTTGCCGTCGCCGCGTTGGAGCGTGGTGAGGTGGAACTGGCCGGCGTGCTCCGGGAGCAGCCGCTCCAGGGCGGCGCGGGCGGGGGCGGTGGCGGTAGGGGGTTCCGGTGCGGCCATGGCTGGGATGTGCCCGCCCACCGCGGCTCCGACGCCGATGGCTCCGGCGGTGCCCAGCAGCGTACGGCGCGACAGACGGTCGGTCATCGGGGGTGCTCCTCGGTGGGGCGGCGACGTCGACAGGGGCGTACCGGGCGCACGTTAATGACGGCGTGGGGGCGCAGCAATGGGGCGTGCGATGTGTTCGTATCCACCCCACCGTGTGGCCCAACGGGGCACGATGGGCAGATGCGCAACCAACGCCGACGTACAGCGAATGCCGCCTCAGCCATAGCCTTTCTGGCCCTGCTCGCCGCTGGCTGCGGCGCGGGCGGTGACGAAGAGAAGCCGGTACCGGAAACGGCCAGGGGCAGCCTGGAGCAGCTCGCCAAGAAGGTGGAGTGCGAGCCGAACATCCAGACGGACGCCAAGGAGCTGCGTCAGGCGAACTGCAAGACCGGCGACGGCCGTTACGTGCTGGCCACCTTCGCGACCGACCGCGGACAGCGCGAGTGGATCAACGAGGCCAAGGACTACGGCGGGGCGTACCTGGTCGGCAGGAAGTGGGTCGCGGTGGGCGACCAGAAGGTGGTCACAGCGCTGCGCGGCCAGCTCGGTGGGACGGTGGAGACTTCCTCGCACCACTCTGGGGACAGTGGCAGTGGGGGGAACGAGGAAAAGCACTCCGGTCACCACGGGAGCTGACCGCGCAGGTGGAGAGGGCGGCCGGTGGGGGACGGCCGCCCTAGGCCTTGGTCAGGTGCACTGGCGTCCGTCGTTCACGCAGGACACCACCTTCTGCATCAGCCGGCTGTTGAAGACGTTGATGAAGTCGCCGTGGTCGGTGCCCGGCTTGTGGAGCTGCTCGGGGAAGGAGTCGACCGCGAAACCCGGGCCCGGCGGGACGTCGTAGACGATCCGCTGCACGAGCTGCGGGATGGCCTGGAATCCGTTGGGGCACGCACCGTTCTCGTCCGCGAACGCGACATGGGTGCGGTGGTTGGCGCTGTCGGTGTTCTGGCCGTCCCAGCAGCTCTGGAAGTTGAACGTACGGACGACCTGGCTGCCTTCCGGGCAGATCGGGTATTTGTCCTTGAGCTGACGGTCCTCGAATCCGGTGCAGCTCCAGGACGCGTTGGCGTTGGCGTCACCATTGGTGAATGCCTTGGCGTCACCGGTGATGATCCGAAGGAAGCGCGGCATCGCGGTGACCTTGCTGACGGGACTGCCGACGAATTTCAGCGAGACCTCGGTGGGAGTCTGAATCTCGCCCACATTGCTGTCCTTTCCTCCGCCGTCGGCATTGGCGTCGTTCTCGTTCTGGCCGTTCTGGAGGCGCAGGACGGGCCAGTAATACGTCGACTTGTCGCCCTGGTTCTGGCAGGTGGTCTGACCGCGGGCCAGGTCGTCGTCGCTCGCGAAGGCGTCATTGGCCTGGTTGCCGACGTAATCGTGCATATGGTGCGCGCCGTTGCTCACACCCGGTGCGACGATGACATTGTCCGGGTTGAACTTTCCGTTTTCGTTCGTCCCGCAATTGGTCGTGAACTCGCCGCGGGAGGCGCCGCGCTGCTGCTGGGGCTGTTGGACGTTTGGCTGGACGGACTGGATGTCGACGAAGTCGGCGGCGTTGGGGCCGTTGCCGGCCTGCCCGCCGTTGCCGTTCTGGTTCCCGTCGCCGTTGTCCTGGCCGGCGTCGCCCTGACCATCGCCCTGACCACCATCCTGGTCGCCATCCTGACCAGCGTTGTCGTTGTTGTCACCCTGATCGCCACCGTTCTGGCCGTCACCCTGCCCGTCCCCGCCCTGCCCGCCTTCCCCGCCGACCCCTCCGTTGTCGTCGGCGCGCAAGGTGCAGGGTGCGAGGCCTTCGAGCCCTTGGGGCCGTTCGGCCGCACGGTCGAAGGCGATGGCGATCCGGTCAATGGTGGCCAGCCGCTTGTCCTTCAGCGGTCCGAGAATGGCGTTCTGGGCCAAGTTCGGGTCCTGGGCTATCTGCTGCTGGGAATCAGCGAATCGCTTGTACGCCTCCGTGATCTGGGAGTCGAGAGCCGCGAGCTCCCGGTCGACTTCCTGGCGTGCCGAATCGGGTACCTCTTCGGGCAGGTCGTTCGCCACCTCCGGACAGTCAATGGTCGACATTTGCTGACCGGCGCTCCGAAGCTGACCGGACTGAGCCGGGTCCGGGTCGGACCAGCCTTCACCTGCGGATGCGTAGACATTCACCGCGAGCAGTCCACCCCCGCCCAGAATCAGAGCGGCCGAAGCGGCAATCGCCCGGTTCGCCAGCGTGGAACGTTTTCTTGATGCGCGTCGCATGGAACTCCTCTTAGCTTCGTTGCCGGGTGAAGGTAAGGGGGGTCCCGGCAGGGGAGAAGCGCTCCGTTCCATACGGGCGCGGTTCGCGCCCTGTTCAAACCTCCTCCGGATTCGTAGTTATCTCCATTCGCAAACAGGGACGGACCCCGACGTACGGGGTGATGCGATGGGGGTGCGGGAGCCGGGGCCGGGTGGCTGTCAGTCGGCCCCGGTCGGCGTGCCGATCCGGAGCCGGTTGCCGTCCGGGTCCCGCAGCTCGACCTCGCGCGCCCATGGCTCGTCCTCCACTGTTACGCCGAACTCCGCGGCGACGGCGTCCACGTCACGCACGCGCAGGTACACCAGCGTGCCGGGGCGCGCGTCCCCCTGGTGCTCCGAAAGGAACAGGCTCATTGGGCCGCGTGCCACCTCCACGAAGGCGGGAAAGCCCGGCTCGAAGCGGTGTTCCCACTGTTTGGCGAAGCCGAGGCGGGCGTACCAGGTGGCCGCCGCGTCGGCGTCTTTGACGTGCAGGATCGGGATGACGTCCTCGTTCATGGCCATGTTCATGAGGTCATCCTCCCCTCAGGCTCTCAGGCTCTCAGGCGAACGGCGCGAGCTGCTCGTCCAGGGGAGCGGCGGTCATCCGGTTGGCCAGGGTCGACATGGTGTAGGCGCCTATGCCGAGGACGACCTCCAGGGCGTTCTGCGGGGTGTAGCCGTGGGCTGTGAAGTCCCGCAGGGTGTCGTCGGAGACGGCGCCGGCGGTCGCGATGACGGCCAGCGTGAACTGCCGTACGGCTTCGAGGCGTTCGTCGCTGAGCGGTTGCTGTTGCTGTTGGTGCTGCTGCTCCCGCAGTGACTTGATCAGGTCGGCGTCCGCGCCGAGCGCTGTCAGCTTGGCTGTGTGCATCGCCACGCAGACGTGACAGCCGTTGCGGGTCGCGATCGTCATGATCAGGACCTCGCGGGAGAGCGGGTCCAGGGTCGTCGACTCGAACATCGCGCTGATCTTCAGGAAGCCGTCGAGCAGGTGCGGGGAGTTGGCCATGCGGGCGACGGGAGCGGGCAGGTAGCCCAGGCGCTTGGTGGTCGTCTCCATGGAGCGGCGGGAGGCGGCGGGGGCGGTCTCGGGGGTGTGGTCGGGGAACAGTGTGCCGGTCAAGAGGTCTCCTTGGAGTAAACTCGTCAACGTGATTGACGAAAAAGTAAACCACGTTGACGAGTTGCGCAATGGCTGAGGGGTACGAGCTTCCGCTGCTGCTGTTCGCCGGATTCCGGTCGTTCATCGACGAGTTGCACGCCGAGCTGGCCGAACAGGGCCACCCCGACGTCCGGCCCGCCCACGGCTTCGCCCTCCAGGCGGTCGGCCGCGACGGTGTGACCGCGGGGGAGCTGGGCAGGCGGCTCGGCGTCTCCAAGCAGGCCGCGGGCAAGACTGTCGAGCGGCTGGAGCGGCTCGGTTACGTCGAACGGGCCGACGATCCGGCCGACGGGCGGCGCAAGCTGGTGCGTCTTACGCCGCGGGGGGCCGACGTACTCATGCGGTCGGCCGTGATCTTCGACCGGTTGCGGGAGCGGTGGGTGGAGGTGCTGGGTGAGGAGCGGGTGGGGCGGCTGGAGGCGGATCTGCGGGCCATGGTCCCGGTGGACGGCTTGCGCCTGGACGCGGCGAGCTGGCTCGGCTCCTAGCGGGCACCTGCGGCGGCCCTCCGGGCGTGTCCTCAAACGCCGGACGGGCTGGGTTCGGCAGCACCATCCAGCCCCTGCCCGGCAACTCCAGCCCGTCCGGCGTTTGAGGGCCGGGGTTCGGGGCGGAGCCCCGTGGCGTGGTGCCGGCTTCAGCCGTTGGGCCGGCCGCGGTCCAGGTAGGCCAGTACCGCCAGTACCCGGCGGTTGTCGTCGTCGCAGACCGGCAGGTCGAGCTTGCCGAAGATGTTCGACGTGTGCTTGGCCACCGCCCGCTCGGTGACGAAGAGCCGGCCCGCGATGGCCGCGTTCGACCTGCCCTGCGCCATCAGCTCCATCACCTCCCGCTCGCGCGGCGTCAGCCCGCCCATCGGCTTGTCCTGGGCGCGGCGGGAGAGGAGCTGGGAGATCACCTGGGGGTCCATCGCCGTGCCGCCGGCCGCCACCCGCCGTACCGCGTCGATGAACTGCTCGGCGTCGAAGACCCGGTCCTTGAGCAGGTAGCCGATGCCACCGTTGCCGTCGGCCAGCAGCTCGCGGGCGTACAGCTGCTCCACGTGCTGGGACAGGACCAGCACCGGCAGGCCCGGCCGCGCCCGGCGCGCCTCCAGCGCGCACTGGAGGCCCTCGTCGGTGTGGGACGGCGGGAGCCGGACGTCGACGACCGCGACGTCCGGGTTCAACTCGGCGAGGGCCCGGGAGAGTTCGGGTCCGGACTCCACGGCGGCCAGGATCTCGAAGTCGAAGGCTTCGAGCATCCGGACCAGGCCGTCGCGGAGCAGGAAGAGATCTTCGGCTAGAACAACTCGCAAGGGATCTCCATGGTCACCATGGTGGGACCGCCCGCGGGACTGCTGACGGCCAGGATGCCGTCGAATGTACCGAGCCGGCGTTCGATTCCGCTCAGCCCGGAGCCCGGGGCGGCCGCAGCCCCGCCCCGGCCGTTGTCGGTGACGGAGATTCGCAGCATGCCGTCGGCGTGGTGGATGTCGGCGTAGATCCGGTCCGCCCCGGAGTGCTTGACCGCGTTCGTGAGGACCTCGCTGACCGCGAAGTACGCCGCCGACTCGACCGGCGCGTCCGCGCGGCGCGGCAGATCCACCGTCACCTCCGTCTCGATGGGCAGACGCAGCGCCAACGCCCGTACCGCATCGCCCAGCCCGCGCTCCGCGAGCACCGGCGGGTGGATCCCGCGCACCAGGTCGCGCAGCTCGCTCAAGGCCTCGGCGGAGGACTCCCGGGCCATCGCCAGGAGCTTCTTCGCCTGGGCCGGGTCCTTCTCGACGAGCGCCTCGATGGTGCCGAGGTTCATGCCCATGGCGACCAGCCTGGCCTGCGCGCCGTCGTGCAGATCCCGCTCGATACGCCGCAGTTCGGCGGCCGAGGTGTCGACGGCGTCGTGCCGCGTCTCGGTGAGGTGGTCGACGCGCTGGGCGAGCGTCATCTCAGGGGTGGGGCCGAGCAGCGACTTGGTGAGCTTGAAGTGGGCGCGCAGCAGCGCCGGGTTGTAGCGGATGCCCGCATGGAAGATCACGAGGCCGAAGGCGACGGCGAAGAGCGAGGTCCCCTGACTGTCGACGCGGACGGGCCCGTACCAGTACGCGTCGCCGCCGTCAGCGAACACCCGCCACAGCCCGCCCGCCAGCACCAGGCTCTCCACGGGGTAAAGGAACAGCACCGCCGGCAGGAGTGCGCTGACGCTGCCCACCGTCATGTCCACCAGCAGCCACAGGAAGTCCCGCCACGTCGCCGGGTCCTTGAGCATCAGTGCGCACCGCTCGACCTGTCCGACGAAGCCCCCGCGCAGATCGGTGGGCATCGGGCGGTACGGGACGGGGATGCGTACGTCCGACCACTTGGCGGCGAGCAGCCGCCGCTGACTGGCGTAGCCGCGGAGCGCGGTCAGCACGGCAGGGGTGGTGAAGAGGCCGACGCCGATCAGGATGAGGACGATGGAGACGATCGTGAACGTGAACAGGATGACGGATCCCGTGAGCGACACGATCATCAGTGCCAGTCCTCGAATTCCGGCAAGGAACGCGCTGCGTATTTTGGTCGCCATCATGGTGTCCAGCCTCTCCTCGGCGGCCCGTCCGCCGGGCATGTGCACAGTTTTGCCTGTGCCGCCCGCCAAGGTCATGGGGCCCGGCACCCGGGTTCGGGGTGTACCCAGCACCACCACCTGAGTCCTGCACCTGTGCCCCTATGCCCCCATGAAGGCCCCCGGGATGGCAGCATGAGCGGACCATGACGGACGCCCGGTCGCCCCTGCGCGCACTGCGAGCCGCACTCTTCGCGGCGGTGTGCGTCATTACGACCGCCATCGGGCATTCGTTCATGTCCGGGCACGAAGTTCCGGTTTCGGGGCTGTTCGCGGCCTTCGCGGCGACGGGCGGTCTCGCCTGGACCACCGGTCACCGGCGGCGCGGGGTCTTCGCCGTCGGCGGTGGCCTCCTCGCCGTACAGGGCGCACTGCACCTGATCTTCGGTACGGCGCAGGGGCCGGCCTCCGCCCACCACCAGATGCCCCTCGCGCACGATCCGGCCGGCGCCGCATCGGGCGTGGGTTCGTCGTCGCTCGCGATGACGGCCGCCCACCTCGCCGCGGCGCTCGTCTGCGGTCTGTGGCTGGCACGCGGCGAGGCCGCCTTCTTCCGGCTCGCGCGGGCGGTCGGCGCGCTGGCCTTCACCCCGCTGCGGCTGCTGCTCACCGTCGTACGGGCCACCGGACTGCCGGAGCCGGTACGCCCCCGGGGGCCCCGCACCACGCGCCGCCACGGCCACGGCGTCGTCCTCGCGCACGCGCTGTCGCGGCGCGGACCGCCGTGGCCGGCGGCAACCCGCGCCACGGCCCCCGCACCCCTCACTGTCTGACCGCTGTCTGACCGTTGTCCGACCGCGTGACCAGGGGGCCGCTCCCCATGCCCCGTGCATGGCCCACCCCACGTCACCAGTCGACAACTCCGAGGACAGTCATGGCCATTGACGACCCCGTACAGCCCGCACAGGAAGCGGAGGCCGCCGGTCCGGCCCCCGCCGCCGGCGAACGCGGAACCACCTGGAGCGCACTGCGCCCCCTCGTCCTGCGAATCCACTTCTACGCGGGCCTGCTGATAGCCCCGCTCCTGCTGATCGCCGCCACCAGCGGGCTGCTCTACGCACTCTCCTTCCAAGCGGAGAAATTCCTCTACAGCAATGAGCTGCGAGTCCCGGCAGGCGAACGCTCCCTCCCTCTCGCCGACCAGCTCGCCGCCGCTCGCGACGCCCACCCCAAGGGCACAGTGACCGCCGTCTGGCCCTCCGCCGAGGACGGTGCGACGACCAGGGTGCTGATGACGACACCTGAGGTCGAGGAGGGCAAGTCGCTCGCCGTCTTCGTCGATCCGTACACCGCCGAGGTACGGGGCGAACTGACCAGCTACGGCAGCTCCGGCGCCCTGCCGCTGCGCATCTGGCTCGACGAACTCCACCGCGACCTGCACCTCGGCGACCTCGGCCGCCACTACAGCGAACTCGCCGCCAGCTGGCTGTGGGTGGTCGCACTCGGCGGCCTGCTGCTGTGGCTCGGGCGCAGGCGCACCGCCAAGCGCGACCTGGTCGTCCCCGAACGCGGGGCGAAGGGCCGCCGCAAGACGCTCTCCTGGCACGGCACCGTCGGCATGTGGGCCGTGCTCGGACTCGTACTGCTCTCGGCGACCGGCCTCACCTGGTCCCGGTACGCTGGCGAGAACATCGGCGCCGTACAGGACCAGCTCGGTGGCGCCACCCCGGTGGTCTCCGCCGCACTCACCGAGGGCGCCGGCGGCGGTGGCGACGCACACGAGGGTCACGGCGGGGGCGGCGGCGCGGGCTCCCACGAGGGCATGGCCGGCATGGACGTCGGCATCGACAACGCGCTCGCGGCCGCCCGCCAGGCAGGCATCGAGGGCAAGCTGTCGGTGATTCTCCCGAGCGAGGGCAGCGGTTACGTCGTCAAGGAGACCGACACCCAGTTCCCCGTCCACCTGGACTCCGTCGCCGTCGACCCCGCCGACGGTACGGTCATCGACCAACTGCGCTTCGCCGACTACCCGCTGCTCGCCAAGCTCACCCGCTTCGGCATCGACGCCCACACCGGCGTCTTCCTCGGCCTTGCCAACCAACTCGCTCTGGCCGCCCTCGCGTTCGCCCTGATCATGCTCATCGTCTGGGGCTACCGCATGTGGTGGCTGCGCAGGCCGACGAAGGAACGCAGGCTGAGCGCCGGCCGCCCGATGCCGCGCGGCGCCTGGCGCAAGGTGCCGGTCACGGCCCTGCTGCCGCTGGTGGCGTTCACCGCGCTGGCGGGCTGGTTCGTACCGCTGCTGGGCATCAGCCTGCTGGTGTTCCTGGCGGTGGATGTGGTGCTGGGGCTGGTGGCCAGGGTCCGCGCCCGTACGGGCACGGCGGCCTGAGCCCCGGGGGGGAGGCCCGTTCGTACCGGTCCCAGGTCCGGTACGAACGGGCCTCGACCTGACCGCCGGTCAGTTCATCGTGACCGGCAAAGAGACCAGGTGGGGTCACCTGCGACCGGACCCGCCGCATGCGGCAGGATGACGACCGCGTCAGGCCACGTCCGTACCTCCGTACATCCGTACCTCAGTACATCCGTACGTCCAGACGCGACCACGCATCCCTCGGACCACGGGAGTGAATCACTGATGTACCGGGCCCTCACACTGCACGACGTGATCGTCGCCGGAATCGCGGTGGCCGTCGGCATCGCGGCAGGCCTGCTCCTGAGAGCGGTTCTGCGGTGGCTGCGAGAACGGGCCAGCCGGACGCGGTGGAGCGGAGACGACGTCATCGTCGACGCCCTTCGGACCCTGGTCCCGTGGGCGGCGATGGCAGCCGGCGCGGCGGCTGCCGCAGCGGCGTTGCCCCTGACCCCGACGACCGGGCGCAACGTCAACATGACGCTGACCGCCCTGCTCATCCTGGCCGGCACCCTCACGGCGGCCCGGGTGATCGCCAATCTGGTGCAGTCCGTTGCACAGTCCAGGTCGGGAGTGGCCGGTTCGGCCACCATATTCGTCAACATCACGCGCGTCGTGGTGCTGGCGATGGGCTTCCTCGTCGTACTGCAAACCCTGGGCGTATCCATCGCGCCGCTGCTCACGGCGCTGGGCGTGGGCGGTCTGGCGGTCGCTCTCGCACTGCAGGACACCCTGGCGAACCTCTTCGCGGGCGTGCACATCCTCGCCGCGAAGACGGTGCAGCCGGGGGACTACATCCGCCTCAGCAGCGGCGAAGAGGGCTACGTCGTCGACATCAACTGGCGCAACACCGTAGTCCGTAACCTGTCGAACAACCTGGTGATCATCCCCAACGCGCAGCTCGCCGGCACCAACATGACCAACTTCAGCCAGCCGGAGCAGCAGCTCTCGATCATGGTCCAGGTGGGAGTCGGCTACGACAGCGACCTCGAGCACGTCGAGCGCGTCACGACCGAGGTCGTGGAGAGCGTGATGACCGACATCACGGGCGCTGTACCCGACCACGAACCGGCCGTCCGTTTCCACACGTTCGGAGATTCCAGGATCAGTTTTACGGTGATCCTGGGCGTCGGAGAGTTCAGCGACCAGTACCGGATCAAGCACGAGTTCATCAAGCGCCTGCACCAGCGCTACCGGGCCGAGGGCATCGCGGTGCCCGCGCCCAAGCGGACCGTGACAGTGCAGCAGGCCGTGCAGCAGGGGGAGGTGCCCATAGCGGCGATCCCGCACCAGCGCGAGGCGACCGAGCCGGTGCGGTAGCGCCTGCCCGCGGGCTCACGGCGTGTACTTGTATCCGACCCGCCGCACCGTCTGGATCGTGCCGCGGTGCTCGGCGCCGAGCTTGCGGCGGAGCCGGGCGATGTGGACGTCGACGGTCCTGCCGTCGCCCACATGCCCGTAACCCCAGACGGTCGTCACCAACTGGTCCCGCGTGTGCACCCGGTTGGGATGCGCCACCAGGTGCGCGAGGAGCTCGAATTCGAGGTACGTGAGCTCCAGGGTCCGCCCGTCCACGGTGGCGGCGCGCTGGGCGCCGTCGATCCGTACCGGCCCGTCGGCCGAAGACTCGTCCTCCCCGGCCGCCAACGGCCCGATCGCGGGCTGCTGATCGGCCGGTACGAGCACCAGGTAGCCGATCATCGGCGGCCGGCCCGGGAGGGTGGGCAGCGTGTGTGGCGGCGCGGGCAGCCAAGTGGCGCCCGGCGGAAGGAAGTCGGCCACGTCGAGGCCTGCGTCGGTGCCTACGTCGAGAGCCCTGCCGTTACGCACGACCTCGTCCCGGTCGACGGCTCGCAGCCGGTGGCGGCCGAGGGGAGCGGGGGACTGCGAGGGTGCGGCAGCGGAGAAGGTACGGGTGTTCGCCATGAGAGGTCAGCTCTTTCGCGCGAGGGATTCATCGAGGAGGTACGGGACGTACCGCTTCGTGCGCGCTGGACCGAAGACCGGTGTGAACGGCTTTAGAGGGCCCGCGCGTTCGTCGCGCGACAACACACCCGGTCGAAGTCGTGATGCTGACGGGAAGGCCAGAACGGCTCCAGGTCGCTGCGACCTGTCGCGGTGTGTTCCTGATGGAGGCTGGCCATGAAGCCTATTGAAGCAGACGTCCGCCCGCCACGGCACGCGAAGGGGGGCGCCCGCCGGATCGGCGGACGCCCCCCAGTCGCCTGTGGCGCGGGTGTTGGTGCGGAATCAGACCTGGCCGGCCTTCTCCATCGCGGTGCAGCAGGTGTCGACGATCAGGCGCGTCACGACGTACGGGTCGACGTTCGCGTTCGGGCGGCGGTCCTCGATGTAGCCCTTCTTGTCCTGCCCGACCTGCCACGGGATGCGGACCGAGGCGCCGCGGTCGGAGACGCCGTAGCTGTACTCGTTCCACGGGGCGGTCTCGTGCAGACCGGTGAGGCGGTCGTCGATGCCCGCGCCGTAGTTCTTGACGTGGTCCATCGGCTTCGAGCCCTCGCCCAGCGACTCGCACGCGGTGATGATCGCGTCGTAACCCTCGCGCATCGCCTTCGTGGAGAAGTTGGTGTGCGCGCCCGCGCCGTTCCAGTCGCCCTTGACCGGCTTCGGGTCGAGGGTCGCGGACACGTTGAAGTCCTCGGCGGTGCGGTAGAGCAGCCAGCGGGCGACCCACAGCTGGTCGGCGACCTCCAGCGGCGCCAGCGGGCCGACCTGGAACTCCCACTGGCCGGGCATGACCTCGGCGTTGATGCCGGAGATGCCGAGACCGGCGGCGAGGCAGTGGTCGAGGTGCTTCTCGACGATCTCGCGGCCGAAGATCTCGTCGGCGCCGACGCCGCAGTAGTAACCGCCCTGCGCGGCCGGGAAGCCGTTGACCGGGAAGCCGAGCGGCCGCGAGCCGTCGAAGAAGGTGTACTCCTGCTCGATGCCGAAGATCGGCTCCTGGTTCGCGAACTGCTCGGCGACCGGACGCAGCAGTGCACGCGTGTTGGACTCGTGCGGCGTGAGGTCGATGTTCAGGACCTCGCACATGACGAGCACGTTGTCACCGCCGCGGATCGGGTCCGGGCAGGAGAACACGGGCTTCAGCACACGGTCGGACGCGTGTCCCACGGCCTGGTTCGTGCTGGATCCGTCGAAACCCCAGATGGGCAGCTCGTCGAGGCCCGTGGCCGAGCCCGGCAGTATCTTCGTCTTCGAGCGAAGCTTGGCGGTCGGCTCGGTGCCGTCGATCCAGATGTACTCGGCCTTGAAGGTCACGGACGCCATCCTTTGTGGTGCTGCGGCTGCTGCTGCGGTACTGCGGCTTGTGAGGGCAGCTTCGCAAGCGCTGATTTCCCGTCCGTTGCCCGATTGTGAACCCCGTGTTACTCAGGTTTCTTACGCATCACGAGTGCATGTCAGGAGCGCTTGCCGGTGACGAAGGCCAAGATCGCCGCAGTGGCGTCCAGCGCCTTGCTGGTGGGGCCGAAGGCCGGGTTGCCGCGGACGGCCGAGCCGGGCCAGGTGTGACCACCGCCGTGTACGACGATCAGCTCGACATCACCGCGGGGCGACGGGGAGTCCCAGACGGTGCGGGTGTAGCCGGTCTTCTTCTCGGTGACGGGAGAGGGTGTTCCTCCCTTTTTGCCCGCTGACGCCGCGAATGCCTCGGCGCTCGCCCTCGCCGACAGGGTCGGCGTGGACGGCTCGGCACCCGGAGCGGGCGGGCCCGGCTTGGGCATCCCGGTGATCGGGCGTACGGGGTCCTTGTCGCCGTAGATGAGCAGTGCGGGCACTGCGCCGGTGGGCCGGACCTCGGCGGGCTTCGTGGGCAGCTGGCCCGCTACGGTGCCGGCCGCGGCGACGAGGTCGGGCCGCTGGGCGGCCATGCGCAGGGCCATGGAACCACCGTTGGAGAAGCCGACGACGTACACGCGCCGGGGGTCGGCCTGCCCGCTGCCGACCAGCTTCTTGATGAGGGCGGCGGTGAACCGTACGTCCGTGTCGGGGTCGGGTCGCTTGGCCGTGGGGGCACCGCCGTCGCCCCAGCCCTTGTTGAGGCCTTCGGGGTAGGCGACCAGGAGGCCGCGGCGGTCGGCGGCCTTGTCGAGGCCGCTGAGCCGGCGTACTTCCTCGGCGGTCTGGCGCCGGCCGTGGAACGCGATCACCAGCGGCCTCCGTCCGTCGCCGCTCTTGGCGGGCCGGTGCAGCACGTAGTCACGGGAGGTGCCGTCGACCTCCAGCCGCGCCCGGGTGTCGGTGGCGGCGGGCGGGGCGGTGGCCGAGGTGGGGGAAGAGGGGGCGGGAGGCGTGGTGTCTGCCGGTGTGGTGGAACAGCCGGTGAGGGCGGTGGTGGCCGCCAGTAACAGGGCGATGGAGGCACCACGGATACGTGAGTTACGTGGGTTACGTGAGTTGCGTGCGGTCGTCGTCATGCCGTCGATCAGAGCAGATCCTGGGCCATCCAGTCCAAGATCTATATCGGCAACGCATCGATATCCATTTCGGTATCGTCACTGCTCATGGACCTCCTTCGGCACGTGCGCTGCTTTGTGGCTGTTGCGGAAGAGTCACACTTCGGGCGGGCGGCCGCCCGGCTGAACATGGCCCAGCCGCCCTTGTCGCAGCGCATTCAGCGCCTTGAACGCGAGCTGGGTGTGCGGCTGTTCGACCGCAGCAGCCGCCAGGTGACGATCACCAAGGCCGGTGCCCTCCTGCTCGACGACGCCCGCGCGCTGCTGGCCCGCGCCGACGCCCTCGCCGCCACGGCGGCACGCTTTCGGGACGGCGAGAGTGGGGTCCTGCGGGCCGCTCTGCCGCCCGACATATCCAGCCGCACAGTCGCCGCGATCCTCCGCGCCTTCCAGGAGCGGCAGTCCGGCGTCGAACTGGAGCTGCGTGAACTGACCACCACCGAGCAGCTCGCCGAACTCGCCGCCCACACCCTCGACGTCGGCCTCATCCACCACCCGTGCGCCATCGCGGGCCTGGAACTCGGCCAGGTCCTGCGCCGCCCGCTCGGCGTACTCCTGCCGCACGACGCACCCGCGGCCGCCCTCGGCGTCGTACCGCTGGCCGCGCTGACCGGGTACGACCTGATCCTCTTCCCGCGTGCTCACGCCCCCGCCCTCCACGACGACCTGCTCACCACCTGCGCCCGTAACGGCTTCACACCCCAGGCCGTCCGCCACGGCCACGGCGAACGCTTCACCCGTGGCCTCGTCCTCTCGGGCAGCGCTGTCGCCTTCACCCCCGAGGACGACCAGGCGGCCCAGGGGTCCGGCGGTGCTGACGCGGACACCGTCTGGCGCCCGCTGGCCGGCGCCCCGTTGGCGTGGCGGCACTCCCTGGCCTGGCCGAGCGGGCGCGGGGACGTCACCGTACGGGCCTTCAACGACATCGCCATGGACGCCCTGTGGAACACTGCCGGGGTGAGTGCCGACCTGCCGCAGCGCTCGCTCCACCTGCGCCCGGCAGCGGAGTACTGGCTGTGACCCCTCAATCGCCCAGAGCCACCCGAGCCACCCGAGCCACCCGAGCACCCGACGCCCGCATCCGCGCGGCCTTCGACGAAGCCGGCGTCACGGGGTACTTGCACGCCGTCGACATCGACGCGGACGTGCGGGACTCCACGACGCAGATTTCCGTCGGCGCGGACACCCTGGTCGCCACCTCCAGCGTGCACAAACTGTGCCTGCTCGTCACCCTCTACCGGCAGGCGGCGGACGGTCTGCTCGATCTCACCGAACAGATCGAGTCCCCCGGTGACGCCCGCACAGGCGGCCCCACAGGCCTGGCCGCGATGCTCGACCCGGTGCGCATGTCCCTGCGCGACCTCGCCTATCTGATGATGTCGGTCAGTGACAACGCCGCCGCCGACCTCCTCTTCCAGCGCGTGGGCCTCGCCGCCGTCAACGACGCGATGACCGCACTCGGCCTCACCCGCACCCTCGCCACCCAGACGGTGGGCGAACTCTTCGCCACCATCGCCGAAGACACCGGACAGGCCGGCGTCCGGGCCCTGGCCGATCCCCAGGTCGTCGCCCGGCTGCGCGCCCTCGACCCCACCTGTACGAACCGCGGCACCCCGCGCGACATGACCCGCCTGCTCACCGCCATCTGGCGTGACCGGGCCTGTCCGCCCGAGTACTGCGCCGCCCTGCGCCGGATCCTCGGGCTCCAGGTGTGGCCCCACCGGCTGGCCTCCGGCTTCCCGTTCGACGACGTACACGTCTCCGGCAAGACCGGCAGCCTGCCGACCGTGCGCAATGAGATCGGCGTCGTCGAGTACCCGGACGGTGGCCGTTACGCCGTCGCCGTCTTCACCCGTGCGGCGAGCACTGCCGCGACGCTCCCGGCGGCCGACGCCGTCATCGGCACCGCCGCCCGGATCGCCGTCGAGGCACTGCGCGCCCCGTGACATCCCGGGCACACTGGCGGGCATGACCGATACGACCGAACCGTTCACGAGACCGCTCAGGCCGCGCATCGGACTACTCGGCACCGGCCCATGGGCGGCCGCAACGCAGGCACCGGCGCTCGCAGCGTATCCCGACGCCGAGTTCGCGGGCGTGTGGGGGCGCAGGCCGGAGGCGGCCGCCGCGCTCGCCGCCGCCCATGGCAGCACGGTGTACGAGGACGTCGACGACCTCTTTGCCGCGTGCGACGTCATCGCGATCGCCCTGCCGCCCGACGTCCAGGCCCCTTTGGCGGTACGGGCGGCGGCCGCCGGATGTCACTTGCTGCTGGACAAGCCGCTCGCGACGACGGTGGCGGGGGCGCGCGAGGTCGTCGAGGCGACGCAGAAGGCGGGCGTGTCGTCGGTGGTCTTCTGCACGCTGCGCTTCGCGACGGGCACGACGGAGTGGATAGCCGAACAGGCGGCGGTGGACGGCTGGTTCACGGCGCACGCGCGGTGGCTCGGCGCGCTGTTCTCGCCGGGCGCGAACAGTCCGTACGCCGCATCACCGTGGCGCGGCGAGAAGGGCGCGCTGTGGGATGTGGGACCGCACGCGCTGTCGGTGCTCCTGCCGGTGCTCGGCGACGTTACGTCGGTGAACGCGGCGCCGGGCCCCGGGGACACCGTCCACCTCGTACTGCGGCACACCTCGCAGGCGTCGAGCACGGTGACGCTGAGCCTGAGCGCGCCGGCGGGCGCGGCGGGCGCGACGGTGGAGCTGCGGGGGACGGCGGGCGTGGCGGAACTGCCGGCCTGGGGTGACGGGACCGAGTCCTTCGGCGCGGCCGTCGACGCCCTGCTGCGGGCGGTACGCACCGGAGAGCCGCATCCGTGCGACGCGGCGTTCGCCCTGCGCCTGACGGAAATCCTCGCCGACGCGGAGACCCAACTGACACGCTGCTGAGGGGACCGACATCAGCCGCCGGACGGGTTTGACTTCCCGGCCGGGGCCGACTGCCCGGCGTGCGGGATGTTTCGGGCCGGGTCGGACTGCCCGGCCTGCGGATTTTTCGGGCCGGAGCTGACTGTCCGGCGTGCGGGATTTTTCGGGCCGGGCGTGACTGTCCGCCCATGCCGGCCTTCGCGGGCCGCGCCAGACTCCCCGGCATGCCGGGCTTTTCGGCCCAGGGGCGAGCTGCCGCGTGCGGCAGCCCTTCCACGTGCGGCAACTGTCAGCCCCTCCGGCGTTTGAGGAGCGGGGTCTGGGGCGGAGCCCCAGCAGCCCCGCCCCCGCCTCCGCGCCCTACCCCACGCGCTCGATCCGCGCGTTCCGGATCAGGAACTTCCCAGGCTCCCGCACCTGCTCGAACGCCGCGTTGTTGAGCAGCGCGCAGCTCCCGGAAGCCGAAGTGACCTCAACCGTCGTCGACTTGGAGTTGTCGAGGTTGGTGACCTTGAGCTGCGTACCGACAGGGAACTCCCCGCTCGAAGCGGCAGGCGCGCCGCCTTCCCCGGACAGCGTGACAGTGGACCCGGCACACACCACTTCGCCGACCGCCCCCTCACCCGCGCCACCCTCAGCCGGCGGGGCAGCCTCGTCCGCCGGCGGCGCACTCCCCTCCGCCGGCGGAGCCGCCACGTCCTCCGGCGGAGCCCCCGCGTCACACCCGGACGCCGCCTGCTGACGTTTGATCTGCTCGATGACGGCCTCCCGGTTGGCGATCCGCGCATCCGACTGCGCATCGGGATTGGCCCGCTGCCCGGCGATGAACTGCTCGTTGTTGCTCAGCGCGGTGGCCAGCCCGTCACAGGCCACCGAGGCCTGACTGGTACCGGTCATCACCACGGCGGTGCCCGCGACCAACGCGGCGGCGCCCGCCAGCAGAGCGAGCTGTTTCTTACGGCTGAGGGTTTTCTTGCGCGACACGTGCGACTCCTGTCCGCGGCCGAGTGCCGTGTGCACCACGGCCGCATGGGTTTCCGTGTGCCGTTACGTACGAGTAGCAACCCCATCCGTCTCAATCACCCCAGCAACAACTTCCGCATCAGGCAGACGGCGGCAGCGCCCGGCACAGAGCGTCGAGAGCACCCGCGTACGCATGCTCGGCCGGCGTCGAATACCCCACGACCAGCCCGTCCCGCTCACCTCCACCCCCACTGTCCGGATGCCGGTAGTCGGACAGCCCCTCCACCGCCAGCCCCTGCCACGCCGCCGCCTTCACCACCGCCCGCTCGGTACCGGGCGGCAGCTCCAGCACGGCGTGCAGACCCGCCGCGATCCCCGTCACGCGCACGTGCGGCGCACGCTCCGCCAGCACCTCCACCAACTGGTCGCGCCTGCGCCGGTGGCGCTGCCGCATCCGGCGCACATGACGGTCGTACGCCCCTGATGCGACGAAGTCCGCCAGCGTCAGCTGCTCCGTCGCGCTCGACCACTGCTCGCGCTCCCCCTTCGCCGCCACGACGCCGTCCATGAGCCGCTCCGGCAGCACCATCCAGCCGATCCGCAGCGTGGGCGAGAGGCTCTTGCTGACCGACCCGATCAGCACCACATGGTCCGGGTCGAGTCCCTGCACCGCGCCCACCGGCTGCCGGTCATAGCGGAATTCGCCGTCGTAGTCGTCCTCCAGGACCAGCCCGCCCGTCGCCCGCGCCCAGTCCACGACGGCCGCCCGCCGCTCGGGACGCAGCGGCCCGCCGGTCGGGAACTGATGCGCGGGAGTGAGCAGTACGGTCCCGGAGGCAGTCCCGGACCCGGCCAAGTCGCCCACCCGCGCCCCGTCTTCGTCGACTCCGACCGGCACGGTACGTACCCCCTCCTCCGCCAGCAGCGCGCGATGGAACGGCAGCCCGTACGCCTCCACCGCCCACGTCCCGCCCACCACCCGCGCCAGCAGCCGCAGCGCGTGCGCGGCCCCCGAGCACAGCACGATCCGCCCGGCGTCCGCCCGTACGCCCCGCACCCGCGCCAGATACTCCGCGAGCGCCTGCCGCAGCTCGGCCCTGCCCCGGGGATCACCGGGCCCGAAGGCGTCGTTGGGCGCGGCGGTCAGCGCCCGGCGGGCGGAGGCGAGCCAGGCGCTGCGCGGGAAGGCGGAAGGGTCCGGTCGGCCCTGGACCAGGTCGTACGTCGGACGGGCGGCCCGCGTGGGCGTGCGGGCCCGCTGTGCGGGCGCGGTCGGCGCCGCCCGCTGTGCGACGCGGGTCCCGGATCCCTGCCTGGCCGTCAGCCAGCCCTCCGCGACGAGTTCGGCGTACGCGTCGGCGACCGTATTGCGGGCGAGCCCGAGGTCGGCGGCGAGGGAACGGTACGGCGGCAACCGCGTCCCCGCCGCGAGCCGCCCGCCCCGAATCGCCTCACGCAGCGCCCGCATGAGCACGGCGCGCCGACTTCCGGAACCCGCCTTCTCCAACTCCAGATGCAGATCGCTGCCCAGTCCCTCCGCGGAATTGACCCACGATTCTGCCACTCAAATGCACCCCTTCGACGGTCGCCTGCGCCCATAGAGTCGTACACATGACGACGACAGAGATCAAGCGCCTCAACTTCGCCAAGGCCGCCCCCAAGGCGTTCAGGGCAGTGATCGGCCTCGACGCCGCCGCCCGCGAGGGACTCGACCCGACGCTCGTGGAGCTGGTGCAGATCCGCTCCTCGCACCTCAACCACTGCGCGTACTGCCTGCACATGCACACCTCCGACGCCCGCAAGGCGGGCGAGAGCGAGGAGCGGCTGCACATGGTCGCGGTGTGGAAGGAAGCCGCGCACTTCTTCACGGAGAAGGAGCAGGCGGCGCTGGCCCTCACGGACGCGGTGACGCTGATCGCGGACGGCGGGCTGCCGGACGACGTGTACGCCCGCGCGTCAGCCCACTTCGACGACAAGGAACTGGCCCAGCTCCTGGCCCTGATCTTCACGATCAACACCTGGAACCGCATCGCGCTGGCCACCGCGAAGACGGCGGGCGAGGACGAACGAGTGTCGTGACCACTCAGGGAGTTCCCGGCGCCTTCCCGTCCTCGTGCGCCACAACGTTCTTGTTGACGTACGTCAGAAGCTGAGTGGCCTGCCCGGTCAGCTCCGCCTCGCGCGTCTGCGAGCCGTCCGCCCACTGCGCGTTGGAGAAGACCACGGACCGGACCGTCATCAGCCGCCTGAACACCCCAGGGGATCCGGGCGGTACGGTCGGCAGACCGGCCTCGGGCGGCGGATCGAGCGAGACGACCTGGTAGGTGACCGGGTCCATCGAGACCATCCCGAAGACCGACGCCGCGTCCTCGGCCCGCTTGAAGCTCAGTACGCCGACGGTCACCTGCGAGCGCCGCTCGGCATCGGTGAACAGGGCGGAGGTCAGCTGCAGACACCCACTGCCCTGGGCTATGAGCCCGGCGAGCTCCTGCGACATGCCGCGCTCGCACTCCGTCGTGGTGCCCACGTCGACGCGGTGGTAGACGGTGCCGTCGGCGAGCCGCACGGTCTTCGCCGGGAAGGCCTGGACGGGGCGTACGACGGGACGCGCGAGCAGCGACGGCAGCGAGGACGGCGCGTCGGAGGGCAGCGCGGCGCTGACGGAGGGGGCCGGGGCGACCGGGGCGGTGGGGGCGGCCGGGCGCGAGGACGGCGCGCCCTTCGTACGGGCCGTATCGACGAGGGAGTCGGCCCCCTGGGCGGCGACGTACAGCACCGCACCCACCGCCACGGCGGAGAGCACCCCGACCACGGCCACCGCGCTGCCGGCGATGAGCCACGTGCGGCGCTTGGACCGGGGGGTCGCGGGCGGGGGCGGTGGGGGAGGAGGGAACGGGGGCGGGTAGGAACCGTACGGACCATGATCACCAGAACTCATGGCCGCGGAGGGTAGCAGCGGAATCCCGCCCACGTCCCGTCGGGTGACGAACCACCCAAATCGCCCCGCGCGCCCCCTCACCGGGACATGGCATCCCGCACTGCGTCGTCCGTACGCGCCACCACGGCCGTACCGTCCTCCGCCGTGATGATCGGCCGCTGGATCAGCTTCGGGTGCTCGGAGAGGGCCGCGATCCACCGGTCCCGCGAACCGGCGTCCCGCGCCCAGTCCTTGAGCCCCAGCTCCTTCGCCGCCGCCTCCTGCGTACGCGTGATGTCCCACGGTTCGAGCCCGAGCCGCTCCAGCACCGCACGGATCTCGTCCTGTGTCGGTACGTCCTCGAGGTAGCGGCGCACCGTGTAATCGGCGCCCTCCTCGTCCAGCAGATGCAAGGCGCTGCGGCACTTCGAACACGCGGGATTGATCCAGATCTCCATGGCCACAACCGTACCTCCAGGCACCCGCCAAACAGCCTCTGGCCAGGGCCGATTGTCAGTGGTGGGCAGTAAAATCGAGGTAGTCAGAGAGGGTTCCCGACCGCCCCAGGAGGATGCCCATGGCCGCAGCCGCACTGTTCTCGATCGCTCCGCAATCCCTGTCGAAGACCCCACTGCCGGCCGGACGGTCGCGCGCGTGGTACGAGACCCACAACCGCCGCCTCAAGGCGATGCGCCTGGCCATCGCGCTGCTCGACACGGGTGTGTACCACCCGTCGCAGGCACCCAACCGCAAGATACGCAGCACCGCGGAGCTCATCGGCATCCACCCGCCGTCGGACACGACGTGCCGGATGGTGCGCACGCTGATCCGCTACGGCCGCTGATCCGAGGCGGGGGCGCGTCTTCGGCACGACCGAAGGCGCGCCCCTGGCCGGAAAAGCCCACTCCCCGATCCCCGGTCGGGTCCTCCACCATGGGAAGTGTGACGCGTCACAGGCGTCCGCAACTTCGTTACTCGTCAGTAGAGTTGCTCGGAAATCGCGATCTGCCCACATCGGGGAGAGGATCGAAATGAGCACCTTGGAAGCCGCCACGCTCGACCAGGTGGTCGACACAGCCCGGTACCCCCTGTCGGAACTCGACAGCGCCGAGGGGCGGGACATCGTCTCCCGTGCCCGGCGCGACCTGTCGGCTCTCGGCTGCACCGTGCTGCCGGACTTCATCCGCCCGTCGCTCCGCGACGTTCTGCGGCAGGAGTGCTCGGCCATCGCCCCCCGGGCCCACTCCGACGTCGAAACGGTCAACGTCTACAACATCGCGGTGGGCACCGATCTGCCGGAGAACCACCCCGGCCGGAGAACCTTCCAGCGGGGCAACGCGTTCGTCGCCCGCGACCGCATCCCCGTGGCCTCCCTCATCAGCCGGCTGTACTCCCACAAGGTGTTCCAGCGGTTTGTCGCGCGCTGCTTCGGGCTGCCGACGCTGCATGAGCTCGCGGACCCGCTCTCCGGGCTCGTTCTCAACGTCGTCGCACCGGGGAAGGAGCATCCCTGGCACTTCGACACCAATGAGTTCACCGTGAGCATGCTCACCCAGCTGCCGCAGTCCGGCGGCGACTTCGAGTACTGCCCGAACATCAGGTCCGCGTACGACGAAAGCTTTGACGACGTCCGCGACGTCCTGGACGGCCGGGGCGAGCGCCTCACCCGCCGCCTCCCGCTTCGACCGGGCGACCTCCAGCTGTTCAAGGGCCGCTACTCCTTGCACCGGGTCAGCCCCGTGCGGGGCGAAGTCGCGCGCCACTCCGCGATATTCGCCTACAGCGAGCGCCCCGGCGTCATCGGGAGCGTGGCAAGGACCCAGCAGCTCTTCGGCCGGGTACTGCCCGAGCACCTGGCGTCCGAAGGCCGGGCCGTCCGGGGTGACCGGCTGCTGGACTAGCACCGCGCCACCGCGCCACTGCGCCACCGCGCCACCGCGCCACACTTCGCCACTCTGCCGATCCCGGAGGAGCAAGTCCTGTGCGTTTCGACGCGACCGGAAAAGTCTCGCTCGACCACATCTACACGCAGCCCGACCCGGGCACGTACTTCAGCGTGCTGCGCCCGCTCGGCTACTGCGTTCCGCAGCTGGCGAAGCCCTACTTCGCGAAGCTCATCAAGGAGTACGCGGAGTCCCAGCAGGTGGCGGAGCCGAAAGTGCTGGACATCGGCTGCTCGTACGGAATCAACGCCGCCCTGCTGAAGTACGACGCGACCATGGACGAGCTGTACGCGCGCTACAGCGACGGCGGCGGCCGCCAGGCCCTGCTGGCCCGCGACCGGGAACTGTCCCGCTCCCGCAGTCCCGTGCGCGGCATCCGCATCGTGGGCCTGGACACCTCTTCCAACGCCCTGTCCTACGCCCTGGAGGCGGGGTTCCTCGACGACGCGGTCAACGCCGACCTGGAGGAGAACGAGCTCACATTCCAGCAGCGCGCCCAGTTCGCGGGGACGGACCTGGTGATCTCGACGGGCTGCCTCGGGTACGTAACCGAGCGGACCCTCACCCGGGTCGTCCGGGCGCAGGGCGGTCGCCTGCCCTGGATGGCGCACTTCATGCTCCGGATGTTCCCGTTCGACCCGGTCGAGCACGCGCTGGCCGGCCTCGGCTACCGGACCGTCCGGGTCGAAGAGGTGTTCAAGCAGCGACGGTTCGCCTCCGCCGAGGAGCAGTCGCTCGTACTGGACAGATTGTCGGCCGCCGGGGTGGATGCGCGGGGCCTGGAGGCGGAAGGCTGGCTCTACGCGCAGCTCTACCTGTCCCGCCCCACCACAACCACAGGTCCCCACGACCCGAATCGAGAGCAGAATTGAACACGAGCCAGGCCACAGCAGCCGTCGACACGACCTTCTCCCGGGAGGACCGCCTGCCGCGCGTGCCGCTGCCCACGCTGGAGGCGAGCTGCGAGCGGTTCCTCGCCTGGTGCGCGCCGCTGCTGACCGCCGACGAACGGGCGGCCACCGAGGCGGAAGTGGCCGCCTTCCTCCGCCCCGAGGGCCCCGGCCGGGTTCTGCACAGGGCCCTGGAGGAGTACGACGCCACCGACGGCGTACACAGCTGGCTCGACACCTTCTGGCCGTACCGCTACCTGGGCCGCCGCGACCGGATCGCCCTCAACGCCAACTTCTTCTTCTTGTTCAAGGACTCCGGCGAGGAGCAGGTGGAGCGGGCGGCGGGCCTCATCGCGGGAGCCCTGAACTACAAACAGCAGCTCGACCAGGAACTCATCCCGCCGGTCGTGCAGCGCGGTGCGCCCCAGTCGATGGTGCAGAACAAGTACCTGTTCTCCACGACCCGCATTCCCGGGGCGGAACTGGATACCGTCCGCAGCCCCTACTCCGAGGCGTCGCCGGGCCCGTCCGAGGCGCGCCACATCGTGGTGTTCTTCAGGGGCGGCATGTTCCGGCTTGACGTGCTCGGCGCGGACGGTGTGCCGCACAGCCTGGACGACCTGCGGGCAGGCCTGCACGCCGTCATGAAGACCGGCGCCGTACCCCCCGCCCCTGATACGTCCGTCGGCCACCTCACCACCATGGCCCGGGCGGAGTGGGCGGCGGCCCGGCAGAGACTCCTCGCGTGCCACGCCCGTAACGCCGACGCACTGAACACCATCGAGACCGCCCTGTTCTGCCTCGCCCTGGAAGACTTCGCACCGTCGGACACCCAGGCGGCGTGCGACGAGCTGCTGTACGGCGACCGGGGCAACCGCTGGTTCGACAAGGCCGTGTCCTTCATCGTCTTCGCCGACGGCCGCGCGGGCATCAACGTCGAACACTGCGAGCTCGACGGCACCACCATCCTCAGCTTCACCGACGCCCTCCTGAGCACCCCCGCCGACGAGCACTCCCGCCGGTCCGGAGCCCGCACCCAAGGCCCGCCGTCCCCGGAACCCCTCACGTTCGACCTGAACGACGACGAGACCCTCCGCGCCCAGATCCGCTCCGCCGCGAACGCCTTCGCGCAGTACGGGCAGAACACCGCCACCAGCACCCTCTCCTTCGAGGACTTCGGCGCCGACACCGCGAAGGAGCTCGGCGTCTCACCGGACGCGTTCGTCCAGGTCGCCTACCAACTGGCCCACCAGCGCGCGAAGGGTCACCTGGGCGCCACATACGAATCGATCGCCACCCGGCAATACCGGCACGGCCGCACGGAGGCGATGCGCGTCGTCACCCCCGAGATGCGGGACTTCGTAACGGCGATGGACGACCCGACGGCGGACGCACACACCCGGCTCACCGCGTTCCGCGCCGCCGCCGGCCAACACGTGACGCGCGCGAAGGAATGCCAGGCGGGCCAGGCGCCCGAGCAACACCTGTGGGAACTGGAACTGATCCAGCGCCGCCGCGGTGCGGACCTGGGCGTAACGCAGCAGCCGCCCCTCTACCGCACGCCGGGCTGGCTGAAGATGCGCGACGACTACCTGAGCACCAGCTCAGCGCCCTCGGCCAACATCCAGTACTTCGGCTTCGGCTCCACCAGCCCCCGCTGCATCGGCGTCGCCTACGTACTCCTGCCCCACCGCTTCAACCTCTACCTGAGCACCCCGCTCCCGGTGGCCGCCCAAATGCACACCTTCGCCACCCGCCTCCGCGAGGCGGTAGCCGAACTGCGCGAACTGCTCGCGTCCGAGAGGCGGTCGGACTGACCCGCTCCGCGCTGCGCTCGATAGCATCCGATGCTCCACCCCAGCACAGGAGGCAGGAGCACAGTGAACACCAGAGCGGCCAAAGCCGAGTTCACCGTAGACGGCACGCTGTATGCCATCACCCGCGACGATGTCGAGGCGGCGGCTTCCCGCTTGGAACGGGCGGACAGTGAGGCGTTCAATCAGCACCGCGCCTGGTATGCCCTCGTGGGAACCGGCCTCTACTACGTCAAGGAACTGATAAACGAAGCGGCGCACAGCGAACTGTCCGACGTGAAGATCGCCCGGCTCGCACTGGATTCGCTCGGCTTTCCGGTTCTGGGCTGGGCGTGGGGCGACCTGCTCCACACCGGCCACCCCGCCCACACCGCCGCTTCGTGAGCGCCGTGGCCGCCGTGGGCGCGGGCGGGAGAGTCCTGCCCGCGCGGCCGGGCGACCCCGCCCGTACGCGTCGAACTTCAAGGTCCCGGTGGTGACCACATGCTGATCTCCACTCGCGCCAACGAGCCACACGCGCTGTCCGCCGGGCTGATCGCCTCTCTGGCCACCGCCACCTGGCTCGACACCGATCCGACCGGCGCCACCCTGTGCTGTCTGCTCCTCGTGCCCCAGCCGCCCCGCAGCTCGTACGAGACACCCGTGATCACGAGCAGCGCATGCGCACCGTCGCGACCGCACTCGGCCTCGTCCCCTCGGCGAGCAGGCCGGACCCGCCAACATCAACCCCAGTGCGAGCCGTGACAAACAGCTGACCAACATCCGCTGCATCTACAGCCCCGAGAAGGAGGCCCTTGGCGCCCTCGCCATCGAGATCAGACTGATGGCGAGCAGCTGACCTGGCCATGCACCGACCGTCACTTGCAGACCTCTGGGACTTCGCGTTTCGTCAGCCGACAGCACCCGCCATCCGCGCGAAGCCAGGCGCTGTCGGCGCCGGGCGCGTACTCACACGGACCGGTAGTGCTCGGCGAACAGTCGCGCGACGAGTTCGCCTCGGCTGGAGACCTCTGTCTTACTGAAGATGGCTTTGACGTGGTCGCGCACGGTATGCGGGGAGATGAACAGCGTCGCGGCGATCTCGGTGGTGGGCAGCCCGCGTGTGATGAGCTGGGTGATCTCCAGCTCGCGCGGCGTCAGGCCGTACGCCTCGGCGATGAGGACCGCCCGATCGGCGGCGGCTGCCGGTTCGATGACGAGCGCCACGGGACCGGGTTGCCCAGCGGGGCCGCTGAGGCAGGAGGCGTGGCAGGTCAACCAGCGGCCGTCAACGGTTCGGATGCGCATCCTCGCGCCGCCTGCCCGGTCGCGGCCCTGGGTGATCGCCCGGGCCTGCAGCGCGGTGGCGACCACCCAGATCGGCAGCCTCAAGCCCAGCTGAGAGGGAATGGAGGGGCCTTCAGGGAGCTGCGAGAGATGCTGCCGCGCCTCTTCGTTGATCGAGGTCGGCTCACCGGAGGGATCGAAGAGCACGAGTCCGGGCGCGGGTGCGCCGGTTCTGCCGGCGGACGCGGACGGGCGGGCGAACCGGCGCAGCCGCGAGGCCAGCGGAGTGGACAGACCTGCGAGCAGCGTGGTCTCGGCCGGGCCGAAGGGGGCGCCGCCGTGCATACGGAACAGGCTCACCACGGCCCACGGCCGGTCGCCGACCCGCAGCACAGCGCGTAGCTCGTCGTCCACGCCCTGACCTCCAAGCAGCCGGCGGAAACGCGCGCTGCGTGCCGGCAGATCGCCGGTGGCCTCGCGCAGACCGGCCGCCGGGACAACGGCGCGGGCGAGGTCCCGAAACGGGAGGACGTTCTCCTCCAGGAGCTCGCTTTCCCAGTAGTCGGCGCAGCGTTCACCGGAGCCGAGGTTCTCCACCAGCATCGGCGCGGTGATGAGACCGGTTTCCGGGTCGGTGGCCGCCCATACGGCCGAGTCGAACGGCATGAGCCGTCGCAGCTTGGCGGACGTCCGGCTGAAGAGTTCGCGTGTGTCGGTGGCCTGATCCGCACCCGACAGCACCTTGGCGTGACCTGACAGCACCTCGGCGTGGCGGCGCGCATCGGACATGGAGATCCCTTCCGTGGTCTGGACGCAGGCCAGCCTGCCCGCCCCTCCTGTCCTGAGCCAACCCCCCGTTTGAGGGGGGGCATTCGCGGCCGGTCACCGCTGGCGGGGGATGGGGCTCGGCACTGGCGGCGGCGAGGCTCAAGGAGGCCGCGGGTCCTTTCGGCGGCGGCCCGGAACGTGAAGGGAAGAACATGGACATCGCAATTGTCGGCGCGGGTGCTGCCGCGGTCGGTCTGTTGGACACGCTGGCGGCCACCGCCGACAGGCCCGGGGCCATCACGGTGTTCGAGCCGTCCCCGCATCTTTGGCGAGGCCGCCCGTACGGCCCCGACTTGGACACGGTGCTGGTCAACGCACCACCGGCCATCATGTCGATCCGCCACCTGGACTTCGGGCACTACGCGACCTGGCTGGGCGCGCGTGGCACCGCCCATCTCGACGAACGGCTGGGACAACCGCTGGTTCCGCGCGCGCTCTACGGCGAGTACCTGGCACACACCGCCGAGACGGCGTTGGCCACCCTGCGCGAAGACGGTTGGCAGGTGCGCATCGTCACCGCCCTCGTCACCGAGGTGGCCCGGTCCGGGGCCACCTGGTCGCTCCGCACCGAGGACGGACAGGGACACGAGGCCGACCACGTGGCCCTGTGCGTGGGCGGGGGGACACCGCAAGACCACTACGGTCTCGGCGGCGCCCCCGGCTTCGTGGACGATCCGTACCCGCTGGCACGCACGCTCGACAGGATCCCGTCCGGCAGCAACATCGCGGTCATCGGGAGCGGCCTGACCGCGGTCGACGTCGTCGTGTCGCTCGTCGCGCGCGGGCACACCGGGCCGATCACGCTTCTGTCCCGCAGCGGTGTGCTGCCCCACGTCTGGCAGCGCCCGGTCGGCCACCGGCCGCAGCACGTGACCTCCGAGCAGGTGGCGGCGCTGCACCGGCAGCACGGTGTCGTCACCCTCGAGGACCTGATCGGGCTACTGCGCGCCGAACTGGCGGAGACGGGAGAGGACTTCGAAGCCTTCGTGGCCGAACTGCTGGCGACCGAGACCGAAGATCCTGTCCGGCGCCTGCGGGCGCAACTGGCCGCTGTCGACGACTCCAGGATCGGCCGCCGGGTCCTCCAGGAGACAGCGCACAGCGTTGGCCCGTACGCGTGGCGGCTGCTGCCCGAGCCTGACCGTCTGCGGCTCGGGCGTCACTTCCGCGTGGCGACGAGCGTGGCCTCACCGATGGTCCCGGTGAACGCCGCCACCATGATGCGGCTGTTGGACTCCGGGCAACTCACTGCCGCCGCGGGCGTCCGCAAGATCGAGGACGCGAACGGGGTGTTCCGGGTGGACGGCGACGACGGCGAGCGCACTTTTGACGTCGTCGTCAACGCCGTGAATCCGCCGCCGAGCGCGATCCCTCGGGGGGCCGGGCAGTTGGTCACAGCCCTGCTGGCCGACGGCTCGGCCGAGTTGCACCCAGCAGGTGGTCTGGTGTCGGCTGACCCACGTCTGCACGTGGTGGGAGACCTCGCAGGGGGTGGTCCGTTCATTACGTCAAGCATTGCGGGTATAGCGGTCCAAGCAGCACGAGCTGCTCAGGCGGTCGTTGCAGCCAGGGACTGAATCCGTCATCCAGTGGGCGGCCCTGGACGACAGCGTCCGCGATCCCGCGCGCTTTGAGACCTGGGTCGAGCGGCGGCAGAAGCTGCCCCAACGCGTCACGCCTCGTGGCTCCGCGAGGCAGAGTCACAGCACTGCCGTCAGGCCACAGCCGCATGAGCGCTGCGTCCCGCAGTCCACGTCCAGCACCCACCAGTCCGCACACAGTCCTCAACCTGGTAAGCCAGCGAGGACTGCTACCCCGATTATGGGTAGCAGCCCTCGCGGTTGTAACTGACGTCAAGTCAGGGTTTTCGCAGGTCACGGCCTGTTTGCAGGGCTTCCGCCCAGGTCGACCGACGCTGCCTCTTAGATGTCGAAGTACAGCTCGAACTCGTGCGGGTGCGGGCGGAGCTGGATCGGGGCGATCTCGTTGACGCGCTTGTAGTCGATCCACGTCTCGATCAGGTCGGGGGTGAAGACACCGCCGGCCAGCAGGTAGTCGTGGTCCGCCTCGAGGGCGTCGAGGACGGCCGGGAGCGAGGTCGGGACCTGCTGGACGTTCGCGTGCTCCTCCGGAGCCAGCTCGTACAGGTCCTTGTCGATCGGCTCGGCCGGCTCGATCTTGTTCTTTACGCCGTCCAGGCCCGCCATCAGGAGCGCCGAGAACGCGAGGTACGGGTTCGAGGACGGGTCCGGGGCGCGGAACTCGACGCGCTTGGCCTTCGGGTTCGAGCCCGTGATCGGGATACGCATGGCCGCCGAGCGGTTGCGCTGCGAGTAGACCATGTTGACCGGGGCCTCGAAGCCGGGGACCAGGCGGTGGTAGGAGTTCACCGTCGGGTTCGTGAAGGCGAGGAGGGACGGGGCGTGCTTGAGGATGCCGCCGATGTAGTAGCGGGCCATGTCCGACAGGCCGGCGTAACCTTGCTCGTCGTAGAACAGCGGGTTGCCGCCGGACCACAGCGACTGGTGGACGTGCATGCCCGAGCCGTTGTCACCGAAGATCGGCTTCGGCATGAAGGTCGCGGTCTTGCCGTTGCGCCAGGCGACGTTCTTCACGACGTACTTGAAGAGCATCAGGTCGTCGGCCGCGGCGAGCAGCGTGTTGAACTTGTAGTTGATCTCCGCCTGGCCGGCCGTGCCGACCTCGTGGTGCTGGCGCTCGACCTGGAGGCCGTTGCGGTCCAGCTCCATGGAGATCTCGGCACGCAGGTCGGCGAAGTGGTCGACCGGCGGGGTGGGGAAGTAGCCACCCTTGTAGCGGACCTTGTAGCCGCGGTTGTTCTCGACCGCACCGGTGTTCCAGGCGCCGGCCTCGGAGTCGATGTGGTAGAAGGACTCGTTCGCGGAGGTCTGGAAGCGCACGTTGTCGAACACGTAGAACTCGGCCTCAGGGCCGAAGTACGCCGTGTCGGCGATGCCGGTGGACGTCAGGTACGCCTCGGCCTTCTTCGCCACGTTCCGCGGGTCACGGCTGTACTGCTCGCCCGTGATCGGGTCGTGGATGAAGAAGTTGATGTTGACCGTCTTGTCCTTGCGGAAGGCGTCAACACGGGCGGTCGACAGGTCCGCGCGGAGCGCCATGTCGGACTCGTGGATGGCCTGGAAGCCGCGGATCGACGATCCGTCGAAGGCCAGCTCCTCGTTCGGGTCGAACGCCGCGGCCGGGATCGTGAAGTGCTGCATCACTCCGGGCAGGTCGCAGAACCGGACGTCGACGAACTTGACGTCTTCGTCGGCGATGAACTTCTTCGCGTCGTCGGCGTTCTGGAACATCCAACTCCTCCTACTCCCACCCGGTAGGGATGGGGTTGCAGCTCTCCGTGCGGCCAGTGCGGTGGCACACGCTGGACCCGACCATAGGCAGACCGGATTTCTCAAGCATGACCCATTTGTTTCGCGCAAGTTAACCGGACCGGCTCCAGGCCGGCTCCGCACCGGCTCCGGAACCTGGCTCGAAGGGGCCCGACCTCCAGGGTACGAAAGCGGTCGCAGTACCTTGTACGGGTGGACAACAGGCAAGCAATCGGATCGTGGCTCTCCGGGCCGGGCGAAGCCGCCAAGCAGCTGGGTGCCGACACCGGGTACCGGGGTGAGCGGCTCGGACTGCCGGAGCAGGGGCCGGGCGCCATCGCTCCCCTCGGCCGGCGCTTCGGCGCCCTCTTCGTCGACTGGGCCCTGTGCATGCTGATCGCATACGGGCTGCTCACCGGGGGTAACTGGCAGGCCTCGGGGAACTGGGCGCTGGGCGTTCTGCTCGTACTGAGCGTGCTCACCGTCGGAACGATCGGCTCGACCCCCGGCAAGCGCCTCTTCGGCCTGCGCGTCGTCGCGGAGAACGGCGACCGCCTCGGCCTCTTCCGCGTCCTCGTTCGCAGCGTGCTGCTGTGCCTCGCCATCCCGGCCCTGGTCTGGGACCGCGACGGCCGCGGCCTGCACGACCGCCTCGCACGCGCCGTCCAGGTCAGGATCTGACCGTACGAACGACAGAAGAATGACTGAAGGGCGGCCGGAACCTCTCGGTTCCGGGCCGCCCTTCGAAGTGTGTCGTACGGGTGTCGTACGGGAGTGGAGGAGTCAGCGCATCTTTCCGCGCGGCATCTTCCCGCCCTTGGGCATCGGCCCCTTCGGGAGGGGCATGTTCGACATCAGGTCGCCCATCGCGCGCAGCCGGTCGTTGGTCGTCGTCACCTGGGGGCCCTGGAGGACGCGCGGCAGCTTGAGCATCGTGGTGCGCAGCTTCTTCAGCGGCACCTGACCCTCGTCGTTGCCGATGATGATGTCGTGGACCGGTACGTCCACCACGATGCGCGCCATCTTCTTCTTCTCGGCCGCCAGCAGGGTCTTCAGCCGGTTCGGGTTGCCCTCGGCCACCAGAACGATGCCGGCCTTGCCGACCGCCCGGTGTACGACGTCCTGGTTGCGGTTCATCGCCACCGCCGGAGTCGTCGACCAGCCGCGCCCGACGTTCTGCAACACGGAGGCCGCAGCGCCCGGCTGTCCCTCCATCTGCCCGAAGGCCGCCCGCTCGGCGCGGCGTCCGAAGACGATCGCCATCGCGAGGAAGGCCAGCAGGAAGCCCAGAATGCCCAGATAGACCGGGTGATCGATCAAGAAGCCGATCCCGAGGAAGACACCGAACGTGACGATGCCCACGCCCGCGAGAACGAGACCGATCTTGGAGTCGGCCCGCCGGGTCATCTTGTAGGTCAGGGCAATCTGCTTGAGTCGCCCGGGGTTCGCAGTGTCCGCGTTGTCTGCGCGTTCCTTCCTCGCCATGCTGTGAAGTTTACGTTGCCTGGGAAGCCCGGTCGGCCACGGCCTCCAGTACGTGCTGAGCCTCGACCCGGTCCTTGGCCCTGCGCCGGTCTTCGAGCACCGATGTCCAGGCGTTGCGGCGTGCGGTGCGCTGTCCGCCGCGCATGAGGAGGGACTCCACCGCGCGCAGAGCGTCGGTGACGGACGGGATGGCGTGAGCGCGGACGGGGGTCGCGGCCTGCATGGTGTGGGTCCCTCCTCGGGGCGGTGACTCGGGAACGGCAGTGACTGCTGAGTGCAGCTGTGCGTAAACCTAGGGTCACTGATTGGTGTTACCAGCGCATGACCTGGCGGTCAAACACCCATGAACCCTTAACACGTACGGCTGAATCCGCGGCCTACGCGGACGCGGCCCGTACGGTCCCCCTCACCTGCGGGGACTGTACGGGCCGCGTCATCCCGGCCATTACTGGCCAGTAATTGCTTGTGCTCAGATTCACACAGTCTGCGTGGCCGCCAGCTGCTCCCGCCGCTCCATCGCCTGGCCGAACAGCCGGCCCGCGCGGTACGACGAACGGACCAGCGGTCCGGACATCACACCGGAGTAGCCGATCTCGTCGGCTTCCTCCTTCAGCTCCACGAACTCGTGCGGCTTCACCCAGCGCTCGACCGGGTGGTGCCGCGGCGAGGGCCGCAGGTACTGCGTGATCGTGATGAGCTCGCAACCCGCGTCGTACAGGTCCTGGAGCGCCTGGCTGACCTCTTCGCGCTCCTCGCCCATGCCGAGGATGAGGTTCGACTTGGTGACCAGACCGGCCTCGCGGGCGCGCGTGATCACTTCCAGCGAACGCTCGTAGCGGAAGCCGGGACGGATGCGCTTGAAGATGCGCGGCACCGTCTCGACGTTGTGGGCCAGGACCTCCGGGCGGGACGAGAAGACCTCGGCCAGCTGCTCGGGGACCGCGTTGAAGTCGGGGATGAGCAGCTCGACCTTGGTACGGCCGGCCTCGCGCTCCGCGGTCATCCCGTGGATCTGGCGCACGGTCTCGGCGTACAGCCAGGCACCGCCGTCCTCCAGGTCGTCGCGCGCGACGCCCGTGATGGTGGCGTAGTTCAGGTCCATCGTGACGACGGACTCACCCACGCGGCGCGGCTCGTCCAGGTCGAGCGCGGCGGGCTTGCCCGTGTCGATCTGGCAGAAGTCGCAGCGCCGGGTGCACTGGTCACCGCCGATGAGGAAGGTGGCCTCGCGGTCCTCCCAGCATTCGTAGATGTTCGGACAGCCGGCCTCCTGGCACACGGTGTGCAGACCTTCGCTCTTCACGAGCGCCTGCATCTTGGTGTACTCGGGGCCCATCTTCGCCCGGGTCTTGATCCACTCGGGCTTGCGCTCGATGGGGGTCTGGCTGTTCCGGACCTCCAGGCGCAGCATCTTGCGTCCGTCGGGTGCGACTGCGGACACGTCCGGCTCCCTACGACTTCGATTCTTCGGCGCCCACCAGGGTACGCCCGATATTTGTATGGGGATTACGTCTCGCCAACCCATGGCCAGCGGTCCGCATTCCCCGGGCACTGGACGAACCGCTCGGCGGCCCGCCGGACGGCCGCTAGACGGTGGCCGTCTCGACGGGACGAGGGGCCAGGTCCGCGTTCTCCAGTACGTCCCGAAGGTGCTTCTCGACGACCGGCAGAACCTCGCCGATGGTGACGTCACGGCCCAGCTCGCCCGCGAGCGAGGCGACGCCCGCGTCGCGGATGCCGCACGGCACGATCCGGTCGAACCAGGTGTTGTCCGGGTTCACGTTCAGTGCGAAGCCGTGCATCGTGACGCCCTTGGCGACGCGGATGCCGATGGCGGCGAGCTTGCGGTCCTCGCGGCGCTGGCCGGCGTTGGACGGGGCGTACTCGGGGCCGTTCAGCCTCGGGTCGAACTCCTCGTCCTGGAGTCGCGGGTCGAAGTCCAGCGACAGCCCGCCGACCGAAACCGACGGGCGCTGCTCCACCGGGTCGCCCAGCACCCAGACACCGCTGCGGCCCTCGACCCGGCTCGTCTCGACGCCGAAGTCGGCGCACGTATGGATCAGGGCGTCCTCGAGGCGGCGTACGTGCGCCACCACGTCGACCGGGCGCGGCAGCTTCATGATCGGGTAGCCGACGAGCTGGCCGGGACCGTGCCAGGTGATCTTGCCGCCGCGGTCCACGTCCACCACGGGGGTGCCGTCCAGCGGGCGCTCGCTGTCCTGCGTACGCCGCCCGGCCGTATAGACCGGCAGGTGCTCGAGGAGCAGGCAGGTGTCCGGGACCTCGGCCGCGAACCGTGCCGCGTGCACCTCGCGCTGCTTCTGCCAGGCCTCCTGGTACTCGACGGCTTCCGCGCCGAACCCCAGTCGGACAAACCGCAGCTCACTCACGGCAACGCCTCCCTTGAACGAACACCCGGCACGTTTCGCGCGCCTCAGCCACTGTACGGCCGCGGCGAATCCGGTCACCGGGCAGGTCGTTTTCGTCAGTGTTCGTCGGCGTTCGTCAGCGTGCCCACGAATCCTCACACGATCGGATGAATGTGGGCCGAAGGGACCGGGACGGATGGCATATGTCGCTAAATTCGCGCCGTTCCATGAGGGCTGCTGCCCGGCGCCCAGAAGGCAGGAGACCGCACAGCTGATGACGGAACGATCCCCGCAGCGCACCCCCAACCGCCAGCTCGCCGCGCTCATCGCGGAAGCGGGATTCTCCAACGCGGGCCTGGCCCGACGGGTGGACCAGCTCGGCCTGGAACACGGCCTCGATCTCCGGTACGACAAGACGTCGGTGACCCGGTGGCTGCGCGGCCAGCAGCCGCGCGGCACCACCCCTGCGCTGATCGCCGAGGTGTTCACCCGGCGCCTCGGGCGGCGGCTGACCGCCCAGGACCTGGGGCTCGACGCCTGCGCGCCCGTTTACGCGGGGCTGGAATTCGCGGCCACCCCCGAGGAGGCCGTCGACATCGTCAGCGGGCTGTGGCGCAAGGACTCGGGCAGCCACGCCGAACTCCGCAAGATCGCGTTCACCCCGGCGGGGCTCGTCGTCCCGAGCCGGGACTGGCTGATCGGGCGCGCCGACGACCGGGTCGCCCGCGGTGATCCGCCGCCGGCGAACGGCGTACGGGTGCCCCTCCAGGGCCGCGCTCCCGCCGTGCCGCGGCAGCGGCAGACCGGCCAGACCGGTCAGACCGACCGCAGCCCCGGGCAGCGCGTCTCCACGGGCGACATCGCGGCGCTGCGCTCGGTCGGCGAGCTGTTCCGGACACTGGACGACGCGTACGGCGGCGGGCACGCCCGGCAGGCGCTGGTGCGCTATCTGGAGCACGAGACGGAGCCGATGCTGCGCGGTACGTACGGGGAGGCGACGGGGCGGCGGCTCTTCGCGGCCGCCGCGGATCTGACCCGGCTGGCGGGCTGGACGTCGTACGACATCGCGGCGCACGGCCTCGCCCAGCGGTACTTCGTCCAGGCGCTGCGGCTCGCGCAGGCGGCGGGCGACCGCCCGTACGGCTCGTACGTCCTGGTCACCATGAGCCGTCAGGCGGTCTACCTCGGCCACGGGCGGGAGGCGGTGCAGCTGGCGCGGGTGGCGCAGCAGGGCGTGGGGAGCGCGGCACCGGCCGTGGTACAGGCGCTGCTGCATTCGGCGGAGGCGCGTGGGCACGGGGTGCTGGGGGAGGTCCGGGCGTGCACGGCCTCGCTCGTACGGGCGGAGCGGGCGATGGAGTCGGCGCGGCCGGGGGACGAACTGCCGCACTGGGCGCGGTTCTTCGACCAGGCCCAGCTGGCTGACGAGTTCGGCCACTGCCACCGGGACCTCCAGCAGTACCGGGCGGCGGCGCAGCACGCGGAGCGGTCGCTGCAACTGCGGGCGCCCGGCTATGCGCGGAGCCGGCTGTTCTGCCGGGTGGTGCTGGCGACCGCGCGGCTGGGGCTGGGGGAACTGGACCAGGCGTGCGCGCTGGGGGCGGAGTCCGCGCAGCAGGCTACGGAGATGCGGTCGGCCCGGGCGCTGGAGTATGTACGGGACTTCGAGAAGCGCCTGGAGCCGTACCGGGACGCGGCGGCGGTGCGCAACTACCGGGACCGGGTGGCGGCGCTGGGGTGACGGTGGCCCCGGCGGGGCTGAGAATTGCCGCTGCGCGGCAAATCCAGCCCGTCCGGCGTTTGAGGACACGCCCAGAGGGCGTCTGCCCCCCCCCGCAGGCATCACGCCGCCTCGCGCACCGCTTCCGCCGCGTAACCCGGCTGGATGCCGAAGTCCGTCAGGATCTCGTGCGCGGCCCGGCGGCCCGAGTGGAGCGCGCCCTGCACCGTGCTCGTCTCGCGGTGGTCCCCGCAGACGTACAGGCCCGAAAGGAGGCGTACGGGACGGCGCAGGTCGTGCGGCGCCGGCATGGCGGGGACCGCCTCCCTGTCGTGGTGGACCGCGAGGAGCTCCCAGTCGTCGGTGGATACGCCGTAGAGCCTGGCCAGGTGGGCGCGTACCGCACGGTCGGGGTCCGGCGGGGGTGTGCCCAGGACCGTGGAGGAGATCAGCGACCGGCCGCGCGGCGCGCGCGACGGGTCGACCTCGCTGAGGACGGCCGTGTGCGAGACGGGGCCGCTCCGGTCGGCGTCCAGCAGCAGGGCGGGGTCCGCGAGCGGGGACGTGGGCGCGGCGTGGTGAAAGACCGTCACCCGGTGGAAGGGCGGAACCCGCAGGCCCGGCAGCAGTCCGGCGGCGGCGCGGGCCCCGGTGGCCAGCAGAAGGGAGCGGCAGCCGAACGCGCCGTGGTCCTCGGTGGTGACCGAGGTGGTGGAAGCGCCGGTCACTCGTACGCCCGTACGTACCGTTCCTGGCGGCAGCGTGGCAGCCAGCAGCTCGGGCAGCGCGGAGGCCCCGCCCTCGGGCACGCACAGCCTGCCGCGTGCGAAGCCGCGCAGCGCGAGATCGGCGCACCGGCTGGAGGTGGTGAGCTCCGGGTCGCTGAGCAGCGCCGAGAGCAGCGGGCGCAGGAAGCCGTCGACCGTACGGGGCGGCAGTCCGCGTCCGGACAGGGCTTCGGCGGTGGGACGTTCGGGGCGGGCCATCAGCCGGTGCACGGGTGTGGCCGCGAACCGCCCGAGCGCCGCGCCGAGACGGGCCTGGTCGAGCGCGCCCCCGAACGGCGGTCGCGAGGTGCCTGCCAGGGCGCGCGCGGCGCTGAGCGCGCCCCGCGCGCTTCCGGCCTCTCCCGCGCGGTAGCGGCGGCCCCCGCTGTGGACGAGCACGCCGGGCGAGAACGTGCGCAGCGCGAGCCCTTCGAGGCCCGGGGTGCGGAGCAGTTCCGGATACGCGGTGCTGAGGACCTGGCCGATGCGGTCGAGGCGGAAACCGTCGACCTCCTCGGTGGCCATCCTGCCGCCCACGCAAGGGGCTGCCTCCAGGACGCCGACTGTTACTCCGGCGCTGGTCAGCTGGTGGGCGGCGGAGAGTCCGGCGACCCCGGCCCCCACTATGACGACGTCCGCGTGGTGTGCGGTGGTGAGCACGTGCCCCTCCCCGAGGTCGGCGCGTCTGTGGGGGGACTCATGCCCTCAACAGCTTCACGGAATGCCCGAGTTCGAGTTGAAGCGTAGAAGCGGATACGGACGGGCACAGTCGCGCACCGACCGGGGCATCGGAGCACAACCGGAGCACAATGGTCGTACTACGGACAGAAAGCGATTGGAATCGGTCAATCGGACGGCTTGGTTCAGCGCAGGCGTCAGTTCAGCGCCGCCCGCAGCGTGTCGTCGATCCCCGGGAACGCGAACGAGAAGCCCGACTCCTCCAACTGCCGCGGCAGCACCCGCTGGCTTCCCAGCACGTCCGTGGAGAACTCGCCCAGCGCGAGCCGCAGCGCCGGCGCGGGGACCGTGAAGAGCGTAGGCCGCTTCAGCAACCGCCCCATCGCCTCGGTGACCTCCCGGTTGGTGACCGGCTGCGGCGCCGTGAGGTTGACGGGACCCGAGAGCGACTCGGTGTCGACCAGATGGCGCAGCGCCGCGATGTGATCGTGCATCGCGATGTAGCTCCAGTACTGGCGGCCCGACCCCAGCCGCCCGCCGAGCCCCGCCCTGAAGAGCGGAAAGAGCCTTCCCCAGGCGCCACCCTCCCGGGCCACCACAAGTCCCGTACGGGCGAACACCGTCCGTACGCCCGCCTCCTGCGCCGGAGCAGCGGCCTCCTCCCACTCCACGCACACGGACGGCAGGAAACCCTCGCCGGGCGGCGCTTCCTCGTCCACCGCGCGTTCCCCGGTGTCGCCGTAGAAGCCGATCGCCGAACCGCACACGAGAACCTTCGGCGGCGCGTCCATGGAAGCGAGGGTTTCGGCGATCGCGGCCGTCCCGAGGACCCTGCTGTCGCGGATCTCCTTCTTGTACGTCTCGGTCCAGCGGTGGTCACCGACGCCCGCCCCCGCGAGGTGGACGACCGCTTCACACCCCGCGAGCCCGTCGGCGTCGACATACTGCCGCTTCGGGTCCCACGTCACCTCCTCCCGGGTGCTCGCCGCACGCCTGACGAGGCGCACCACCTGGTGTCCGTCCGCGCGCAGCGAGCGCACGAGCGCCGTACCGATGAGACCGGTCGAGCCGGTGACCGCAATCCGCATGCCGCCCATCCTGCCCCGCATTCCCCCGCACCGCGGTGCGGGGGAACACGACGTGCTCACGAGGCGTGCGGTAGGCCCCTGAGCCATAGTGGGAGGGGTGAAGGAACTCCGGATGCCGCCCACGTCAGCGACCCGCGCGATGCCCCGCGGGCCCTCGGCCCGATGAGTTCGGCCCGGGCCAGGGGCGCGGAAGAGGCCCCCGGCTGGCTGCGCGGAACGCCGCAGCCGCGCTGGCTCAGGGCCCTGCCCGCGGTGATCCTCGCGGCCCTGACCTTCGCCCAGATCGTCACGCCCCAGACACTCCAGCTCGGCTACTTCGTCGTCGCCGTGACACCCGTCGCGGCCCTCGCCTACGGCCCGCTGAGCGTCGCCGTGCTCGGCGTCCTCACCCTCCTGACGCTGAGCCTGCCGTTCGGCCGCCGGATCTGGGACGTCGAGACGCCTGACCTGCTCGCGGTGGTGGTCGTCGTCGTGCTCAGCGTGGTCATCTCGTGGGTGCGCACCCGGCGCGAGCAGCAGCTCGTGACGGTCCGCACGGTGGCGGAGGCCGCGCAGCTCGCCGTGCTGCCGCCGCTGCCCGCCGCCGTGGGCCCGGTCCGGTGCGCGGGGCTCTACCGGTCCGCGCAGCGCGGGCTGCTGGTGGGCGGGGACCTCTACGACGTACGCGAAGGGCCGCACGGCGTGCGGGCCCTGGTGGCCGACGTACAGGGGCACGGTCTTGAGGCCGTTTCGACGGTCGCCGCGCTGCTGGGCGCCTTCCGGGAAGCCGTGCTGGACGAGGGGGAGCTGGCGGGGGTCGCGGCGCGGCTGGACCGGCGACTGGTGGTCGACTCCGTCGCCGTGGAGCACGCGGAGCTCTTCGCCACGGCGGTCGTGCTGGAGTTCCCCGCCGACGAAGCCGTTGTACGGGTGGTCAGCTGCGGCCACCCGGCGCCGCTGCTCCTGCGGGGTGGGACCGCGCGCGAGCTCCCGGTGGATCCGGCGCCACCGCTGGGTCTCGGCCTGGCGGCGACCGTGCCGGTGGCGGCGGTGTCCGTACCCCTGGAGCCGGGGGACCGGATCCTGGCTCACACGGACGGGGTGACGGAGGCGCGCGATGCCGCGGGCGCTTTCTATCCGCTCGCGGAGCGGCTGCCGGCGCTGGCCGCCACCGTCCCGGCGGAGGACCTCATGGCACTCAACGAGGCCGTACGCGAGGACCTGGTGCGCTTCGCGGGCAAGGCGGAGAACGTGCGGGACGACGTGGCCCTGCTCGCCCTCGGGCACGGAGGGATCAGCGACCGGGAGCCGGCAGCCGCATCCCGCCCATGAGCTCGTTCAGGCAGCGCGCGGCGAGTTCGGCGGGGGAGCCGGGGCCCGAGACGGGGGCGTCCGACACCGACCAGGTCTCCAAGGCCGTACGGACGGCCGCGGTGGCGGCGGCCGCGGCGAGCCGGACCTCAAGGGGGTCGGCCCCGGCGCCGGCCAGCCGGCCGAGGACCGGCACCAGCAGCTCCTCCGACTCCTGGTTCACGCGGTACCAGACGGCGCGCAGCGCGGGGTCGCCCTCGGCCGCGCGGAGCAGGCCGCGCGTCCAGTCGAGCTGCTCGGCGGCCTGGGCGTCGGGCGTGGCGAGCGCCTCGGCGACGGCGCTCTCCAGGGCGGTGAGGACTCCGGTGCCGGGTTCGGCCGCTGCGAGCAGGCCGCGCCAGCGGTCGGCGCCGCCGGAGAGCAGCGGGGCGACGGCGTCCTGCTTGCTCCGGAAGTAGCGGTAGAAGGTGCGCAGCGCCACGCCCGCGCGGTGGGCGATGTCCTCGGCCGTGGTCGCGTCGGGGCCGCGCTCGGCGAAGAGCTCGGCGGCGGCGCGGGCGATGTCGAGCTGGGTGGCGGCCTTGCGGCGCTCGGTCAGGGAGGGCTGCGGGGGCGACGAGGGCGACTGGGGGGCGGACTGCCGGGGCTCGGGCGGCGGCTGGGTGCTCACCCCGGAAGAGTACGCCTGACAGACCGCGAAATGCACGAAATGACGCTATGGCAAAACGTGCCACGTAGGCGTACCGTGGAATGCGGGCAGGTGAGAGAGCCCGCCGCCATCAGCAGACCGGAGAGACAGCATGAACCGTTACGAAGGCCGTCGCGTACTGATCACGGGCGGCGGCTCGGGCATCGGCCGGGCCACCGTGCACCGCATCCTCGCCGAGGGCGGCCGGGTCGTCGCCGTCGACGTCAACGAAACCGGCCTGAAGGCGACCGCCGAGCGGGCCGCCGCCGACGGCGTGGCCGACCGCCTCACCACCGCCGTGTTCGACATATCCGACGAGGCGGCGGTCCGCGACGGCGTCGCGGCAGCGGTTGCGGCGCTGGGCGGCGGCCTGGACGTGCTGGTCAACGCGGCGGGCATCCTGCGCTCCGAGCACACCCACAAGACGACGCTGGACCTCTTCAACAAGATCATCGCGGTCAACCTGACGGGGACCTTCCTGATGATCCGCGAAGCGATCCCGACGCTGCTCGGCGGTGACAAGCCGGTGGTCGTCAACTTCTCCTCGACCTCCGCCACGTTCGCGCACCCCTACATGGCGGCGTACGCGGCGAGCAAGGGCGGCATCCAGTCGATGACCCACGCCATCGCGAGCGAGTACAGCGGGCAGGGGCTGCGCGCGGTCGCCGTCGCGCCGGGGTCCATCTCCTCGGACATGACCAGCGGCAAGGGCCCCGGACTGCCCGAGGACGCGGACCTGACGCTCTTCATGAAGCTGGCCCCCGCCATCGGCGAGGGCTTCGCGGCTCCGGAGACCGTCGCGGGCGTCGTCGCCATGCTGGGCTCCGAGGACGGGGCCCTCATCACCGGCACCGAGATCCGGATCGACGGAGGGACCCACTTCTGACTCGCTACCCGCCGAACCGCTCCCACAGCCGGGGGAAGCGGTCGGTCAGGGCCTCCTCGTCCTCGAAGTCGAACGGCGTGCCCTCCGGCTCCGGCTTCTGCGCCGGGACGCCCAGGTCGGGGGCGACCGCGCCGGTGAGCTGCTCGTACGCCTCGTCGGCGGCGTACCCCAGTTCCTCGCCGTCGCCGTCGACCTCCTCGTCGAACTCGTCGAGGAGATCGGCCAGGTTGTCCGGGTCGTGCAGCGCCCCCTCGAAGACCTCCCGGCCCTGGCCGATCAGCCAGCAGCGGAAGTAGTCGAACGCGTCGTCGCTCGCACCGCCGAGCAGCACGGCGGCCGCGCCCCACAAGTCCCAGCGGTACGCGCGGTTGTAGCGGACCTCGAAGTGTCGGGCGAAGTCGAGCACGGAGTCGGGGTCGAGCTGGAGCAACGCGTCGACCAGCAGGTCGGCATGATCCTCGGGGTCGCCCTCGGCGGCCTCGCGGGTGTGGTCGATGATCTCCCAGAATTCCGTCTCGTCCATCACGGGACAAGCATCGGCCTTGCCGCAGGCCCGCGCACGCGGAGTACCCCGGATGCGGCTGTGTCGTTACCCGGCTACGCCCGGGCGCGCCCCGCAGTGCGGCAAACAGGACAGAAGGTGTCTGCTTTGAGTGCCAGTGTCGATGCGTACGACACGCAGCAGCGGATCGGCGGAGGAGCAGGGATGAGCGAGCAGACCGCACCACTCAAAGGCAGGATCGCACTCGTCGCCGGAGCCACCAGGGGTGCGGGACGGGCGATCGCCGTGCAGCTCGGAGCGGCGGGAGCGACGGTGTACGTCACCGGGCGCACCACCCGCGAGCACGTGAGCGAGGTCGGCCGGCCCGGAGAGACCATCGAGCAGACGGCCGAACTCATCAACGACGCGGGCGGCGAAGCCATCGCCGTACCCACCGATCACCTCGAAGAGGACCAGGTCAAGTCGCTCGTCGAACGCGTCGACCGGGAGCACGGGCGCCTCGACATCCTGGTCAACAGCCTCTGGGGCGGCGACCATCTGCTCGAATTCGGCAAGAAGATGTGGGACGTCGAGCTCGCGCGCGGACTGCGGATGCTGGAGGCCGGCGTGAAGACCCACGCCATCACGCTCGGCATCGCGCTGCCCCTGCTCGTGCGGAACCGGGGCGGCCTGGTGGTGGAAATGACCGACGGGACGGACGAGTACAACCGCACCCGCTTCCGGGAGAACTTCTACTACGACCTCGCCAAGAACGCGCCGATCCGGATGGCGTTCAACCTTGGTCACGATCTGAAGGACGTGGGGTGCACGGCGGTCTGCGTCACCCCGGGGTTCCTCCGCTCCGAGGAGATGCTGGACGCCTTCGGCGTCACCGAGGAGAACTGGCGCGACGCGATCGCCAAGGTCCCCGACTTCGTGATCGCCGAGTCACCGGTGTACGTCGGCCGGGCGGTCGCCGCCATCGCCGCCGACCCGGAGCGGGCGCGCTGGAACGGACGGTCGCTGTCCAGCGGTCAGCTCGCCAAGGAATACGGCTTCACGGACACCGACGGAAGCCGCCCGGACGCCTGGCCGTACATCATGGAGGTCTCACTGGGCGGCAAGGACGCCCCGGCGAGCGACTACCGCTGACGGGCAGAAGCCGTTCAGTCGCACCAGTCGTAGAGCCGCGCTGTCCGGGCCGCCGCCTCGGCGAAACGTTCGCGCAGGGCCGGCGGCTCCAGGACCTCCAGCTCCGGCCCGAGGGAGAAGAGCTGGCTGAAGGCGACCTCGTACGACTCGACCGGCAGGGTCACCGTGACCCGCCCCAGCTCGTCCGGCGGCCCCGCCACCGCCAGGGCCTCGGTCGCCGCGGCGCGGTCCACGGCGTACGGCAGCCGCCGCGCGCCCGACTCCGACAGCCGCACCACCACCTCGGAACGCAGGATCGAGCGGGCGAAATCCGCTGCCCGCTCCTCCCAGAACTCCGGCAGCACAAAGCTCTCGTCCCGTACGAAACGCTCCTCGGACACGACCACCGCGGCGAAGCGGTCGATCCGGTACACCCGGAAGTCCCCGTCCGAGCGGGCGCAGAGGTACCAGACCCCGGCCTTCAGCACGAGGCCGTACGGCGCGAGTTCCCGTTCGACCTCGCGATCGTGGCCGCGTCTGTAGCGGGCGGTGAGCATCCGGTCGTCCCAGACCGCCTCCGCGATCGTCGGCAGCAACTCGGGCGTCTTCGGCTCCTGGTACCAGCCGGGCGCGTCCAGATGGAACCGCTGCGCCGCTGTGTCGGACGCGTCCCGCAGGGACGGCAGCAGCGCCGCCGACACCTTGAGACGGGCCGCCGACGCGGCGTCGTCGAGGCCCATCTCGCGGAGCGCGCGGGGAAGTCCGGAGAGGAAGAGTGCTTCGGCCTCGCTGCGGGCGAGGCCGGTGAGCCGGGTGCGGTATCCGCCGATCAGACGGTAACCGCCGGTCCGGCCCCGGTCGGCGTAGACCGGGACACCGGCCTCCGACAGTGCTTGCGCGTCCCGGGTGATGGTGCGCTCGGAGACTTCCAGTTCGCGGGCCAACTCGGCCGCGGTCATGGAGGGGCGGGACTGGAGGAGGAGCACCATCTTGATGAGGCGGGCTGCGCGCATGGGCGCCATTGTGCCGGGTGGTGGGGGCGGGTGGGAGAGCCGCTGCGCGGGGCGAGCCGGGGCTCCGCCCCAGACCCCGCTCCTCAAACCCCGGAGGGGCTGAGTGAGCCCGCTGGAGGGGCTCCCATGGAGCCCCTCCAGCGGGCACACCTCCTCAGAGGCCGTAGCGCTCCCGTGCTTCCTTGACCGCCGACGCCGGCACCTCGCCCCGGCGGGCGAGCTGGGCCAGGGTCGCTACGACCACGGACTGGGCGTCGACGCCGAAGTGGCGGCGGGCCGCCTCGCGGGTGTCCGAGAGGCCGAAGCCGTCCGTACCGAGCGAGGAGTAGTCCTGCTCGACCCACTGGCTGATTTGGTCGGGGACCTGACGCATCCAGTCGCTCACCGCGAGGACGGGGCCCGGCGCGCCTTCGAGCGCGCGGGTGACGTACGGCGTGCGCATTTCGCCGCGCAGTAGCGCCTCGTCGCACTCCAGCGCGTCGCGCCGCAGCTCGCCCCACGAGGTGGCGGACCAGACGTCGGCCGCCACGCCCCAGTCGGCGGCGAGGAGTTCCTGCGCCTCCAGGGCCCAGTGGATCGCCGTACCGGATGCGAGCAGCTGCGCGCGCGGGGCATCGGCGGCCGGTGCTGCCGCCTCCTTGAAGCGGTAGAGGCCCTTGACGATGCCCTCTTCGACACCTTCCGGCATCGCGGGCTGCGGCTTCGGCTCGTTGTAGACGGTCAGGTAGTAGAAGACGTTCTCGGCCTCGGGGCCGTACATCCTGCGCAGACCGTCCTTGACGATGACGGCCACCTCGTACGCGAACGCCGGGTCGTAGTTGAGCGACGCCGGGTTCGTGGACGCGATCAGGTGCGAGTGGCCGTCCGCGTGCTGGAGGCCCTCACCCGTCAGGGTCGTACGGCCGGCCGTCGCGCCCACGATGAAGCCGCGGCCGAGCTGGTCGCCGAGCTGCCACATCTGGTCGGCGGTGCGCTGCCAGCCGAACATCGAATAGAAGATGTAGAACGGGATCATCGGCTCGCCGTGCGTCGCGTACGACGTCGAGGCGGCGATGAAGTCGGCCATCGCGCCGGCCTCGGTGATCCCCTCGTTGAGGATCTGGCCGTCCTTGGCTTCCTTGTAGTACATGAGCTGGTCGCGGTCGACCGGCTCGTACGTCTGGCCCAGCGGCGAGTAGATGCCGGCCGACGGGAACAGCGACTCCATGCCGAAGGTGCGGGCCTCGTCCGGGACGATCGGGACCCAGCGCTTGCCGGTCTCCTTGTCCCGCATCAGCTCCTTGGCCAGGCGTACGAACGCCATGGTGGTGGCCATCTCCTGCTTGCCCGACCCCTTGAGGAGGGCGCTGAAGGCGCGGTCGGCGGGCTCGGGCAGGGCCACCGCGTGCACCCGGCGGGCCGGGGCGGGGCCACCGAGGGCGGCGCGGCGCTCCTGGAGGTAGCGGACCTCGGGGGAGTCGGCGCCCGGGTGCCCGTACGGTACGAGCTCCTCGTCCAGCTTCGCGTCCGGGATCGGCAGGTCCAGCAGGTCCCGCATGGCGCGGAACTCCTTGCCGGACAGCTTCTTCATCTGGTGGTTGGCGTTCTTCGACTCGAAGCCCGGACCGAGGGTGTAGCCCTTCACGGTCTGCGCGAGGATCACCGTCGGCGCGCCCTTGAACTCCACGGCCGCCTTGTACGCCGCGTACACCTTGCGGGCCTCGTGGCCGCCGCGCGAGGTGTGGAAACACTCGGCGATCTTCGCGTCGGTGAGCAGCTTGCCCAGCTCGGCGAGCGCGGGCTCGGCGCCGAAGAAGTGCTCGCGGATGTACGCCACGTCGCGGGTCGCGTACGTCTGGAACTGCGCGTCCGGGACCTCGCGCAGCCGGCGTACCAGCGCGCCCTGGGTGTCGAGCTGGAACAGCTCGTCCCAGGCGGAGCCCCACAGCGTCTTGATGACGTTCCAGCCGGCGCCGCGGAACTGGGCCTCCAGCTCCTGTACGACGCGGAAGTTCGCGCGTACCGGGCCGTCGAGGCGCTGCAAGTTGCAGTTGATGACGAAGGTCAGGTTGTCGAGCTGCTCGCGGGCCGCGAGGGTGATCGCGGTGGTCGACTCGGGCTCGTCCATCTCGCCGTCACCGAGGAACGCCCAGACGTGGGAGTTGGACGTGTCCTTGATGTTGCGGTTGGTGAGGTAGCGGTTGAAACGCGCCTGGTAGATCGCGGAAAGCGGGCCGAGGCCCATCGACACGGTGGGGAACTCCCACAGCCAGGGCAGGCGGCGCGGGTGCGGGTACGACGGCAGTCCGTCGCCGGCGGCCTCCTGGCGGAAGCGGTCGAGCTGGCCCTCGTTCAGGCGGCCGTCGAGGAAGGCGCGGGCGTAGATGCCGGGGGAGGCGTGGCCCTGGATGTAGAGCTGGTCGCCGGAGCCGTCGCCTTCCTTGCCGCGGAAGAAGTGGTTGAAGCCGGTCTCGTACAGCCAGGCGGCGGAGGCGAAGGTGGCGATGTGGCCGCCTACGCCGAAGCGGGAGCCGCGGGTGACCATCGCGGCGGCGTTCCAGCGGTTCCAGGCGGTGATGCGGGATTCCATCGCCTCGTCGCCGTCGAAGGCGGGCTCGGCGGAAGTCGGGATGGTGTTGACGTAGTCCGTCTCCAGCAGCTTCGGCAGCGCGATGCCGGCGCCTTCGGCGTGCTGAAGCGTGCGGCGCATCAGGTAGGCCGCCCGCTGCGGGCCTGCGGCCTTGGTGACGGCGTCGAGGGAGGCCGCCCACTCGGCGGTCTCCTCGGTGTCACGGTCCGGGAGCTGGTCGAGCTCGCTCGGAGAAATGCCTACGGGGTCGGTCATGATGGCCGCCTTCCGGAGAGGAGGGGGGTGAAGAAAAGGGGGGCCTTGTCTGGCAGGACAGGGCGGTGGGGTCGGTAGACCCGCGCCGTCGACTGTAAGTCCCTGATCGATGATCGATCAAAGCCTGGAGGCGAAAAACTTGTCCGCAGAACGAAATTGGCATTCCGTGCCGCGAAATGGGGCACGGGGTGCCGGGGCGTTTGTGGCATTCCGGGCGCGGGTTGGTGGCTGCGGCTCGCCTGCGGCGCTGTTCCCCTACCCGCCCCTTCCCGCGACTGGGGCGCTGCCCCAGGCCCCGGTCCTCAAGCGCCGGACTGGCTGGAGTGGGCCGGGGGTGCTGCCGGGGCTCCGCCCCGGACCCCGCTCCTCAAGCGCCGGAGGGGCTGGGTGGTGCGGCCGAATCCAGCCCGTCCGGCGCTTGAGGACAACGCCCGAAGGGCGTCTGTGTTGTCTGGGGGCTGGGGGCTTGCCCCCAGTTTCGGGAAGGGGCGGGTAGGGGAACAGCGCCGCAGGCAAACCGCACCCGCACCACCCCAGCCGCGTCACGCCCTCGGCGCGCAGCCCAGGACGTGGTCCTTTACCAGGGTGCCGATGGCCGGGTCGCGGCGGCGGAAAGCCTGGACCAGCGCGTCGTGTTCCTCGGCGTACGACTTCTGGACCGTTCCCAGCCAGCGGATGGACAGCGCCGTGAAGACCTCGATGCCCAGGCCTTCCCAGGTGTGGAGGAGGACGCTGTTGTGAGCGGCGCGGACCAGCTCGCGGTGGAAGGCCACCGTGTGGCGGACCTGCGCCGTGCCGTCCGCCGTGCGGTCCGCCTCGTACAGGGCCGCTACGTGCGGTTCCAGGGCCGAGCAGTCGTCCGCCAGGGCCGACGCCGCCAGCTCGGCCGCGATCTGCTCCAGGCCGGCCCGTACCGGATAGCTCTCCTCCAGGTCGGCCGCGGTCAGATTCCTTACCCGTACGCCCTTGTTCGGCGCCGACTCGATCAGGCGCAGGGACTCCAGCTCGCGCAACGCCTCCCGCACCGGCGTCTGGCTGACCTCCAGCTCCGTCGCGATCCGGCGCTCCACGATCCGCTCGCCCGGCTTCCAGCGCCCACTGACGATCCCCTCCACAATGTGCTCGCGGATCTGCTCGCGCAGCGAGTGGACGACGGGCGGGGTCATGAAGCGCTCCTTCAAGCCGTGTTCGGTCTCTAGACCATACGGCGGCGCCCCCGTCCGACTAACTCCGGACGGGGGCGCAGACGCTGGTGAGACGAGCGTTACAGGCCGAGCTCGACCTCGAACTCGCCGGCCTCCAGGATCGCCTTGACGGCCGTCAGGTAACGGGCCGCGTCGGCGCCGTCCACCAGGCGGTGGTCGTAGGAGAGAGCCAGGTAGGTCATGTCACGGATCGCGATGGTCTCGCCGAGGTCCGGGTGGTTGATGACCACGGGACGCTTGACGGTGGCACCGATGCCCAGGATGGCGACCTGGTTCGGCGGCACGATGACCGTGTCGAACAGCGCACCGCGCGAACCGGTGTTGCTGATCGTGAACGTCGCGCCGGACATCTCGTCCGGGCTGATCTTGCCGGAACGGGCCTTGCCGGCCAGCTCGGCGGTCTTCTTGGAGATACCGGCGAGGTTGAGGTCGCCCGCACCCTTGATGACCGGGGTCATCAGACCCTTTTCGGCGTCCACCGCGATACCGATGTTCTCGGTGTCGAAGTAGGTGATCGTGCCCTCGTCCTCGTTGATCCGGGCGTTGACGACCGGGTAGGCCTTCAGCGCCTGGGCCGCGGCCTTGACGAAGAACGGCATCGGAGACAGCTTGACGCCCTCGCGGGCGGCGAACGCGTCCTTCGCCTTGTTCCGCAGCTTCATCAGCTTCGTGATGTCGACCTCGACGACCGAGGTCAGCTGGGCCTGCGTGTGCAGCGCCTTCATCATGTTGTCGCCGATGACCTTGCGCATGCGGGTCATCTTGACCGTCTGACCGCGCAGCGGGGACACCTCGAGGGACGGAGCCTTCGAAGCGGCCGCATGGCCTCCGGCAGTCACAGCAGCGGCCGGAGCCGGGGCAGCGGCGGCGGCCTTGGCGGCCTCCGCTGCGGCCACGACGTCCTGCTTACGGATACGGCCACCGACGCCGGTGCCCTTGACCGTGCTCAGGTCGACGCTGTTCTCGGCGGCGAGCTTACGGACGAGAGGCGTCACGTACGCACCGTCCGCCTCGGGGGCGGAAGGGGCGACGGGGGCGGGAGCAGCCGGAGCGGCAGGAGCCGCAGCGGCGGGAGCCGGCGCGGCCTGGACCGGCGCCGGAGCCTCGACAGCGGCCTCGGCCGGAGCCGGTGCCGGTGCCGGTGCGGGGGCCGGAGCCGGCGCAGCAGCCGGCGCGGGCGCCGGAGCGGCGGCCGGGGCCGGAGCCTCAGCAGCAGGTGCGGCAGCCGGGGCCGCGCCCGCGGCACCGATGACGGCGAGCTTCGCGCCGACCTCGGCGGTCTCGTCCTCGCCGACCAGGATCTCCAGCAGCGTGCCCGCGGCCGGGGAGGGGATCTCGGTGTCGACCTTGTCGGTCGAGACCTCGAGCAGCGGCTCGTCCTCCGCGACCTCCTCGCCGACCTCCTTCAGCCAACGGGTGACGGTGCCCTCGGTGACCGACTCGCCCAGTGCGGGCAGTACGACGTCAGTACCGGAGGCGCCGCCGGCCGGAGCGGCGGCAGGGGCCGGAGCCTCGGCGGCGGGCGCCGGAGCGGCCACGGCCTCGGGCTGCGGCTGAGCGGCGGCCGGGGCCGGAGCCTCGGCAGCAGGTGCAGCAGGTGCGGGGGCCTCGGCGGCAGCCGGGGCCGGGGCGGCAGCGGGCGCGCCCGTGCCGTCGTCGATGACGGCCAGCTCGGCGCCGACCTCCACCGTCTCGTCCTCGGCGACCTTGATGGACGAGAGGATGCCCGCCGCGGGGGCCGGGATCTCGGTGTCGACCTTGTCGGTCGACACCTCGAGCAGCGGCTCGTCAGCCTCGACGCGCTCGCCCTCGGCCTTCAGCCAACGGGTGACAGTGCCCTCGGTGACGCTCTCGCCGAGCGCCGGAAGGGTTACGGAAACCGGCATGGTTTCGGTTGCTCCTTACGAATTGCGGAAGTGGTCGTCGCGCCCGGACTGAACTAGTCGTGGGAGTGGAGCGGCTTGCCGGCCAGGGCCAGGTGGGCCTCGCCGAGCGCCTCGCTCTGCGTCGGGTGTGCGTGGATGAGCTGCGCGACCTCGGCCGGCAGCGCCTCCCAGTTGTAGATCAGCTGAGCCTCGCCGACCTGCTCGCTCATACGGTCACCGACCATGTGAACGCCGACCACAGCGCCGTCCTTGACCTGGACGAGCTTGATCTCGCCACCGGTCTTGAGGATCTTGCTCTTGCCGTTGCCCGCGAGGTTGTACTTGAGAGCGACGACCTTGTCCGCGCCGTACACCTCCTTGGCCTTCGCCTCGGTGATGCCGACGGAAGCGACCTCGGGGTGGCAGTACGTCACGCGCGGCACACCGTCGTAGTCGACCGGAACGGTCTTGAGACCGGCCAGACGCTCCGCCACCAGGATGCCCTCGGCGAAGCCGACGTGCGCGAGCTGGAGCGTCGGGACGAGGTCACCGACGGCGGAGATGGTGGGCACGTTCGTCTGCATGTACTCGTCGACGAGGACGTAGCCGCGGTCCATCGCGACGCCCGCCTCCTCGTAACCGAGTCCCTGCGAGACGGGGCCGCGGCCGATCGCGACGAGCAGCACCTCGGCCTCGAACTCCTTGCCGTTGGCCAGGGTGACCTTGACGCCGTCGGCGGTGTACTCGGCCTTCTCGAAGAAGGCGCCGAGCGAGAAGTTGATGCCGCGCTTGCGGAACGCGCGCTCCAGCAGCTTCGAGCTGTTCTCGTCCTCGACCGGCACGAGGTGCTTCAGGCCCTCGACGATGGTGACGTCGGTGCCGAAGGACTTCCACGCCGAGGCGAACTCGACGCCGATGACGCCGCCGCCGAGGATGACCGCGGACTTCGGAACGCGGTCCAGGACGAGCGCGTGGTCCGAGGAGATGATGCGGTTTCCGTCGATGTCCAGGCCCGGCAGCGACTTCGGCACGGAGCCGGTCGCCAGCAGGACGTGGCGGCCCTGGATGCGCTGGCCGTTCACGTCGACGGACGTCGGGGAGGACAGCCGGCCCTCGCCCTCGATGTACGTCACCTTGCGCGAGGCGACCAAGCCCTGGAGGCCCTTGTACAGGCCCGAGATCACGTCGTCCTTGTACTTGTGGACGCCCGCCATGTCGATGCCGTCGAAAGTGGCCTTGACGCCGAACTGCGCGGCCTCGCGTGCCTGGTCGGCGACCTCGCCCGCGTGGAGCAGAGCCTTCGTCGGGATGCAGCCGTTGTGCAGGCAGGTGCCGCCGAGCTTGTTCTTCTCGATCAGGGCGACGTCCAGGCCCAGCTGCGCTCCGCGCAGTGCCGCGGCGTAACCGCCGCTGCCACCGCCGAGGATCACTAGGTCGAAAACGGTGCTGGCGTCGTTCGCCACGTCACGTCCTCCATGCATGTGCGCCGGTCGCCGGTCATCGACCGGGCGGCGGCTGGTATCGGCCGCTTTATATTCGGCCCTGTGGTGGGGGCCCTGTCCTGCCGAGAACCCATCTTCGCACTTGTCGACGGACGGCGGGACGCGGGGCCAGGGTGCGAGACGGTCCGGGGACCGCTCGCCAAGGGTTACTGCGACGTACGGATGTACGGATTTCGTTGAAGGCGAAATTGGACGCGGGTATTCCGACGTACGTTCCGGCATGCGTTCCCACGTACGTTCCCGCGTGCGTACGGTCCCGGACGCGTGCCCGGGACCGTACGCACGAAGCCGCCTCGAAAGCTCAGCCGAGGTCGCCCGCGGCGGTGTGCTCGGCGAGCGCCACCAGGGTGCGGATCGCGGAACCCGTGCCGCCCTTGGGGGTGTAACCGAACGGTCCGCCGTCGTTGAAGGCGGGGCCCGCGATGTCCAGGTGCGCCCAGGCGATGTCGTCGCCGACGAACTCCTGGAGGAACAGACCGGCGACCAGGCCGCCGCCCATCCGCTCGCCCATGTTGGCGATGTCGGCGGTGGAGGACTCCATGCCCTTGCGCAGCTCGGCCGGCATCGGCATCGGCCAGGACTGCTCGCCGGCCTCCTCCGCGATCTCGTGGATGGCGGTACGGAACGACTCGTCGTTGCCCATCACGGCGAACGTGCGGTTGCCGAGCGCCAGCACCATCGCGCCGGTCAGCGTCGCCACGTCGACGATCGCGTCCGGGCGCTCCTCGGAGGCGCGGGTCAGCGCGTCACCCAGGACGAGACGGCCCTCGGCGTCGGTGTTGAGCACCTCGACGGTCTTGCCGCTGTACATGCGCAGCACGTCACCGGGGCGCACGGCGCTGCCGGACGGCATGTTCTCGGCGAGCGCCAGCCAGCCGGTGACGTTGACCTTCAGGCCCAGGCGGGCGGCCGTGATGACGGCGGCGAACACGGCGGCGGCGCCGGCCATGTCGCACTTCATCGTCTCGTTGTGGCCGGCCGGCTTGAGCGAGATGCCGCCCGAGTCGTAGGTGATGCCCTTGCCGACGAAGGCCAGGGTCTTCTCCGCCTTGGGGTGCGTGTAGGCGAGCTTCACCAGGCGCGGACCGTGCTCCGAGCCCTGGCCGACGCCGAGGATGCCGCCGTAGCCGCCCTTGATGAGCGACTTCTCGTCGAGCACCTGCACCTTGAGACCGTGCTCCTTGCCGGCGGCGGCGGCCACGGCGGCGAAGGACTCGGGGTACAGGTCGTTCGGCGGGGTGTTGACCAGGTCGCGGGCGCGGTTGATCTCCTCGGTCAGCGCGAGGGCGCGCTCCGCGGCGGCCTTGAACGCCTTGTCACGCGGCTTGCCGCCGAGCACGGCGATCTCGGCGAGCGGCTGCTTCGGACCGTTGCCTGCGGGCTTCTCGCCCTTCCCGTCCTTCTCCCCACCCTGGTACGCGGTGAAGGAGTACGCACCGAGCAGTGCGCCCTCGGCGACGGCGGCGGCGTCCTCGACGGCCTCGACGGGCAGCGCGAAGCCGGCCTTCTTGAAGCCGCTGAGCGCGCGGGCGGCCGCACCGGCCGCGCGACGAAGGGACTCGGCGCTGTACGCGTCGTCCTTCTCAGGGGCGGTGCCGAGGCCGACGGCCAGTACGACAGGGGACTTGAGGCCCGACGGTGCGGGCAGCTTGGTCACCTCGCCCTCGCCGCCCGAGGCGCCGAGGGTCTTCAGGACGGAGGCGAGCTTTCCGTCGAACGCCTTGTCCACGGCCTCGGCGCCCGGTGCGATCACCAGGTCCCCGGACTTGGAGCCGGCGCCCTTCGCCACGCCGACGACGATGGCGTCGGCGCGCAGCGCCGCCGCGCCGGAAGTGCTGAGAGTGAGAGCAGTCACGGTGGTGAAATCTCGCTTCCGTTGAGTTCTTCGGCCGAGGGGGTGGGGCCGGCCGTGCCCGGCGCGACAGTATCCCGGTGGCCCGGCATCCCGGTGCCCGGCGGCCTGCCGGACCGGTTGAGCGCCGGGAACGAGCCTACGCGCGGTTGCACCGTTCGATCACAGCAGCGAGCAGTTCACTCATCAGAGGTGTCCTTTTCGTGTGTACGGTGCGCAGAGTGAGGCCTGCGTCACACTCGTGACAATCCGGCAAGTGACCATCACCTTGTCTTGCATGATTTCGCATGATTTCCACAGATCTTCCGCGAATACTCCGCAGGGAGGTCGCCTAGGGGGAGGGTGCGCCGTGGCGTACAGGACGAGGACGCGTATGGGCAGAACCGGAGCGGCGCTGCTGGCAGCCGGTCTGCTCGTGGTGGCGGCGCCGCCGACGGCCGCGGGGGCGGCCACCGTGCCGCGTATCGACCTCAGCGTGCTGGTCGTCGACGACGGCGGCGACGCCGTGGAGGCGGTCGAGTCGGAGCTGCGGAGCACCGGCGTCCCGTACACCCTGGTGCGGCTCGACGAGCCGGGCCGGCCGGTGATCGACGCGGGTTTCCTCGCCGACACCGTCGACGGGCGGCCGCGTGCCAAGTACCAGGGGATCGTGCTGCCGAACGCGGACCCGTTCGGCGCCGGATCGGCGGAGTCGGGCGCCCTGGCCGCGTACGAGAAGACCTTCGGCGTCCGGCAGGTCGACGCCTACAGCTGGGCGCACCCCGGCGTCGGCCTCGACTACACGAGTGACGGCGGGTACGCCGGGCCGCTCGACGGCGTGGACGCGGCCGTGACGGCGGCAGGAAAGGCCGGTCCCTTCGGCTACCTGGACGGAGCCGTCGAGTTCGAGGACAACTCGCCGTCCGTCGGCGAGAGCTACGGCTACGCCGGCCGGCCGCGCGAGGGCTACACCAGCTACCTGGACATGCCGGTCGCCGGCGCCGGCGGCGGACGGGCCAGCCTCGTCGGCGAGTACGCCCACGACGGGCGCCGCGAACTCGTCGTCACCTTCGCCTACAACCAGCACCAGCGGCAGTTCCGGCTGCTCGCCCGCGGCATCGTCGAATGGCTCACCCAGGGCGTCCACCTCGGGCAGAGCCGCAACTACTTCTCCGTACACGTCGACGACGTCTTCGCGCCCGACAGCCGCTGGGACACCGAGCTCAACTGCACCCCCGGCGACTTCGACTGCGGGGACGGCGAGGGCGCGGGAACCACTCCCATCCGGATGACCGCCGCCGACGCGCAGTACGCCGCCCAGTGGCAGCAGAGCGCCGGTTTCACCCTGGACATGGTCTACAACGCGGGCTCCGGCGAGGCGTGGAAGACCGCCAACGCCGGCAGCGACCCACTCACCACGCAACTGCTGGCCGACCGGGCGAAGTACCGCTGGGTGAACCACACGTACACGCACCCCTACCTCGGCTGCGTCCAGGACACCTCGACCGTTCCCTGGCAGTGCGCGAAGGACGCGGCGGGCAGCACGCTGTGGATGAGCCGCGCCGAGATCTCCGCCCAGATCAAGGACAACCACAACTGGGCGGTGGCCAAGGGCATCACCGTGGACAGGGCCGAGCTGGTCACCGGCGAGCACTCGGGCCTGAAGGCACTCCCGCAGCAGACGGTGGACAACCCCAACCTGGCCGGCGCGCTCGCCGACAACGGTGTGAAGTGGGTCGCGAGCGACAACTCGCGCGAGCCGCGCCAGCGGGCCGTCGGCAGCGCGCTCACCGTGCCGCGCCACCCGATGAACGTGTACTACAACGTCGGCACCGCCGCCGAGATGACCGACGAGTACAACTGGATCTACAGCAGCAAGGCCGACGGGGGCAGCGGCGTCTGCGAGACCCACCCCGGCTCGACCTGCCTCGACGGCCCGCTCGACCCGGCCACCGGCTACGCGACGTACATCGCGCCGCAGGAGGCACGCACCGCCCTCGGCCATGTCATCGCCAACGACCCGCGCCCGCACTACGTCCACCAGTCCAACCTGGCCGAGGAGCGGATCCTCTACCCTGTCCTGGACAAGGTCCTGGGCGACTACCGCTCTCTCTTCGCCGACAACACCCCGGTCGTCAACCCGCGCCACCGGGACACGGGTTACGAACTCGCCCGACGCGCCGCCTGGGACAAGGCGCTCGCCGACGGCAAGGTCACGGCGTACCGCATCGGCGCGACCGTCACCGTCCAGGCGCCGTCGGGGGTGGCGGCGCCCGTCACCGCGCCGGAGGGCACGCGTAAGCAACTGTTCCTGGGCACCGCCGTGTTCGGCACGGCGTACGCGGGACAGCGCTCGGCCTGGGCGAAGCCCGAATCGCTCCAGCAAGCGATCACGCTCCGGCTGCCGGCCTGACCGGCGGCTGTCTGACCGACAGGCCTGCCCGACCGACAGACCTGTCACTCGTCCTGGGGGGACACGAACATGGGCCGCGGGCTCCACGTCAGCATGCTCACCGAAGGCACGTATCCGCACGTCCAGGGGGGCGTCAGCACCTGGTGCGACCAGCTCGTCCGTGGAATGCCCGACGTCGACTTCCATGTCGTCTCGCTCACCGGCAGCGGCCGCGAGCCCGTCACCTGGGAACTGCCGCCCAACGTCTACCAACACACGACGGTCCCGCTGTGGGGACCGGAAGCGGCATTACGTGTACGACGCGGCCCGCGCTCCCTCGCCGGCCGCGACCGCCGCGGCTTTCTCGCCTCGTACGAACGCTTCCTGCTCGCCGTACTCGACCCGGAGGCCGGCTGCGACTTCGGCCATGAGCTGTACGCCCTCGCCGCGCTCTCCCGCCAGGGCCGACTGACCCCCGCCCTGCGCTCGGAGGCGGCCCTGCGGACCCTGACCAGGGTCTGGACCATGCGCCACCTGCCCACCGCCCACGCCGCACCCACCCTCCACGACGCGCTCACCGCCACCGACCTGCTGGAACACCTGCTGCGGCCGCTGGCCGCCCGCATACCCGCCGACAGCGTCGCGCACGCCGTCAGCAGCGGCCTCGCCACCCTCCCCGCGCTCACCGCCAAGCACTTCGACGGCGCGCCCTTCCTCCTCACCGAGCACGGCATCTACCTGCGCGAGCGCTACCTCGGCTACCGCACGGCCGCCCAGCGCTGGCCGGTCAAGGCGCTGCTGCTCGGCTTCTACCGCGAGCTCAACTCGCTCGGCTACCGGGAGGCCGACCTGATCACGCCCTGCAACCAGTACAACCGCCGCTGGGAGGAGCGGGGCGGCGCCCCGGCCGAGCGCATCCGCACCGTCTACAACGGCGTCGACCCGCACCTCTTCCCGCACGCCGGCCCGGAACCCGACGTCCCCACCCTCACCTGGGCCGGCCGCATCGACCCCATCAAGGACCTGGAGACGCTCGTACGGGCCTACGCGCTCGCCCGCGCCCGGCTGCCGGAGCTGCGGCTGCGGCTCTTCGGCGGGGTGCCGGACGGCGGCGAGGACTACCGCACGAAGCTGGAGAAGCTGGCGGCCGAACTCGGCGTCACCGACGGCATCACGTACGAGGGACGCATCTCGGACGTGGCGCGCGCGTACGGGGCGGGGCACGTCGTCATGCTGTCCAGCATCAGCGAGGGCTTCCCTTTCAGCATCCTGGAAGCGATGTCGTGCGGGAGGACGACGGTGTCGACGGATGTGGGTGGCGTGCGGGAAGCCGTCGGCGACACGGGGGTCGTGGTGCCGCCGCGCGAACCGGAGGCGATGGCGCGGGCGGTGCTCGACCTGATGGCGGACGACGCCCGGCGGGCCGAACTCGGCCGGCTCGCGCGGCAGCGGGTGATCGACCTCTTCACGCTGCGCCGGTCGGTCGAAGGCTTCCGTGAGATCTACCGCGAACTGGACGGCGTATCGGAGCCGCAGGGCGTGGGCCTGGGCCTGGCGGCCACCACGACCACCCTTCCCGCTCTTCCCGCGCACTGGACGACCGAACTCCGGGACCCCTGGTGGAGCGACCTGTCGACGCACGGGGCGGCCTGATGAGCGGCCCGCTGTGGACGCCGGACGCGACGACCGTACGGCGCGACACGCTGCCGCGCGTACCGAGGTACCAGCGGCCGCGCTGGGCGGCGGATCCCGTCGACGAACTGGCCGACCGGCTGGGTGATGTGACGGCCGCTGCCGTGCATCCCGACGAGATCGCGGCGATTCTCGAATCCGACGGTATGACGGACGACCACATCCGGCTCACGTACGGCCGCGAGAGCTCGTTCGCGCTGGCCGAGGCCCTGTTCGCCCGGGTGCCCCGCGCCTACCCGGAACCGGCGGCCCAGCCGGCGTCCGCCGGCCCCTGGCGCATCGGTCTCTTCGCCTGCCTCCTGCGCGGGCTGGTGTTCGCGCTGCCGGGGCTCGCGTACGTGCTGGGGGCGCCGTTCGTGGCCGGTGGGGCTCCCGGCGGGAGGGGCCTGCCCGCCGGGACGGACGTGCTCCTGGTGGGCGCGCTCACCGGCTGGGCGTGGAACCAGGCGCTGGCGCACCGCGCGTACACCTGGCTCGGCCTCGGCGACCCCCGGTCGGCGGCCCGCACCCTGCTCACCGGGGCCCCGGCGGGCGCCCTGCTGGGCACGGCGGCGGCGGTCGCGGTCGCGGGCCCGGGGGAGGGCGGCGCGGCGGCGTTCGCCACGGCCCAGGCGATGTACCAGGGCGCGGCGACGGCCCTCCTGGTCCTGGCCCGCGAACGCCTGCTGCTGTACGCCCTGACCCCGATGACACTGGGCGCCGTGCTGACCCTGGTGCACGAGGTCCCGGGGGTGGGGAGGGCGGCGCTGCTGCTCGCTTCGGGGCTGGCGGTCCTGACGCTGGCGACCCGCGAGGTGCTGCGGGCGGGGACTTTTTCACTTCCCCACCCCGCCCCTTCCCGCCGTGACATGCTGCGGCTCCGCCGCGTGGCCTCGAACCCCCGGGCCACTTCAGCCCCTCCGGCGTTTGAGGAGCGGGGTCTGGGGCGGAGCCCCAGTTCCGGAGTGGGCCCCCAGGTCTCCGGCTGGGGAGGGACCGGTGCGGCGGGGGCGCCGCGTTGGGTGTCCGGGGCCGCAAGGCGCCTCTGGCCGAGGCCGGGTGCGGTCGCCGGGCCGTCCCTGCTGCGGTCCGTGCCGTACGGCGTCTTCGGGCTCGCGACCGGCGTACTCGTACTGCACGCCGTACTCCAGAACCTGCTCGGCGGCACCGCTTCCGGCATCGTCGCCGCCCCCGGCGCCGTAGCACTCACCCTCAGCATGGGTCCCGCCGAGTGGCTCCTGTACCGCTTCCGGCGCCGGAGCGACGCCGGGCTCCGCAGGAGCACCACCCCCCGGGAATTCCGGCGCGCCGCCACCGTCACCCTCGCCCAGTGCCTCAGCGGCTACCTCGCCGTACTGCTCGCCCTCCTCGCCGCCACAACCCTGCTGTGGCTCGGCGCGCCCGTACCCGACGCGACCCGCGCCACCGGCCTGTTGCTCACCGGTGTCATGCTGTGGACGGGGCTGCTGCTCCAGGCCTTCGGCGCGGTGACCGCCGCGGCGACCGTCTGCGGGGCGACCGCGCTCCTCCAGACGGCGGCAGTCACGGCGGGCCCCGGAGCCACCGGCATCGCCACGCTCGCCGTCCCCGGAGCGGGAGCCGCCGTGCTGACCGCCCTGGTCTGCGTACTGCTGGGTCGCGCGACGGCCCACCGTCATTGAGGATGCCCACGTGAACAACCTGCTCGTACCCTTCTACGAGCACCCCGCCGAACGCCCGGCCGCCTGGGACGCCGTCATCCGGGCGGCCCCCCGCCTGTACGGAGTCGTACTCAACCCGGACAGCGGCCCCGGCGCCGCACCCGACCCCGCGTTCGCCGCCGTGTCGACGCGCCTGCGCGCCGCGGGCGTACGCGTCCTCGGGTACGCCGACACGGACTACGCGCGCCGCCCGCACGCCGCGGTGGTGCGGGACCTGCTGCGCCACCGCGACTGGTACGGCGCGGACGGCGCGTTCCTGGACCAGGTGACGGCGGAACCGGACGCGCTGCCCCACTACCGGCGTCTCGCCGTCGCCGCGCGCGCGGCCGGCGCGGCCACCCTCGTGCTGAACCACGGTGTCCACCCCGACCCCGGCTACCTCGAACTCGCCGATGTACTCGTCACGTTCGAGGGCACCTGGGACACGTACACGTGCACGTACCGCAGCGCCGCCCAGGACCCCCCGCCCTGGACAGCGGCGTACGCGCACGACCGTTTCTGCCACCTCGTCTACGCCGCACCGCCCACCGCCGAGTTCACCGCCGGTATCGGCTGCGCCGTACCGGGCGAAGCACCTCACCCGTGGGGCACGTTGCCGCACGCGCTTGAGGCGGCCCGGTGAGGCACCGACGCGTACTCCTGCTCCTCCTCCCGCTGCTCCTGCTCGCGGGCTGTACGGGCGGCGGCCCACCCGCACCCGACGACCGCGGGCCGAACACCACCCGCTGGCAGCCCCACCCCGGTCTCGCCTGGCAATGGCAGCTCAGCGGCAAGCTCGACCCCGCCGTCGACGTACCGGTGTACGACATCGACGGCTTCGACCACCCCGCCTCCGCCGTCGCCGACCTGCACCACCGCGGCCGCAAGGTCATCTGCTACCTCTCGACCGGCGCGTGGGAGGACTTCAGGCCGGACGCCGCCGCGTTCCCGAAGTCCGTACTGGGCCGGGGCAACGGCTGGAAGGGCGAGCGCTGGCTCGACATCCGCCGTACCGACATCCTGGAGCCCCTGATGGCCCACCGCATGGACCTCTGCCGCGACAAGGGCTTCGACGCGGTGGAGCCCGACAACATGGACGGCTACCGCAACCGCACGGGCTTCCCCCTGACCGCCGCCCACCAGCTCGACTACAACCGCCTGATCGCCCGCCTCGCCCACGACCGCGGCCTGGCCGTCGGCCTCAAGAACGACCTCGACCAGATCCCCGACCTCGTCGGGGACTTCGACTTCGCGGTCAACGAGCAGTGCGCCCAGTACGACGAGTGCGAGAAGCTCACGCCGTTCATCGACGCCGGCAAGGCGGTCTTCCACGTCGAGTACGAGCTGCCGACGAGCCGCTTCTGCCCCCAGGCGCGCGAGCTGCGGCTCAGCTCGATGCTGAAGAAGTATGACCTGGGGGTGTGGCGCGAGCCCTGCGAGTAAGGCGGGCGACAGGCCGCGCCTACTCGTCCTCCGGGCAGTCGTACGACGTACCGCCCTGCCGCCACTCCTTCCCGGCATCGATGTTCTTCCCGGAGTCCCCGCACATCAGCACCGGCGCCGAGCCGTCCTTCCCGTGGTGCAGGACGGTCAGCAGCTTGTTGAGCGGCCGCTGGAGCGAGCCCGCCGCGAACAGCAGGCGGCCACTGGCCCCCTCCAGGTCGAAGGAACCGCTGTTGATGATCTGCTGGACATTCGGCCGGGTCAGTTCGACACCCGCCGCGTTCGCCTGACTCGTCGCCTGGGCGAGCACCTGCACCGCGTCGTGGGCGAGCGCGGCGTGCCCGTCGTTCAGCCACAGATCGGACCGGGTGAATTTCTCGGTGTAAGCGTCGTTGAACGCCTTCGCCGTCGCGCTGCGGTCCGGATGTCCGGCGGGCAGCATATGGGCCGTGTGATAAAGGTGCAGCCAGGACTTCCCCACGAATCCGCCGGAGAGCGCCGCATTGGTGAGCTCGTTCCCGCCCATCACGGTGAGGTCCTTGTTCGCGCATTTGCTGAGGCTCTGATAAGTCTCCAGGAAATTGTCGAACTCCCGTACCCGCGAGGTCCAGTAGACCAGCGTCTTGTTCTTTCCCGCCACCCTGCTGCACACCGCTTCCGCCACCTCCGACATGCTGAACTTCATGTCGAGGTCGGGCTCGTTCGGTACGACGACTCCGCTGTTCCCGCCGGGGATGTAGCCGATACGGCTGCCCGCCGAGCGGAAGTCCAGGGCGAACTCCCTGCCGAGTTCGTCGCTGTACACATCGGTCGGATCGGTCACCACGGCGACGCTTTCCGCGGGTGCGCAGGAATTCTCTCCCGTACGCACCGTATTCGCGTTCTTCACGAACTGCGACACGACCCGCGCCTCCCGCTTGTTGTTCGGCGCGGCGCCGTGGTAATAACGCCCGACCTCCATGGCTTTCGCTGTGGCCGTGGAGCTGACAATGGGAATCCGGGCCGAGTTGAGAACGCGCAGCGCCGCGACCGTTTCCTTACGGCTCTCGGTGAATCCCGTGACCCCGATGAGATGCTGGTCCTTCTCCGCCTCGCGGACGATCTCCGCCGCCACCTTGCGGGCGTTCTTGAACTGCAATCCGGCGTCGTACGTCTTGATCCGCACCCAGATGCCGTTGTCGTTGGCGGGCGCGAGGCGGTGCAGCGACTGCTGGGCCAGCGCGAGGCCGCGCAGTTCGGGGATGGCCGCGCCGGACTGCCGCTCCGCCTCGTTCGGCGCCACCGAGGCGCGGACGTGGGCGATGGTCACCGTCCGCTCGGGCCTGCCCTCCGTCTCCGCGGTCTTGTTCTGCTCGGCGATCATCTTGAGCGCGTCGGCGTACTGGGCGGGGAGCGCGGGCTTGGCCGCCCTGGACTGCTGCTGTACGTAGTCGGAGCCGGTGAGGCACTGCGTGTACGTGTCCGTGAAGGGGCTGCCGAGGTACGGGACGAAGGCGAGCTGTCCGGTGAGCCACAGGGCGACGGCGAGCGCCCCCGCTTCGAGGGCCAGTTCCCCGCCGGGCCGCAGCCGCACCCACGGCGTCCAGACCGGCAGCACCGTCACGCTGCGGCTGCCCGGCTCCGGGCGCGGGAGCCGCACCTCGTAGGGCGTTGGGATCGCACCCTTCGCGGGGTCGAGCCGGCGCGCCGCCTCCTCCAGCGTGCCGTTGCCGGGCGCCGCGTCGTGGGTGTCCGGCAGCGCGGCGATGAGCACCGTGGCCGCGTTGGGACTCGGCCGCTGCTGGGCGCCGTACAGCCTGACGAAGCCCGCTACGGCCGTGCTGCCCCCGTCGCCGCCGTCGGCCGCGGGCCGCGTGCCGTTGAGCAGCAGAGCGTGGCGCGGGCGGCGGCGTCTGCGGCCCGGGTGGAGCAGCCCCTGGCGGGCGTGAGCGTACAGATCGGTCATCAGGGCCGCGAGGAGCAGCCCGTCCCACCGGTCGAGGTCCCGTGGAGTGCTGTCGGGCCGGACGGCCGCCTCCCACGTCCGGTGGAACTCGGCGAGCGCGGCGGCGTACGTGCGCATGCCCCGGTAGTTCTCCGGCCACAGCAGGCGGTAGCGCCTGCGCCGCGCGAGACGCCATTCCCAGCGGCGCTCCCAGAACTTGAGACGGACGCGCTCCGCCAGCGACCAGACGGAGCGGAGCGGGACCGTCATGAACCCCGCGTTGACGGTGGGGCCCGTGGTGTCCCTGGCCGGCAGTACGGCGGTCGCGCGCCCCCGGTGCCTGGCGAACACCCGGTCCGCCAGCTGGGCATCCGTGCCCGCTCCATTGTCGGCGACGCATCGGAGCAGGTCGTAGGCGGGCAGCCGCAGCCTGCCCGCCTCGACGGGAGCGTTCTTCTTCAGCTCCTCGGCGACCTTGGCGATCAGCTCGGTCCGGGAGCCCGCGCGCCAGTCGACATGGGCGTACGGAGTGCACGGCACGGTGCCCCGCGCCCTCGACGAGCGCTGGAGGCCCAGCTCCAGGGCCTCCAGGGCCTGCTGGGCCTCCTCCGCGCCGGTCCGCAGCACGATGGGCGGGTGCTTCGGGCCGCGTTTCGCCAGCCGTGACCGGCTGCGCACCGCCTTGCGATAGGCCTCAGTGAATTCGCTGCTGTGGTCCCAGCCTGGAAACTCGGGCATCTTCTGTCTCCCCCGACAGCCGTGGGGGAAGAGCGTGCACCTTGCGGTGACGGTCAGTCAACTGCCTTACATCCCAGTGCTGTTCCTCCGTCACATCAGCACCATTACCACCAGCGCGGCCGTCGCCGCGGTCTCCGCGACGCCGCCGAAGACGTCGCCCGTGACCCCGCCGAAGCGGCGCACGCAGTGGCGCAGCAGCAGCTGCGCGGCGGCGAGTGCGGCCGGCACGGCGGCGGCGTGACGCAGGGCGGCGTACGGGCCGAACAGCGCACCCGCGACGCCCGCGCAGGCGGCGGTCACCAGGACCGTGACGGCCACCGCGGTACGCACCGACACCGTGCCCGCGACCGCCGCGCCCAGCCCGTCGGGCCGGGCCGGGGGGACGCCCGTACGGGAGGCGAGGGTCAGGGCGAGGCGGGCGGCGACGGCCGAGACGGCGGCGCCGACCGCGCCGTGGGCCCACCCGGCGGCGTACAGCTCGAAAAGCACCGCGACCTGGGCGAGCAGCACGAACAGCAACGTGATGACGCCGAAGGGGCCGATGTCCGACTGTTTCATGATGCGCAGCGCCTCTTCGGCCGGTTTGCCGCTGCCCAGGCCGTCGGCGGTGTCGGCGAGTCCGTCGAGGTGCAGGCCCCGCGTGAGGGCGGCGGGTACGGCGGCGCTCGCCACGGCGGCGAGCAGCGGCCCCGAGCCGAGCAGCAGGAGTACGCCGCCGAGGGCTGCCGCGCACAGGCCCACGACGAGCCCGGCGAGGGGGGCGCACAGCATTCCGGCGCGAGCGGCCTCGCGGTCCCACCGGGTCACGCGTACGGGAAGCACGGTGAGCGTGCCGAAGGCGAAACGTATGCCGTCGCTGAGAAGAGAGGTCACGGCGCGCACGCTAGTCGCCGGAGACGGCCGGTAGGTTGCGCATAGCGCACAAAACCACACAGAGGGGAAGCGAGTGGCATGGGTCACTGGTGGTACCGCAACATCCTCGAGCCGGGGAAGCTCCCGCTGCTGCTGGCCCTGCTCTCCTTCGTCCTCACGTTCGCGATCACCCGCACCATCACCCGGCTGATCCGGGCGGGCCGCGGCCCCTTCAGGAACGTCTCGCCCGGCGGTCTGCACATCCACCACGTGGTGCCCGGCGTGATCCTGATGACGATCGGCGGCTTCGGGGCGGTGGCGACCGGCGCGCGCGGTGTCAGTTCGGCGCTGTGCGCTGTGATCTTCGGGATGGGTGCGGGGCTGGTCCTGGACGAGTTCGCGCTGGTCCTCCATCTCGACGACGTCTACTGGAGCGAACAGGGCCGCCAGAGCGTGGAGGTCGTGGTCGTGACCGCCGCCGTGGTGGGACTGGTCCTCATCGGATCCGTCCCGTTCGGGGTGGACCAGCTGACGCCGGACGAGCGGCAGAGCCGCGCCGCGCTCATCCTCAACGTGTGCTGCAACTTCCTCCTCGCGGTGGTCGCGCTCAGCAAGGGGAAAGTCCTCACGGCCCTCTTCGGTACGGTCGTGCCCGTCGTGGCGCTCGTCGGCGCCATCAGGCTGGCCAAGCCCGCCTCCCCGTGGGCGAAGCACCTCTACCGCCGGCGCCCCAAGGCCCGCGCCAGAGCGGCGCTGCGGCTGTGGCACCACGACCGCCGCTGGTCGGGGCTCAGCCGCAAGGTTCAGGACCTGATCGGCGGGACCCCGGACTGGACGCCGGTCGGGACCTCGGACGGGACGCCGGTCGGGACCCCGGACGGGCCCCCGGTCGGGACCTCAGGCCGGACCCCGGACCGGACCCCCGACCCGAAGCCGACGCGCGACGAGAAGTGAGCGACCGCCCACACCACCAGCACCGCGGCGATCGCCGCCAGATGCTCCTTGCCCGCGAGGTTGTTCTTGACGCACACCTCGACCACCATCGCCACGACCACCAGTCCCCCTGTCCAGTACGCCCCGTACCGCCGGCACACATGGACGGCGAGGCCGACGACCGCCGCCGAGGGGCCGGTGTCGACCACCTGCGCGTCGGAGGCGGGCAGCCCGAGCACCCCGAGCGGGCCGCCCAGGCCGAGCGCGATGCCGACCCGCGCGTACAGCGTCCCGGCGAGCGTCGCGACGTACGCGACGATCAGCGTGCGCGCCCGCCCGACGCAGATCTCGGCGATGCCGAAGACCAGCAGGACCTGCGCGAGCGCGCCCCACACCGGCAGGTCGAGCGCGGGCACGAACAGCGACAGCGGGGTGCGCAGCAGGGACAGCCACAGCGGGTCCTCGGCGCGTACGAAGCCGATGGCGTGGACGGGGCCGTGGCCCCAGGACTGGTGCTGTACGGCCTGGAAGAGCGCCGTAAGACCGACCGCCACGAGCGTCAGCGGGACGGCCCGCCACTTCCGGGCGACGAGTGCGGTCCGTACGTCGGCGTACAGCGGACCCCACTCGCGGCGCGCGAAGCGCCGGGCCGCCGTCACCGTCACCGTCTCGTCTCCAGGTGCTTGCGGTGCATCCACTTGGGCAGGCCGGGCGCTTCGAGGAAGCCCTCGGCGCGGGCCGCCGAGATGCCGATGCGCAGCAGGTCGGAGCTCTTCTCGAAGAGCATGAAGCGGGGCTCCCAGATCGGCCGGTACTTGGCGTTGGCGCGGTACAGCGACTCGATCTGCCACCAGCGCGAGAAGAAGCTGAGCAGCGAGCGCCACATCCTCAGCACCGGCCCCGCACCGAGCTTCGAGCCACGTTCGAAGACCGACCTGAACATCGCGAAGTTCAGTGAGACCTGCGTGATCCCCATCTCTTTGGCGTGCTGGAGCAGCTCGATGACCATGAACTCCATCAGCCCGTTCTCGGAGTCACGATCGCGCCGCATCAGGTCGAGGGAGAGCCCGCGCGGCCCCCACGGCACGAAGCTCAGCACCGCTCTCAGCTCCCCGGCGCCGTCGGTGCATTCGAGCATGACGCACTGACCGTCCGCCGGGTCGCCGAGCCGCCCGAGCGCCATCGAGAAGCCGCGCTCGGTCTCCCCGTCGCGCCAGTCGTCGGCCTTGCGCAGCAGCTCGGCCATCTCGTCGTCGGGGATGTCCTCGTGGCGGCGGATGCGGACGGTGTACCCGGCCCGCTTCACCCGGTTGAAGGCCTGGCGCACGGTACGCATCGCACGCCCTTCCAGGGTGAACTCGTCAATCTCGACGATCGCCTCGTCGCCCAGCTCCAGCGCGTCCAGTCCGTGCCGGGCGTAGATCGTGCCGCCCTCCTCGCTGGCGCCCATCACGGCGGGAATCCAGCCGTGTTCGCGCGCTTGTGCCAGCCACGGCTCGATGGCGCCCGGCCAGGCCTCCGGGTCGCCGATCGGGTCGCCGGACGCGAGCGATACGCCGCCGACGACCCGGTAGGTGACGGCGGCCTTGCCGGTGGGGGACCACACGGCGCTCTTCTCGCGGCGCAGCGCGAAGTAGCCGAGGGAGTCGCGCTCGCCGAACTTGTCGAGGAGGGTGCGGAGTCCGGCCTCGTCCTCCTCGGTGAGGGGCTCGACGGTCCTGCGTGAGCGGAAGGCGGCGTACAGGACGGCGAGGAGCAGCAGGGTGCTCATGACGTTGATGGTGACGTTGACCCAGCCCGGCGTGGTGATGCCCGCGAACCGGGCGTCTTCGGGGGCCAGCGACACCAGCCGCATCACGCCGTAGTGCCAGCGGTCCAGGAACGAGGCCCGGGTGTCGTCGGGCGCGGTGTTGCTGGCCGTGACGAGCAGGGCGGCGATCAGCGAGGTGACCAGCAGCCCGCCGACGGCGACGACGGCGGCCAGGACGGGGTTCGAGCGGTCACCCTTGGCGTAGAACTCGCGCCGGCCGAGCAGCAGGGACAGGACGAAGGCGCCGGTCAGGACCAGGGACACCCAGTTCTGCCAGTACTGCCGTACCTCGGGGAAGAGCATCGCGAGGGCGAAGAGCAGGAAGAAGAGCCCGCCGAGTACGAGGTTGAGGATCCAGGCGGCGCGTTTGCGGCGGCGCATGGTGATCGCGAGGAAGAGCGTGAAGGCGCCGGAGGCGAAGCCCGCCGTCAGCAGATATGGGGTGAAGTAGTCGTCGGTGTTGTGGCGCCGCAGATCCTGACCGAGCGAAACCCAGACGGCGCTCAGGAAGTTGATGAACGTGACGATGCGCAGATACCAGACGGCGAATGCCGCGCTGCGGCGCGACCGGGGAGTGCGCCGGTCCGCAGGGCTCGTTCGCGACTGCTTCGTGCCTTCGGTGACCAAGCGGACTTCTCCCATGAAACGCGATGATATGGGGCACCGTGCCGCCAAAGGTGCGGATGAGCGGCCGGTGGCGGCCGGCCGTCCACACGGTCAGCCGGTTGCGTTTCCGGCCTCGCCGACGGTCTCTTCGACGGCCCCTTCGACCGTCCCTTCGGCCGTCCCTTCCTCTGCCTCTTCCTCGTCCGCCGGCCGCTCGGGCAGCTCCGCGGCGAGGGCGGCGGCGGCCTGTACGAGGGGGAGGGCAAGCAATGCCCCGGTGCCTTCCCCGACAGTGACGCCCTGATCGAGCAGAGGGTTGAGTGCCATCCGGTCCAGCGCCTTGGCCTGGCCCGGCTCGCCGCTCACCTGACCCGCGAGCCACCAGTCGGGCGCCCGGAAAGCGGCGCGCTGGCCCACCAGGGCGCAGGCCGCGGACACCACGCCGTCGAGGATCACCGGCGTACGCCGCACAGCGCACTGCAGCAGGAAACCGGTCGCGGCGGCGAGGTCGGCGCCGCCGACTGTGGCCAGCAGCTCCAACTGATCCCCGAGCACCGGGCGGGCCCGGCGCAGTGCGTCGCGGATGGCGGCGCACTTGCGCATCCAGGCCAGGTCGTCGATGGGGGCGCCGCCGCGGCCGGTGACGACGGAGGCGTCCGTACCGCACAGGGCCGCGATGAGGGTGGCGGCGGCGGTCGTACCGCCGACACTCAGGTCACCGAGTACGACGAGATCGGTCCCGGAGTCGGCCTCTTCGTCGGCGATCGCCATCCCGAGACGCACGGCCTGCTCGGCTTCGTCGAGCGTGAGCGCGTCTTCGACGTCGATACGCCCACAACCGCGCCGCACGCGATGGCGTACGACGTCGTCGGGCAGCAGCTCCGGGTCGCAGTCGAGCCCGGCGTCGACGATCCGTACGGTCGCGCCGGCACGGCGGGCGAGCACGGCGACGGGGCTCTCACCGTCCAGCACGGAACGCACCAGCCGGTGGGCGCCGCCGGCGGGACGGGCGGAGACCCCCAGCCCGGCCACGCCGTGATCACCGGCGAAGAGAACGACACGGGGCCGCTCGATGGGCTTGACCCGTACGGACGCCTGCGCGGCCGACAGCCACTCACCCAGCTCGTCGAGCCGGCCGAGCGCGCCGGGCGGCACGATCAGCCGCTCCCGGCGCTCTTCGGCATCGCGCCGTACGCCGCCGTCGGGGCGCTCGATCAGGTCGGAGAAGTCGTCGAGGTTAAGCGAGCTCATTCGCCGAACAGTACCGGCACCTTTGCTGACGAACCGTCAGGGGTGTGCCCCGCCCGTGCGGGGTCCCTGCGGGGCTTTCCCCACCCCGCCCCTTCCCGCTGTGACACTTTGCGGCTCCGCCGCGTGGGGGGCAAGCCCGGCTGAGCAGGCTCGCAGAGCCAACCCGGCCAACTCCAGCCCCTCCGGCGTTTGAGGAGCGGGGTCTGGGGCAGCGCCCCAGTTCGGGAAGGGGCGGGTAGGGGAAACAGCGCCGCAGGCAGCCCGCACCCGACACCCACTCCGCACCCGCCCGCACCGCCACACCGCCCCACTCACCCCCGCAGCACCACCGCCTGCCCCGCCACCACCATCAACACCTGCTCGCACTCACCCGCGAACGCCGCGTTCAGCCGCCCCAGTTCGTCCCGGAACCGCCGCCCGCTCGCCGTAGCCGGCACCACCCCCGAGCCGACCTCGTTGCTCACCGCCACCACCGTCCGCCGAGTCGCCCGTACCGCCGCCACCAGCTCCGCCACCCGTTCCCCCAGCGCCCGCCGCCCGTCCGCCGCCCACTTCGCGTCGTCCCACGCCCCGACCCGGTCCATCGCGTCGGTCAGCCACAGCGCCAGGCAGTCGATCAGCAGCGGCGGCCCGTCAGCCGCCAGCAGCGGAGCGAGCTCGCACGTCTCCTCCGTACGCCACGCGCCCGGCCGGCGTTCCCGGTGCAGACCGACCCGTTCCGCCCACTCCCCGTCACCTTCCCGCCTGCCGCTCGTGGCGACGTACACGACCTCGGGAAACGTCTCCAGGCGCCGCTCGGCCTCCACCGACTTGCCCGACCGTGCCCCGCCCAGCACCAGCGTCCGCCGCGGAACGTCCGGCACCGCGTGGTATTCCCCAACCACCACAGTCGTCCCGTCCGGCACAGCCCGCGCACCCGCCGCCGCGAGCCGCCGCTCCAGCTCGGGGCCGGGCGGCACGTCGTGATCCAGGTGTACGGCGATGACGTCCGTCGTCGCACCCACCGCCCCCGCCGCCCGCAGCCGCGCCAGCGCGTCCGGCCGGCCCGTGACGTCGGCGACGACCATGTCGTACGTACGGCCGTCCGGGGTCCCCCCGGCCGGACCCCCGCCCGGCGGCAGGTACAGCAGCAGCTCGCCCTCCGGCGAGGTCACCTCGTACCCCGTGCCGGGCGAATCCATCGGGACGGCCCGCACCCGGTGCCCGCTGATCAGCGTCAGCACCCGCCCGTCGGGCACCCTCCCGGCCGCCGGAAGCCCGGCCGGCAGCTCCATCGGCGGCCCGTCGTGCGGGTGCGTCAGCAGCACCTGCCGTACGCCGGTGAGCGAGTGTCCGGCACGGGCGGCGGCCAGCGCGGCCCCCGGCGTCAGATCGAGCAGCAGCGCGTCGTCCACGAGCAGCGCGGTCGCCGCCCGGGCGAGCCCGCCGCGGGCGGTGGCGCACGAGGCGCAGGGGCAGTCGGGGCGGGGCAGGCCTGCCGGGGCCCCGGTGCCGAGGAGAGTCAGTTCCACGAGGACGATCCTCCCGCGTCCCCGCCGGTGATGCGCGCCCGGCTACTCTGCGGGGCAGGCTGTGCTGGAGAAAAGCACGGGTGGGACCCGGGAGGCGACATGGCGTGGACGTGGCGGTTCGAGAAGGCCGACGGTACGGAGGTCCAGCCGGCGGTGGTGCCGGAGGAGTTCACCACGCAGGGCGACGCGGAATCGTGGATCGGCGAGGTCTGGAAGGACCTGGTCGAGGGCGGCGCCGACCAGGTGGTGCTCTTCGACGACGGCACGAAGATCTACGGCCCGATGAACCTGCACGCAGAAGAAGCGTGAAGGCCTGAGGGCCTGAGGGCCTGATCGCTCGACCTGACCGCCGGAGCGGCTCCCACCGAGCCCCTCCGGCGATCGAGGCCGCCGCACTCTCTAGAGCTCGCCCAGCGTGACTTCCGCCGTGCGCCTGTTGTCGTCGCGCACGTAGCTCACCCGTACCTCGTCGCCCGGCTTGTGCGCGGCCAGGGCCTCCGCCAGCGAGGTGATCGTGGTGATGTCGGTGTCGTCGAGCGCGGTGATGATGTCCCCGGCCCGCAGGCCGGCCCTTGCCGCCGCGCCGCCCGGTTCGGCCGCTACGACGGCGACGCCGGACGGTTCGAAGTCGTCGTCCACGACCGTACGGCCCGTGATGTCCAGCGCCGCCCGCCCCGAGTGGGTGACCCTGCCGTCCCTGACGATCTGGTCGGCGATCGTCCTCACCGTCGAGGACGGGATCGCGAAGCCGATCCCGGGCGCCGCGCTGCCGCCCATGCCGGGGTCGGTGGCCGCCAGGGTGGGGATGCCGATGACCTCGCTGTCGAGGTTCACCAGCGCGCCGCCGCTGTTGCCGGGATTGATCGCGGCCGACGTCTGCACCATGTTCGCGATGGTCGCGCCCGTGCCCCCGCCCGAGCGCCCCTCGCTCACGGTCCTGCCGACCGCCGAGACGATGCCCTGCGTGACGCTGCTGGAAAGGCCCAGCGGGCTGCCCATCGCCAGCACGATCTGCCCCACCTCGACCCGGGACGAGTCCGCGAACCTCGCCGGCCTCAGCGCGTCGGGGACTCTGTCCAGCTTGATGACGGCAAGGTCCTGCTCCGGGTAGGCTGCGACGAGCCGCGCGCCGAGCACGGCGCCGCCCGTGGCCGCCGTGACTTTGAAGTCTCGCTCCCGGCCGACCACATGGGCGTTGGTGACGACATGGCCCTTGTCGTCGTAGACGACACCCGAGCCCAGGCCCTCCGACGCGTCGATCTGGACGACCGAGGGCAGCACGTCCCTGATCACCTTCTGGTAGTCACTCTCCAGGTCCTGCCGCGCCGCCAGGGGCGCGCCCGCCTCCGCCGTCGACTGCGGCGACGCGGCATCCGAGTCGGAACACCCGCTCAGACACGCCAGTACGACCACACAGGACGCGGCGGTCAGCGGGAGCGGCAGGGGAATACGGCGGCGTGGCCTGCGGCCGTGGTCAGGTGATCCGTCCATGCCTGGAGTGTCCCTTTTGGGGGAATCCGAGGCTCGTGGGGAGGGTCCATCGGAGGGGCGCCAGGGGCAGCTTCAGCCCCGCGGCCGTCAGCCCCGTACGCCGCAGAGGTGCAGCAGGGCGGCGACCCGGCGGTAGGGATCGGTCCGGCTCGCGCGGTCCTCCAGGGCCAGGACCCGCTCCAGCTCCTCCGCCGGAAGCCGCGACGCGTCATTGGCGTCGCCCTCGACGTTGTCGGTGAAGATCCGCACGCCGTACCAGGCGCGCAGCGGGGCGGCGATCCCGGCGAGGGTCGCCGTCAGGGCGTCGAGACGGTCCGCGCGCACCGGCAGACCGAGCCGGTTGGTGTACGCGTCCGAGTCGAACGCGGCGAGCGCCCCCGCCCAGTCCCCGGCAAGGCCGGGCCGCATCGCGAGCGCGTCGGCGTTGCGTACCAGGAGGGACAGCAGGCCGCCGGGCGCCAGCATGCGGGCCAGGCCCGCGACCATCGCGTCGGACTCCTGCACGTACATCAGCACGCCGTGGCACAGCACCACGTCGAAGCTTCCGGGCAGGAAGTGGACCCCGGTCTCCAGGCCGTCGCCCTCGACCAGGCGCACCCGCTCGCGGATGCCCTCAGGCTCACGGGCCAGCGCCTCGCGCGCCGCGACCAGCATGTCGGGGTCGGACTCCAGGCCGGTCACCTTGTGACCGGCCCGGGCCAGGCGCAGGGCCTGCGTGCCCTGGCCCATGCCGACGTCGAGGACGGCGAGCCGCCGGCCCACCGGGAAGCGGGCCGATATCTGCTCGTCGAGCTGGCGCGCGACCAGTTCCTGGCGGACGATGTCGCGCAGCCCGCCAGTAACCTTCAGCCAGTCGGCCGCAGCACCGGCGAATCCGGAGATGTCAGCGCTCAGGGTCGTTCCCCGCGCTTGACCTGGGGCTTCGGCAGGCGCAGGCGGCGCATCTGGAGCGTACGCATCAGGCCGTAGGCGACGGCGCCGCGCTTCGGCTCGTTCGGGAAGCGCTCGTTCAGCTGCTTCTTGAGCCGGATGACCAGGCCGATCGAGTCGACGACGATCATCACGATCACACCGAGCCACAGCAGCAGCGCGATGTTCTGGATGTTGCTGACGCGGACCATGCTGAGGACGAGGATCACCACCGCGAGCGGCAGGAAGAACTCGGCCACGCAGAAGCGGGAGTCGACGAAGTCGCGCACGAAACGACGGACGGGGCCCTTGTCGCGGACCGGCAGGAAGCGCTCGTCTCCGCTCGCCAGTGCCTCCCGCTGCCTTGCCAGGTCCGCACGGCGGGCCTCGCGCTGACGCTTCATCGCCTCCTTGCGGTTCGACGGAGCCGCCGCCCCGTTGCGGCGCTGCGACTGTGCGACAGCGCGCTTCGGGGTGGGGCGGCCCTTCGGGGCCTGCGGATCACGGGACGTTTTGGAGAGGTCCACCTGCACCTTGTCGGTGGGGGCCTTCTCTTCCTTGGAGGAACGGCTACGGAACACAAAGACCAAGGGTACGGGGTACGGCGCATGGACACCGGCCCGGAGGGGAACGATCCCGCAACGGTCCGTTTCCCCGACTGCCATCGGCCGTCGCCTACTCCCTGAGCTGGAGTCCGGCGGGACGGTAGTCGTCCTGGAGGAGGAGCGCATCGGCCCGCGAACAGTGCGGTAATGGATGCAGGGCCCGTAGTGTGGGTTCAAGTGCTGGAGCTGGAGTCCGTAGTCCGTCAGAAGGGGGCGCGCGAAGCCCATGAGCGGTGTCATGAAGCGTATGGGGATGATCTTCCGCGCGAAGGCAAACAAGGCCCTTGACCGGGCCGAGGATCCGCGCGAGACCCTCGATTACTCGTACCAGAAACAGCTCGAGCTGCTTCAGAAGGTACGCCGCGGTGTCGCCGACGTGGCGACGTCGCGCAAGCGGCTCGAACTGCAGCTGAACCAGCTGCAGGGTCAGTCCTCCAAGCTGGAGGACCAGGGACGCAAGGCGCTCGCGCTCGGCCGGGAGGACCTCGCCCGCGAGGCGTTGTCCCGGCGTGCCTCGCTGCAGCAGCAGGTGACCGACCTGGAGACGCAGCACCAGACGCTCCAGGGCGAGGAGGAGAAGCTGACGCTCGCCGCGCAGCGCCTCCAGGCCAAGGTCGACGCCTTCCGTACGAAGAAGGAGACCATCAAGGCGACCTACACCGCCGCGCAGGCGCAGACCCGCATCGGCGAGGCCTTCTCGGGCATCTCCGAGGAGATGGGCGACGTCGGCCTGGCGATCCAGCGGGCCGAGGACAAGACCGCGCAGCTCCAGGCGCGGGCCGGCGCGATCGACGAGCTGCTGGCCTCCGGCGCCCTGGACGACCCGTCCGGGATGGCGAAGGACGACATCGCCGCCGAGCTGGACCGCATCTCCGGTGGTACAGATGTAGAGCTGGAGCTGCAGCGCATGAAGGCCGAGCTGGCGGGCGGTCCGACGGCGCAGCAGCAGGCGCTCGAAGGCGGCTCGCAGGACGGGACGCAGGCGCCGCAGAACCGGCACAAGTTCGACAAGCAGTAGTCCGGGCCGCCTCAGTCGCACTCCGCGAAGGAGCACGTCGTGATCGTACGGATCATGGGCGAGGGCCAGGTGAAGGTGGCCGACAGCCACTTCACCGAACTGAACAAGCTGGACGACGAACTGCTCGCCGAAATGGAGAGCGGGGACGAGTCCGGCTTCCGCAGGACGCTCGGTGCGCTCCTCGACGCGGTACGCCGCTTCGGGGAGCCACTGCCGGACGACGCCCTCGAACCCTCCGAGCTGATTCTCCCGGGCGAGGACGCGACGCTGGACGAGGTACGCGAAATGCTGGCCGACGACGGCCTGATCCCGGCGGACCCCAGCGAGATCTGACGCCGGCAGACGCGACCGCACCCCGGCACGATCAGCCCGTCCGGCGGGTAGGGGAGCAGCCCCGCGCAGCGGCTCGCGCTCCCGCTCGAACGCCGTACCGTTGCGTGACATGACTGCCCTCGGTACGGGATTCACCCGCTCCCGGTGCTGGCTCCGCGCTCATCCCCTCGCCCTGGACGCCGCCATCGCGTTCGCCGTCCTGGTGATGATGGTGATCGGCTCCTTCGCCGACCCGCACGGCGGCCCCAACGGCCCGACCTTCGGCACCCGGACGCCCGGACTCCGCAGCGTCGTCCTGATGGTGCTCGGCTCCGCCGCCCTGGTCTTCCGCCGCCGCAGGCCCATGGCCGTACTCGCCTTCACCGGCGTCGTCACGGTCGCCGAGCTCGTCGCGGGCGACCCGCCGGCTCCCGTCGCGATGAGCGCCGTCATCGCCCTCTACACGGTCGCCTCCCGCACCGACCGCCCCACCACCTGGCGGGTCGGCCTGCTGACGATGACCGGCCTGACCGCCGCCGCGATGTGCTTCGGCAGCGGTCCCTGGTACTCCCAGGAGAACCTCGGGATCTTCGCCTGGACGGGGATCGGGGCGACCGCCGGGGACGCCGTACGCAGCCGCCGCGCCTTCGTCGACGCCATCCGCGAACGCGCCGAGCGAGCGGAGAGGACCCGCGAGGAAGAGGCCCGCCGACGGGTGGCGGAGGAGCGCCTGCGCATCGCGCGCGACCTCCACGACGTCGTCGCCCACCACATCGCGCTGGTCAACGTCCAGGCGGGCGTCGCGGCCCACGTCATGGACAAGCGCCCCGACCAGGCCAAGGAAGCCCTCGCGCACGTACGGGAGGCCAGCCGCTCCGCGCTGAACGAACTGCGCGCCACCGTTGGCCTGCTCCGCCAGAGCGGCGACCCCGAGGCCCCGACCGAACCCGCCCCCGGTCTCGGCGTGCTCGACCAGCTCCTGGACACCTTCCGGCACGCGGGCCTCCCGGTGGAGGTCGCCCGGCCCGACAAGGGAGTCGCGGCGCCGCTGCCCGCCGCCGTCGACCTCGCGGCGTACCGGATCATCCAGGAGGCCCTGACCAACGTCCAGAAGCACGCGGGCGCGCACGCCAAGGCCGAGGTCAGCGTGGTCCGCGTCGGCTCGTCCGCCGAAGTGACCGTGATCGACAGCGGTGGGGAAACGGAGAGGACACAGAGCGCGGGCGACGGGTCCGAAGGCGGCGGCCACGGCCTCCTCGGCATGCGCGAGCGCGTGACCGCCCTCGGCGGGACCCTGACGACGGGGCCCCGCTACGGCGGCGGCTTTCGCGTACATGCGATCCTGCCGTTCAAGGCGCGTCCGGGGGACAACACGGGGGAGACCGCATGACGGCGGCCACGACGGCGGCCACGACGACCGGCATAAGGGTGCTGCTCGCCGACGACCAGGCGCTCCTGCGCAGTGCGTTCCGGGTCCTGGTCGACTCCGAGCCGGACATGGAGGTCGTCGGCGAAGCCGCGGACGGCGCCGAAGCCGTCGAACTCGCCCGCTCGCTCGGCGTCGACGTCGTCCTGATGGACATCCGCATGCCGGGTACGGACGGCCTCGCCGCCACCCGCATGATCAGCGAGGACCCGGAACTGTCCGCCGTACGCGTCATCATGCTGACGACCTTCGAGGTCGACGAGTACGTCGTGCAGTCGCTGCGCGCCGGTGCCTCCGGCTTCCTGGGCAAGGGCGCGGAGCCGGACGAGCTGCTCAACGCCATCCGTATCGTCGCGGCCGGTGAGGCGCTGCTTTCACCCGCGGCGACGACGGGCCTGATCGCCACGTTCTTGAAGCAGGCGAGTGCCCTTGGCCAGAGCGGCAGCGCGGACGAGGACGAAGCCGCGGCGGCCCGCACCGCGCGGCTGTCGGCGCTGACCGTGCGCGAGCGCGAGGTCCTCGTCCAGGTCGCGGGCGGCAACTCCAACGACGAGATCGCCGAGCAGCTGGTCGTCAGCCCGCTCACCGTCAAGACCCATGTGAACCGGGCGATGGCGAAGCTCGGGGCCCGCGATCGCGCCCAATTGGTGGTAATCGCGTACGAATCGGGCCTCGTACGGCCAAGGGTGGAGTGAAGGTGTAGCGGCGCGTACTCCAGACGCGGTATGCGCCGCATAAGAAAGGGACCTGGGAGCGAGGAATCGCCCTCTTCGCGTGGCTGATCGTATAAACGGGGCGCGCTCGACTGCCTCTCCTGCCTCGCACGCCACAGAAGAGAGACCACCCATGTCCTGGCTGTCCAGATTCAGCCTCGCTCAGCGGGCGCTGATCGGTCTGATGTCGATCATCGCGATCGTCTTCGGTGCCATCGCGATACCGCAGCTGAAGCAGCAACTGCTGCCCACCATCGAGTTCCCGATGGTGTCCGTGCTGGCGCCCTGACCAGGGCGCGTCCCCCGATGTGGTCGAGAAGCAGGTCGTCGAGCCGCTCGAAGGCACCATCAAGGCAGTCGACGGCATCACCGGCGTCACCTCCACGGCGAGCGAGGGCAACGCCGTGATCATGGCCCAGTTCGACTACGGCAACGACACGAAGCAGCTCGTCGCCGACGTCCAGCAGGCCGTGAACCGCTCCCGCGCCCAGCTCCCCGACGACGTCGACCCGCAGGTCGTGGCCGGCTCGACGGACGACATCCCGACCGTCCTGCTCGCCGTCACCTCCGGCCAGGACCAGCAGGCGCTCGCCGACCGGCTGGAGAACACCGTCGTCCCCGTACTGGAGGACATCGACGGCGTCGGCCAGGTCACCATCGACGGTGTGCGCGACCTCCAGGTCGCCGTCACCCCCGACGACAAGAAGCTCGCAGCGGCCGGTCTGAACGCCGCCGCGCTCGGCCAGGCCCTCCAGGCGGGCGGCGCGACCGTCCCGGCCGGCTCCTTCGCCGAGGACGGCAACAGCCGCACGGTCCAGGTCGGCGGCGGCTACACCTCGCTCCAGCAGATCGAGGACCTGCGCGTCACCGCGACGCCCTCGGGCGCGGGCAAGCCGCCGAAGCCGGTACGCCTCGGTGACGTCGCCACCGTCAAGGAACAGCCCGCCACCGCCGTCTCCATCACCCGCACCAACGGCAAGCCCAGCCTGTCCCTGGCCATCACCATGGACCAGGACGGCAGCGCCGTCGCCATCTCCGACGCGGTCAAGGACAAGCTCCCCGACCTGCGCGACAGCCTCGGCTCCGGCAGCGAGATCGCGGTCGTCTTCGACCAGGGCCCGGCCGTCTCCAAGTCGATCTCGGGCCTGACCACCGAGGGCGCCCTCGGCCTGGTCTTCGCCGTCATCGTCATCCTGGTCTTCCTCGCGTCGGTCCGCTCGACGCTCGTCACCGCCATCTCCATCCCGCTGTCGGTCGTCCTCGCGCTGATCGTGCTGTGGACCCGCGACCTGTCGCTCAACGTCCTCACGCTCGGCGCGCTGACCATCGCCATCGGCCGCGTCGTCGACGACTCGATCGTCGTCCTGGAGAACATCAAGCGTCACCTGGCGTACGGCGAGGAGCGCCACTCGGCGATCATCACCGCGGTCAAGGAGGTGGCCGGCGCGGTCACCGCCTCCACGCTGACGACCGTCGCCGTCTTCCTGCCGATCGGCCTGGTCGGCGGCATGGTGGGCCAGCTGTTCGGCTCGTTCTCCCTCACTGTCACGGCGGCGCTGCTGGCCTCCCTGCTGGTGTCCCTGACCGTCGTACCCGTCTTCTCGTACTGGTTCCTGCGCCCGCCCAAGGGCTCCGAGGGCGTCTCCGCCCCGGCAGACACAGCTGCTCTGCGCCGCAAGGCGGAGGAGAAGGAGGCGCGCAGCCCGCTCCAGCGGATGTACGTCCCCGTCCTGCGCTTCGCGACCCGCCGCCGCCTCATGAGCCTGGCCATCGCGGTCGTCGTCCTCATCGGTACGTTCGCCATGGCGCCGCTGCTGAAGACCAACTTCCTGGACGAGGGCGAGCAGGACACCCTGTCCGTCACCCAGGAGCTGAAGCCGGGCACCAGCCTGGCGGCGGCCGACGAGGCCGCCCTGAAGGTCGAGAAGGCGCTCGACTCGATCGACACGATCAAGGACTACCAGGTCACGGTCGGCTCCTCGGGCTTCGCGGCCGCCTTCGGCGGAGGCACGGGCGCCAATCAGGCGACGTACCAGCTGACCCTCAGGGACGCCTCCGAGTCCGAGGCCACCCAGAAGCGGATCGACGAGGAGCTGGGCAAGCTCGACGGCATCGGCGACACCACGATCGGCGCGGGCGGCGGCTTCGGCAGCCAGGACCTGAGCGTCGTGGTCAAGGCCGGTGACGGCGATGTGCTGAAGAAGGCGTCGGAGCAGGTACGGGACGCCATCGCCAAGCTCGACGACGTCACCGACGTACAGAGCGACCTGGCCCAGAGCGTGCCGCGGATCTCCGTCCAGGCCAACGACAAGGCGGCCGAGGCGGGCTTCAGCCAGGCCACGCTGGGCGCGGCCGTCACCCAGGCGGTGCGCGGCACCACCTCGGGCAAGGCGATCATCGGCGACACCGAGCGCGACGTCGTCGTGAAGTCGGCCCGGCCGGCGACCACGATGGACGAGCTGAAGAAGCTGAACCTCGGGCAGGTCAAGCTCGGCGACATCGCCGACGTGAAGCTGGTCGCCGGGCCGGTCTCCAAGACCCGGATCGACGGCGCCCGCGCCGCGACGATCACGGCCAAGCCGACGGCCGACAACACGGGCGCGGTGACCGCCGCGCTCCAGACGAAGATCACCGAGCTGAAGAAGGAGCTCCCGGCGGGCGCGAGCGTCGAGATCGGCGGCGTCTCCTCCGACCAGAACGAGGCGTTCGCCCAGCTCGGCCTGGCCATGCTGGCGGCCATCGCGATCGTCTTCATGCTGCTGGTGGCGACGTTCCGCTCGCTGGTCCAGCCGCTGATCCTGCTGGTCTCCATCCCGTTCGCGGCGACCGGCGCGATCGGCCTGCTGCTCATCACCGGTACGCCCATGGGTGTCCCGGCGATGATCGGCATGCTGATGCTCATCGGCATCGTGGTCACCAACGCGATCGTCCTGATCGACCTGATCAACCAGTACCGCGCCCAGGGTCTGGGCGTCGTCGAGGCGGTCCTGGAGGGCGGCCGTCACCGCCTGCGGCCCATCCTGATGACGGCACTCGCGACGATCTTCGCGCTGCTGCCGATGGCGCTGGGCATCACCGGCGAGGGCGGCTTCATCTCGAAGCCGCTGGCGATCGTGGTGATCGGCGGTCTGATCACCTCGACGCTGCTCACGCTGCTCCTGGTGCCGACGCTGTACGCGATGGTGGAGCTCCGCAAGGAGCGCCGCGCCAAGAAGAAGGCGACCAAGCGCGCGGCGAAGGCGGGCGCCCCGGCCGAGTCCGACGCCGAGTCGCAGGAGCCGGCGCCGGCGAAGGTCTGACCGGCGTACACACTGCGTCAACGAGCCCCGGTCGCCTCCACAGGTGGCCGGGGCTCGCCCGTTCTCAGGCTTCGGGTACCTCGGGCGGCCCCTCGGGGATGGCGTGCACCTCGACCGGATCGTTTCCGGGCTTGCCTCCGGGGCCGGGACAGGCCGACGCCCGCGCGGCGATCTCCAGGGCCCGTTCCTCGTCCTTGACGTCGACGACCCAGTACCCGGCCAGGATGAGGCCCGGCGCCTGGGGCCCGTCGGTCACCTTCGCCCGGCCGTCGTCGGTCGCCCGTACCGTCTTCACCATGGCGGGGCCGCCGAGACCACGGGCCTCCACCAGCTCGCCCCGCACGCCGAGTTCCTGGTTGAGCGCGTCCATGTGCGCGAACATCGCCAGCATGTCTTCCTTGGAGAACGACGACATCATGCCGTCCCACTCATCGGCGGGCACGTTCATCTGGATCATGTACTGCATGTTCCTCACCCTTCCGGGGCGGCTGATGGCCTTGTGCAGTGGTAGACGTCCGGGCGCCGCAGAACTCATCGCCTCATCGCCTCCCACGCTTGCAGGTAAGCCACAGCCCCGCACCCGGTAACGCGGGTAAGGGGCACCCCGCATTGCGGGGTGCCCCTTACCTTGGCGTACGAGAAGCGGGAGACGCGCCTACGGCAGCGCCAGCATCCGCTCCAGCGCGAGCTTCGCGAACTGCTCGGTCTCGCGGTCGACCTCGATGCGGTTGACCAGGTTGCCCTCGGCCAGCGACTCCAGGGTCCACACCAGGTGCGGCAGGTCGATGCGGTTCATGGTCGAGCAGAAGCAGACCGTCTTGTCGAGGAAGACGACTTCCTTGTCCTCGGCCGCGAACCGGTTGGCGAGCCGGCGCACCAGGTTGAGCTCGGTGCCGATGGCCCACTTGGAACCGGCCGGGGCCGCCTCCAGCGCCTTGATGATGTACTCCGTCGAGCCGACGTAGTCCGCGGCCGCCACGACCTCGTGCTTGCACTCGGGGTGCACGAGGACGTTGACGCCGGGGACGCGCTCGCGCACGTCATTGACGGACTCGACCGAGAAGCGGCCGTGTACGGAGCAGTGCCCGCGCCACAGGATCATCTTCGCGTTCCGCAGCTGCTCGACGGTCAGGCCGCCGTTCGGCTTGTGCGGGTTGTAGAGCACGCAGTCGTCCAGCGACATGCCCATGTCCCGGACGGCGGTGTTGCGCCCGAGGTGCTGGTCGGGCAGGAACAGAACCTTCTCGCCCTGCTCGAAGGCCCAATCCAGCGCGCGCTTCGCGTTCGACGACGTACAGATCGTGCCACCGTGCTTGCCGGTGAACGCCTTGATGTCGGCGGAGGAGTTCATGTACGAGACGGGCACGACCTGCTCGGCCACTCCGGCCTCGGTCAGTACGTCCCAGCACTCGGCGACCTGCTCGGCGGTGGCCATGTCGGCCATCGAGCAGCCGGCCGCCAGGTCGGGCAGTACGACCTTCTGGTCGTCGGAGGTGAGAATGTCCGCGGACTCGGCCATGAAGTGCACGCCGCAGAAGACGATGTACTCGGCCTCCGGCTTGGCGGCCGCGTCCTTGGCCAGCTTGAAGGAGTCCCCGGTGACATCGGCGAACTGGATGACCTCGTCACGCTGGTAGTGGTGACCGAGGATGAAGACCTTGTCCCCGAGCTTTTCCTTGGCGGCGCGGGCGCGCTCCACCAGGTCCGGGTCGGAGGGCGACGGCAGGTCGCCGGGGCAGTCGACACCGCGCTCGCTCTTGGCGTCGGCCTCGCGGCCTAGCAGCAGCAGAGCGAGCGGCGACGGCTGGACATCCAGTGGCTGGGCGGTGGTCACGACACGCACCCTTTCTTGTCTGCGAACACGCTTTTCGTCGATTTGACGTTATCTATCATAACCTGCTTCATGTCACTTTGACGATGCCGATGTCGTCGGTGTGACGAATTCCCGCCGCGGCCAGCGCCGTGCCCTTACGGATGGGGGTGTGCGAGCATGAATGGAGAAGACAGGCGCTCAGGCCTGGAATGAATCCGCGGCCGCGCCGGTTGCACAGGTCGGCAAGCAGTCCGTACAACCCGGGAGAGATGTAGATGTCCGTTCAGGACGACAAGACCACCGTGAGCGACGGCATTCTCCTGTCCGACGCCGCCGCCTCCAAGGTCAAGGCCCTGCTGGACCAGGAAGGCCGGGAGGACCTGGCGCTGCGCGTGGCCGTCCAGCCCGGTGGCTGCTCGGGCCTGCGGTACCAGCTCTTCTTCGACGAGCGCTCGCTCGACGGCGACGTCGTCAAGGACTTCGACGGTGTCAAGGTCGTCACCGACCGCATGAGCGCCCCGTACCTCGGCGGCGCCTCCATCGACTTCGTCGACACCATCGAGAAGCAGGGCTTCACGATCGACAACCCGAACGCCACGGGCTCCTGCGCCTGCGGCGACTCGTTCAGCTAAGAGTTCGCAGCGAGAGAAGGCGGCGGCCCCGGACCGGGACCGCCGCCTTCTTCGTACGCGCGCACGTACGCACGTACGGCCCTACGCGCGCGGCACGGTCTCACCGCTCCGCGTGTCCACGACCTTCCGGCCGTCCAGCGGCTTGTCGAGCGTCACGGTCTCCTTGAGCTCCTTGGCGATCAGGATGCAGGCCCGCCCGGGGTCCGGGTTGGTCTCGGTGATCTTCACCTTCACCGACCCGTTCTCCTCGCTCGCCTTCGCCGCGTAGTCGCTGCACACGCCGCCCCAGAAGTGCAGGGTGAGCTTGCGCCCGTCGGCGCTGTACGACTGGACCTGCCGCGGCTCCGCCGACGGCTTGCCGCTCTCGGGCGGAGCCGGCGAGGCGGGCGGCCCGGCCAGGTAGTCGGGATCGACCGCGGGGTGCGTGATCGTGAACGGCTGTGCGCCGCCCCCGGGCTTCACCTCGAAGAGCCACGAAGGTACGAGCGCCTGCCGCCCGTCGACGTACTGCGCGGCCAGCCCGAAGACCGCCCCGCCCACGGCCACGGGCTCCGGCGAGGCCGGCGGCTGCCCGCCGTCCGGCTCGCAAGGCGATTGCGCCGTGTCGCCCTCGTCGCCGTGCGGCACGGGCGTCGCGCAACCGCCGATGCCGACCTTGCCGGCACCCTGCCCGGCCTTGTTCAGCTGCTTCAGCGCCTCGTCCGCGCTGATCACGGGATACTCGGCGCCCTTCTTCAGGCTCTTCAACTGCCCGCTGCCGCCCACCGGTTGCCCGTCGGAGCCGATCTGGATGCCGGTCGCCCAGCCGTACGTCGGCAGCCCGCCCACCTCCGGGTCGGCGTTCACCACCCGTACCGCGCCCATCAGTTGGCGGGCGTCCAGTGTGGCGTCGTCCTGGCCCAGCGCCTTCAGCACGGGTGCCGCAGCCTCCTTCGCGGCCTTCTCGCTCACCGCGGGCCCTTCGCCGCCGGGCCGGTAGGAGGTGTCGGGGCACTTGTCGGCCTTGGCGCAGTTGTCGCTGCCGCCCGGCCCGTACTTCGCGAACGTCCAGGTGCCCGGCGCCTGCTTGTTGACCTGGAGCACGGGCCCCGAGCCGTCCTTGGTGACCCCGACCTTCCAGGCCGTGCCCTCGACGCGCGGCTTGCCCGGTACGCCGAGTGCCTCGGCCAGCCGCGCCACCTCCGCCTCGGTGACCGCGCCCGACGCCCGGTACACGTGGGCGGAGTCGGGCCCCTGGGGCAGCTTCTTGTCGGCGCGGTAGGTCACCCCGCCGTGCGGATCGGGCTCCCCGGGCGCGATGCCCGGCGCGCTGCCGTCCGTGTGGCCATCGAGGTTGAGCGGCGGCGGCGTCGTGCCGTCGCCCGCCGCCGCGCCGCTCCTCGTACCGCTGCCTCCGCCGTCCGCGGCGGTCGACGCCCAGTAGGCGGCGCCGCCCCCGGCCAGCAGCACTGCTGCGGCCACTGAGGCGGCGGCCAGCGGGGAACGCCGCCTGTGGACGCTGACCGCGTCCTCTTCCGGTCGCTCGGTGCTCACCGCATCGCTCCTTCGGCTGCTCTGCCGTCCTGTGCCGTATGTCGTCTCCCCTTTACGGGGGACACCGGTGGGACGGAGCGGGGGAGCGTGCGGTTCCCCTCGTACTCCCCTCGTGCGCCTCGGGGTCCGGGATCAGCCCCCGTATTCGGACATCCCGCCCACCAGGCGTGCCGAGGCGGGCGGCACGGTGATGCCGTGGATGAGCGAGGCCGGAACAGGAGAGGGCGCGGCGGTCGCGGGCACCGCCCAGTGCGGGACCATACGGGCGCAGTCCCCGCGCAGTTCCTCCAGGCCGCCGTCCTGCTCGGCGGCGCGGGCGGACGACGTAACGCTGTGCTTCGGCATGCGGGATGCTCCCGTAGCTCTGGGGCCCGCCACGCTGCGGACCCTGATGCTGGCACCGTAGGCACCAGGGACGTCCGGAAAAAAGCCCTACTATTGGGTAGTTTTGCCGCTTAGTGCGAGAGGGCTACGACCAGGTAGCGTGAACTGTCAACGCCACCCCTTCACAGGAGCGTCCTCGTCGTGCGTATCGCAGTCACCGGCTCCATCGCCACCGACCACCTCATGACCTTCCCCGGCCGCTTCGCCGACCAGCTGGTCGCGGACCAGCTGCACACGGTCTCGCTCTCCTTCCTGGTCGACAACCTCGACGTACGCCGGGGTGGTGTCGGCGCCAACATCTGCTTCGGCATGGGCCAGCTCGGCACGGCTCCGATCCTGGTCGGCGCGGCCGGCTCGGACTTCGACGAGTACCGCGCGTGGCTCGACCGGCACGGAGTGGACACCGGCTCGGTGCGCATCTCCGAGGTCCTGCACACCGCCCGCTTCGTGTGCACCACCGACGCCGACCACAACCAGATCGGCTCCTTCTATACGGGCGCGATGAGTGAGGCCCGCCAGATCGAGCTCCAGGCGGTCGCCGAGCGCGTGGGCGGCCTGGACCTCGTCCTGATCGGCGCGGACGACCCCGAGGCGATGCTGCGCCATACGGAGGAGTGCAAGACCCGGTCCATCCCGTTCGCGGCGGACTTCTCGCAGCAGATCGCCCGCATGACGGGGGAAGACATCCGCACGCTGCTCGACGGCGCGACGTACCTCTTCTCCAACGAGTACGAGAAGGGGCTCATCGAGTCCAAGACCGGCTGGACCGACGAGGAGATCCTCGGCAAGGTCGGCCACCGCGTCACCACCCTTGGCTCGCGGGGCGTGCGCATCGAGCGGGTCGGGGACGAGCCGGTGGTCGTCGGCTGCCCCGAGGAGGACGGCAAGGTCGACCCGACCGGCGTCGGCGACGCGTTCCGTGCGGGGTTCCTGTCCGGGCTCGCCTGGGGCGTCGGCCTTGAGCGCGCCGCGCAGGTCGGGTGCATGCTGGCGACGCTGGTGATCGAGACGCTGGGCACGCAGGAGTACACGCTGCGCCGCGCGAATTTCATGGACCGCTTCACGAAGGCGTACGGCCACGCGGCAGCGGAAGAGGTCCGCGCCCACCTGGCGTGACCCGGTGGTGCGGGAGAGACAGAACCGAGCCCAAAAAAACGACGCTTCGGCGTGGGTAAGGGGTGAGGAAGGGA
>NZ_JBEXNQ010000011.1:0-251737 GCF_040611155.1 Streptomyces sp. NPDC002994
GTGGGCCGGGGCGGCGGGTCAAGGGTGGGCCGAAGGCACATCGCGCAGCGACGCGACCGTAGGGAGCGCCCTTGACGCGCCGCCACGGCCCACCGACACTCGAGCGCTCGGGACGGCCCGAAACCCCCAGAAGCAAGCCTTGCGTCGCGTCAACCCGGCTACGGCCGGTCGGCGGCTTTCCTCCGGGAGATAGGGGGGTTAGCACCACTGCCACAGGCCTTCCCCCCTCCGTAGCGTTGACACCATGGAAGCCCGCGACCCTGAGCTGAAGAAGGAACTCGACGCTACCTTGCAGGCGCGCAAGGAGCTGGGGGGCGACTACGAGTCCGCGCTCGTCGAGTCGTTCCTGGAGAAGGTCGAGCAGCGCCTCGACGATACGGTCGACCGCCGCGTCCGGCGCCAGCTGGCCGAGCAGCAGGTGGTTGTCGCCCGAGGCGGCACCAAGTCGCCGCAGGGCACGTCGAGCTTCGGCGAGCGGTTCGGGTTCGGCGCGGTGTCACTCGTCCTCGCCATCCCGCTGTCGGCGATCGGCGTCGCCAACGCGGGCATCGAAGGCCTGGTCGTCGCCTGGCTCGGCATCGTCGGCGTCAACGCCGTCCACGCCGCGCGTGGCCTGCCCTGGCAGCGGAGGAACCGTCAGAAATCCGACTGGGAGGACTGACCCAAACTGACCCAAAACTAACCCAAAATGTCGCGGGGACCGCCGCACCCCCGGTCACCCAGGGGGCGGGACGACGGCGGTCCCCGCGAGGGGCGCGGGCCGGGTTCAGGGCCTCGCGTCCAGGCGTCCGTGGAGGTCCGGGAGCCGCTCCGGTTGTCCTTGACGCCGACAACAACCAATGTGCCCCAGCCGTGTTAAGCCGGTGCTGCGCGAACGTGTCGCCCTCGTACCACTTTTGCGAAGCCGCGGCTAAGCCAGCACCACGCCACGACTACGGCACGACTGCGGCACGACTACGGCACCGCTAAGCCACCACTACGCCTGCGGCTTCGCCAGGAATGCCAGCAGGTCCTGCCGGCTCACCACACCCGTCGGCTTCCCCTCGACCAGCACAATCGCCGCGTCGTGCTGCCCCTTGCTGCCCAGCACAGCCATCAGGTCCTCCACCGGCTCCCCCGAACCGACCTGCGGCAGCGGCGCGCTCATGTGCTTCTCCAGCCTGTCGCCCAGCTGCGCCCGCTGCGCGAACAGGGCGTCCAGCAGCTCGCGTTCGACGACCGAGCCGATGACCTCCGCGGCCATGACGTCCGGGTGACCCGCGCCCGGCTTCACGATCGGCATCTGCGAGACGCCGTACTCGCGCAGTACGTCGATCGCCTGGCCCACCGTCTCCTCCGGGTGCATGTGCACCAGGTTCGGCATGTCGCCCTCCTTGTACCGCAGGACGTCCCCGACGCTCGCGTGCGGCCCCGACTCCTCCAGGAAGCCGTAGTCCGCCATCCACTCGTCGTTGAAGATCTTGCTGAGGTAGCCGCGGCCGCTGTCCGGCAGCAGTACGACGACCACGTCATCCGGGCCGAGGCGCTCCGCCACGCGCAGCGCGCCGACGACCGCCATGCCGCAGGAGCCTCCGACCAGCAGGCCCTCCTCCTTGGCGAGGCGCCGCGTCATCTGGAAGGAGTCCTTGTCCGAGACTGCGACGATCTCATCCGTCACGGTCGCGTCGTACGCCGACGGCCAGAAGTCCTCGCCGACGCCCTCGACGAGGTACGGCCGCCCCGAGCCACCCGAATACACCGAGCCCTCCGGGTCCGCACCGATGACCTTGACCTTGCCGTCGCTGACTTCCTTCAGGTAGCGCCCCGTACCCGTGATCGTGCCGCCGGTGCCGACGCCCGCCACGAAGTGCGTGATCTTCCCGTCCGTCTGCGTCCACAGTTCGGGACCGGTGGTCTCGTAGTGCGAGCGCGGGTTGTTCGGGTTGCTGTACTGGTCGGGCTTCCAGGCGCCCGGCGTCTCGGTGACCAGACGGTCGGAGACGTTGTAGTACGAGTCGGGGTGCTCGGGGTCGACTGCCGTGGGGCATACGACGACCTCGGCGCCGTACGCGCGCAGCACATTGATCTTGTCCGTGGACACCTTGTCCGGGCAGACGAAGATGCACTTGTAGCCCTTCTGCTGCGCCACGATGGCGAGACCGACACCGGTGTTGCCGGACGTCGGCTCGACGATCGTGCCGCCGGGCTTGAGGGCGCCGCTTTCCTCCGCCGCTTCGATCATGCGCAGGGCGATCCGGTCCTTCACGGATCCGCCGGGGTTGAAGTACTCGACCTTGGCCAGGACTGTTGCCTGGATGCCGGCCGTCACGCTGCCCAGCCTCACAAGCGGGGTGTTGCCGACGAGGGTGATCATCGAGTCGTGAAATTGCACGATGCGCTCCGGGGTCTCCGTAATGGTGCTGCCCAGCGTAGAGCGCCGACGACGGCGTGTTCACGTTCGGGCGCGATTGAAGAGAGGCCACTACCGGGCAGTAAGCACTTGAGCGGAGTGAGCGGGTGGCTCGAGGCCTGGAGGAGGTGGCTGCGACTGTGTCGAGAGCAAGGGTGGCACGGCGGATCGCCGCTGGCGCGGCGTACGGCGGGGGCGGGATCGGTCTGGTCGGCGCGGCGGCGGTGGGGATTTTCCTTGCCGAGGTCCAGCTGGCCAAACGGTCGGTGGGCGGCGGCCGGGCGCCGGTACCACCACTGGCGGACGGGCTGTACGGGATGCCGCTGGCCGGGTATCCCATGGACGCCCCGCTGCGGCTCGCCATGCTCGGCGACTCGACGGCGGCCGGACAGGGCGTACGCCGGGCCGGGCACACGCCTGGCGCGCTGCTCGCGTCCGGTCTCGCGGCGGTGGCGGAACGTCCGGTCGTACTCCGCAATGTGGCGCAGCCCGGGGCGCAGTCGGACGACCTGGAGCGCCAGGTCACGGCGCTGCTGGCGGACCGTGAGCGGCTGCCCGACGTCTGCGTGATCATGGTTGGCGCGAATGACGTGACGCACCGGATGCCGGCCACGCAGTCGGTCCGTTACCTCGCCTCGGCGGTACGCCGCCTCCGTACGGCGGGTGCGGAGGTGGTCGTCGGCACGTGCCCCGACCTCGGCACGATCGAGCCGGTCTACCAGCCGCTGCGGTGGCTGGCGCGGCGCGTCTCGCGGCAGCTCGCGGCGGCGCAGACGATCGGGACGGTGGAGCAGGGCGGGCGGACGGTGTCGCTGGGCGATCTGCTGGGGCCCGAGTTCCTGGCCAACCCCCGTGAGCTGTTCGGGCCGGACAATTACCACCCCTCGGCGGAGGGGTACGCGACTGCGGCGATGGCCGTACTGCCGACGGTTTGCGCGGCGCTGGGCCTGTGGCCGGAGTCGGACCGGCTGGACGCCTCGCGCGACGAGGACATGCTGCCGGTCGCCAAGGCGGCGGCGGAGGCCGCGTCGGCCGCCGGTACGGAGGTGACGGGCGCCCGGGCGCCCTGGGCCCTCCTGAAGCACCGCCGTCGCCGCCGCCTCCCGACCCCGGCGGAACCGGCCGCCCAGCGGGAGCCGCGCCGGGCGCTGTGAGGGGTGCGCTGTGAGGGGTGCGGGGGCGGGTGAACCGGGGCTCCGCCCCAGACCCCGCTCCTCAAACGCCGGAGGGGCTGGTTGTGCCGGTGGGGAGGGGTGGGTAGAAGGGAAGGAAAGACCACCGACTGAGCGGGCGCTTAGAAAAGAGGCCCGCATCACATCACCAGGTCGGTGACCCCGGGCATACGTGCGGGTAACTTCCCAGCTAGCCCTGCGTACCGCCTTCTCGCCCTCATGGAGCCGTCATGCCCGAAGCCGTGATCGTTTCCACCGCCCGTTCGCCCATCGGCCGCGCCTTCAAGGGCTCGCTGAAGGACCTGCGGCCCGACGACCTGACCGCCACCATCATTCAGGCCGCCCTCGCCAAGGTGCCCGAGCTCGACCCCCGTGACATCGACGACCTCATGCTCGGCTGCGGCCTCCCCGGCGGCGAGCAGGGACACAACCTCGGCCGCATCGTCGCCGTACAGATGGGGATGGACCACCTCCCGGGCTGCACCGTCACCCGCTACTGTTCCTCCTCCCTCCAGACCTCCCGCATGGCGCTGCACGCCATCAAGGCCGGCGAGGGTGACGTCTTCATCTCTGCCGGTGTCGAGATGGTGTCCCGCTCCGTGAAGGGCAGCTCCGACGGCATTCCCGACACCCACAACCCCCTCTTCGCCGACGCGGAGGCCCGTACCGCCGCCGTCGCGCAGACCGAGGGCGCCGAGTGGCACGACCCGCGCGAGGACGGCCTCGTCCCCGACGCGTACATCGCGATGGGCCAGACCGCCGAGAACCTCGCCCGCCTCAAGGGCATCTCCCGCGCCGAGATGGACGAGTTCGGCGTACGGTCGCAGAACCTCGCCGAGCAGGCCATCAAGAACGGCTTCTGGGAGCGCGAGATCACCCCGGTCACCACCCCCGACGGGACCGTGGTGAGCGCGGACGACGGCCCCCGCGCCGGCGTCACCCTCGAAGGCGTCCAGGGCCTCAAGCCCGTCTTCCGCCCCGACGGCCGCGTCACCGCCGCCAACTGCTGCCCGCTCAACGACGGCGCCGCGGCCCTCGTCATCATGAGCGACACCAAGGCCCGTGAGCTGGGGCTGACGCCGCTGGCGCGCATCGTTTCGACCGGTGTCTCCGGGCTCTCGCCCGAGATCATGGGTTACGGCCCGGTGGAGGCCAGCAAGCAGGCGCTGAAGCGCGCCGGGCTGAGCATCGGCGACATCGACCTCGCCGAGATCAACGAGGCCTTCGCCGCCCAGGTCATCCCGTCCTACCAGGACCTCGGCCTGGACCTGGACAAGCTCAACGTCAACGGTGGCGCCATCGCCGTCGGCCACCCCTTCGGTATGACCGGCGCCCGCATCACCGGCACGCTGATCAACAGCCTCCAGTTCCACGACAAGCAGTTCGGCCTGGAGACGATGTGCGTGGGTGGCGGCCAGGGCATGGCCATGGTCATCGAGCGCCTCAGCTGAACCTGAGCTGCACCTGAGCACGCCGACCGCACCCGGTTCGTAACCCAATCTCCCCCAGGATGTGATCTATCTCCTGGGGGAGAGGCATATCCCCAGGTCAACGGCGGTTACGGGGCGAACGAGCGGCGGAAAGAACTGTCCAATTCGTGACGTAATGCACTGACAGATGGCGCGCACTCACCTCAAGCTGATGTAGGAAGTCGGGGGATCGATGAAACCGGGAGTAAGTCAGTGAGCGCCATGCCTCTTGCCCTGCTGCTTACCACGGCCGCCGCCACGGCCGTGGGCGCCGCTGCCCTGCACGCAGTCCACGGACTGCGCAAGCAGGTCGCCGCTCTGCGCACCGAGCTGACGGCCGCAGCCGTCAGCCGTTCCGGGGCCGCCGTCCCCCAGCAGACCCGTGCCGCCGAAGCGGACGGGATACGGGCCGCGGTAGCCGAAGCCCTCGCCGAGGAGCGTGAGCGCGAGCTGGCCGAGGCGCGTGCGTTCTGGGCCGCGCAGGAGGCCCGCGACGCCGCCGACGCCCCGTCGCTGCTGGGCGGCCTGCCCGGTCTCGGCGACGAGTCGCCCCCGTTCTTCATCCCGCGCCAGGCGGACTTCACGGGCCTGGAGTCGTTCGACGCGTACGAGGCGCTCGAGGCACTTGACCGCGCCGACGGCGCCGACAGCATCAACGCTCTCCATGGGCTGGACGGACTGGACGGGCTGGACGGACTGGACGGTTTCGATGGGCTCGACGGCGTCGACGACCTCGATCAGGCCGACGCGTTCCCCGAGGACTCCCCCGAGCTGGCCGCCGCCCGCCGCCGCCACCCCTCGCACCCCGACTTCGTCCCGGTTCAGACCCCGGTCGTGGCCGACCACGAGCGCACCGTGACGCGCCTCCAGGAGCTCGCGGCCGCCCGCACCGCCCTCACCGACGTACGCCCGGGACCGCTCGGCACCCTCGACGTGTACGTCTTCATGGACGGTACGACGCTCTGCATGACCCCCGGCCACCGCGAGACCGCCGAACGCCTGGCCGAGTCACTGCGCGTCGGCGAGTCCCCGGTCCTGCTCGGCGGCTCCGGCATCTCCGGGGCGTACGCCCTGACCTTCTCCTGCGGCGAGGAAAGCGTCTACATCCTCGCCGACCGCGTCATCGCGTCGATCTAGCCCCGGGCGTCGATCCAGCCCCGGGCGTCGATCCAGCCCGCGCTCAGACCCCGGCCCGCGCCGCCGCCGCCTTCACCAGCTTCACGGCCTCGTCCAGCTCGGCCTCCACGGCCTCGACGGACGGGGCCGTTCCCCGTTGCCTCGCCCCCGCCATTTCCGGCGCCGCGACCATTTCCAGCGCCCCCGCCAGATCGTGGCCGGCCACCGCGAGCTGGTCGGCCACCGCGAACGCGCCCGCGTCCGGCATGATCCGCGGTTGCGCCTCCGGCTCCTCGATCCGCTGTGCCCGTACGGACAATTCCCTGGCCAGGGCGAGTCCTTCGGCGGCCGCGCCGCGTTGCAGGCGGCTCTGCGGGGCGGCGCGCAGCCGGTCGGCGAATCGGTCCACGGCGGCCGTCAGGGGCGTTGTATCAAGCACGCCGCGACCCTACGCGCCCTCCCGGGACTGTTGCCAACGGGCGAACACTCAGGCACGGTGACATGAAGGAGCACTCGCGCAATGCGTCCGGAGGCGCCGAATGTCCCAAGTTTTCTCCGAAGAGACCCATCAGAACCTGCTCTCCCGAATCCCTCACTGCACCGGTCGTGAAGTCTCCGACTGGCTCCGCGCCGTAGACGACGGCCCAGCCCTCTTCCGCTTCGAGGAGAAGGTCAGCTGGCTCCGGAGTGAACACAATCTCGCCTACGGCCATGCGAAAGCGATCATCCACGAGTACGACCTGAGGCGCGCCGCCCGGCGATTGCTCTAGACGTAGACATACGGGTAGACATGCGGAAGGGCCCGCCCGGCATACGCCGGGCGGGCCCTTCCGCATGTGCCCAGGGGCGACTGTCGTTCTAGTCGTCGCCGCTGAGGATGGAGACCAGTCGCAGCATCTCCAGGTAGATCCACACCAGGGTCAGGGTGAGGCCGAAGGCCGCCAGCCAGGACTCCTCGCGCGGAGCGCCGTACGCGACGCCGTCCTCGACCTGCTTGAAGTCCATGGCGAGGAAGAACGCGCCGAGCAGCACACCGACGACACCGAAGACGACGCCCATCCAGCCGCTGCGGAAGCCGAGGCCGTCACCGCCCGCGAACACCATGAACAGCAGGTTCACGGCGGTCAGCACCATGAAGCTGATCGCGGCGATCATCAGGTAGCGCGTGAAGCGCTGCGTGACCCGGATGATCCGGGTCTTGTACAGGAAGAGCATGGTGACGAAGACCGCCATCGTGCCCAGCACCGCCTGCATCGGCGCACCCGGCGACACCATCGTGTTCACGAAGTTGCTGAGCGCGCCGAGGAAGATGCCTTCGAAGCCCGCGTACGCCAGGATCAGCGCGGGGACGGGCGTCCGCTTGAAGGACTGGACCAGCGCGAGCACCATCGCCACGAGAGCGGCGCCGATGGCCAGGCCGAGGCCGATGTTCATGACCCAGGCGACGGTGGCGCCGGCGATCACGAGGCCGAGCGTGATGCCCGTCCGCGCGACGACGTCGTCCATCGTCATGACATCGCCGCGTACGGGCGCCTGCGGGGCGCCGTACTGCGTGTCCTGCTGGGCGTAAGGGTTGGTGGCGTACGGGTTCGCGGGGGCGCCCTGGGCGTACGGGTTGCCCTGCGCCGTACCGACGGCGGGGCCCCCGGCCTGCGGTGCCGCGGTGAAGCCCGCGGTGCCGTTGTCGCGGCTGAAGCCCCGTCGCGAGAAGACCGGGTTGCTGCTCCTCATCTCACTCCTCCATGGCCACCCTGCGTGGCCTTGGGTCAAGAGTAATGGGAAAGCAAAAGGAAGACCCTAGTGCCAGGGGAGGATCTTTGGTGACGGTTCGGGATCACTGGGGCTCGGGGGCTACAGCGCCACCAGCACCTTGCCCCGGTTTGCGGCCCGGTTGACATAGAGGCTGCGGTAGGCGCCCGGGATCGAGTCGAATCCCTGGTGCAGCGTCTGGTGGTGGGCGATGTCGCCGCGCCTGATCAGGCCCCCGACCTCCGTGCGCAGTGCCGCCAGATGCTCCTCGTCGTACCACTCCTGCGCGAAGATCCCCCGGATGGTCGTACGGGGAAACATGATGTGCGGCAGCAGGCGCGGCCCGACGGTCTCCCTGCCCACCTGGGTCGCCCACTGCCAGCAGACCGCCACCTGGCTGCCGACGTTGAGCATCGTGAACACCGCGTCGGTCACGGTGCCGCCCATGTTGTCGAAGTACTTGTCGACGCCGTCCGGCGCGGCCTGCGCCAGCGCCTCCCGTACCGCGTCCGCCTCGTCGCCCTGCCGGTAGAGCACCACGGCGTCGAAGCCGAGGCCGGTCAGGAACTCCGCCTTCTCGGGCGAGCCGGTGGTGCCGACAACCCGTGCGCCGGCGTGCTTGGCCAGCTGGCCGGCCAGGGTGCCGACGGAGCCCGACGCGCCGCTGATCACGACCGTGTCGCCGGGGCGCACGGTCAGGAACTTGGTCATCGTGCCCCAGGCCGTCAGGCCGGCCACGCCCATGACGCCGAGCACCGAGGAGAGCGGCAGCGCCTCGTCGTAGTGGGCCAGGTCCAGCCTGCGGAAGGCGGGAAACACCATCGGCAGGAGGCCGTCCCGCCACACCACCGGTCCGCCGTCGCCGACCAGGTGGCTGCGCCAGCCGCCGTAGCCCTGCACCACCTCGCCGACTCCGTACGCCGCGTCGGGTCCCGCCGCGACCACCTCCATGACGGAGTCCGCCGTCATGTGCGCGCCGATCGGCGTCTCCAGGGCGAGCCCGTGCAAGTAGGGGTCGACCGAGACGTACCGCGTCTTGAACAGCATCTCGTCGTCCTTGAGGGCGGCGACATCGACCTGGTCGACCACCTTCTCGTACATCCGGTCGACGTCCGGCACCCCGTCGACGTGCTCGCGCACCACCCACTTCTCGATCTTCATGCGAGAACCCCTGTCGTGGTCGGCCTGTCGGTGGATGTGGTGCCGGTGGATACGGGCACGGTCCGGTGCGTGGGCGGTGGTGCGCTGTCGTCGATGCTCGCCGTGAATTCACGGCCGTCGTCGCGGCAGATGAACTGCATGACGTGCCTGCCCGCCGCGGCCGCCCTGATCAGGCCGCCGATGGTGGCCCAGACGCCGGAGAGGTAGAAGTTCTCCAGGCCGGGCAGCACCGGCCCGTTCTTCTTGATCTCCTCCTCCAGCGTCTCGCTGCCCTCGACGAACGGCTGCCAGCCCGGGAACGCCCCGTCGTAGGTGCCGGTGTAGCGGACCTGAGTGAGCGGCGTTGATACGTCGGCCACCTTCACGGCGTGCTTGAGCCCCGGGTAGCGCTCGTCCAGGAAGCCCACGATGCCTTCGCGCACGCGGCGCTTGGCCACGCTGTACTCCCGGCCATGCCGCACCGGGAGGGTGTGCAGCTCCTGTCCGCGGCGCTGCCTGCTGGCCTGCTCGGGGCCGTCGCGCAGTGGCCGCCAGGAGTCGATGGTGGAGAAATACGTCGCGAAGACTACGGCCGTTCCGTCGGGCGACAGCTCCGGATAGTGCCTGCTGCGGAACTGGACGTTGATGCTCGGCGTACGCATCCCGGGCAGCCGGGCCGCTTCCGCGTCGGTGAGCAGGTACGTCGTACAGGGGTCCGCGTCCGGGAAGGGACGGCGCAGGCCGAGGAAGAGGCTGACGTAGCCGGGGGACAGCATGCCCGGCTCGTCGATGACTCTCGTGTAGAGGTCCCGGTAGGTGTCGTTCAGGTACTGGCCCTTGAGGAGCTTCATCGCCGTGGTGTGGCCGTCGGCGGCCGAGACGACGATGTCGGCGTAGAACTCCCGGCCGTCGCTCAGCCGGACACCCACCGCCCGGTCGTTCTCGACCAGCACCTCCTGGACCTTGGCGTTGTACTTCACTTCACCACCGAGCCGCTCGTAACGCTGCGCGACGGACTTCGCCAGGCCGAGCGAGCCGCCTTCCGGCACTCCGGCCGACTGGTTGGCGTGGGCGGCCAGCTGGAAGTAGAACGGCAGCACCGGGAACGCCGAGTGGTTCTCGTACAGGATGAAGTTGAAGGCCTCGCGCAGCAGCGGTTCCTTGAACCGCGCCGAGTAGTCCGACATCAGCTCCGTGATGGACTTGCGGATGGTGTTGAAGTACGGGAGGAACCCGGCCAGCATCCGCCAGCGCTCGACCGTCCCCATCAGGCCGACCGGCTTGAGGAACGGGTAGACGGCCAGGGCTCTCTGGAATTTCCGTACGCCGTCGCAGAAGTTGCGGATCGGGCGGGCGTCGGCCGGTGAGATGGCCAGTAAGTGGGCTTCGAGGCGGTCCGGGTCGGAGTAGAAGTGGACGGCTCGGCCGTCGCGGCCGCGCACGATGTTGAACGCGTCGAAGTGGCGCATCTCCTTGCCCTGGAGGGCGCCCAGTTCGAGCCAGATCTGGTACATCTGGTTGCCGGGTCCGTTGCCGAGCAGCCAGCTGATGCACCAGTCGAAGGTGAAGTCCCCACGGCCCCAGCCCGTGCAGGAGCCGCCGGGGATCTCGTGCATTTCCAGGACCTGCGAGCGGTAGCCGTTCATTTGCGCGTAACAGCCGGTGGACAGGCCGCCGAGGCCGCCACCGATGATGATCATCGTCTCTCTGGTCTGCTTCAACCGCGCCATCGTGGGGCCTCCTCGGGCTCGTGAGTTGCCTTGCCGTTCACCAGCTGACGGGCAGTGCGTTCAGGCCGATGATCATCGCGTCGGTCTTCCAGCTCAGTTCGTCCTCGGGGACGGCGAACCGAAGGCCCGGCATCCGGTGCAGTACGCGTTCCAGGGCCACTTGCAGTTCGAGCCGCGCCAAGTGCGCGCCGATGCAGTAGTGCACGCCGTGCCCGAATCCGACATGGGGGTTGACGGGGCGGTCGAGGACGAGCCGCTCCGGGTCCGGGAAGATCTCCGGGTCCCGGTTGGCCGCCGCCGTCGCGACCAGCACCGCGTCACCGGACCGGATCAGGACTCCGCCCAGCTCGACGTCCTCGGTGGCGTACCGGGGAAGGGTGAAGCCGACCAGCAGCGGCACGTACCGCATCAGCTCCTCGACCGCCTTGGGGATCGCCTCGGGGTTGTCCCGCAGGCGTACGAGGTCGGCGGGGTCGGCCAGCAGCTGGTAGAAGAAATTTCCGATCTGGTTCGTGGTGCTCACGAAGCCGGCGATGAGCAGGTCGGAGGTGAGGGCGAGCAGTTCCGTCTCGGTGATCTGTTCGTCCTCGTCGCAGGCCTGGACCAGTCCGCTCAGTACGTCGTCGCCCGGCTCGCGGCGGCGCAGTTCCAGCACGCCCGCGAGGTAGCCGAAGAGCTCCTTGCCGCGGGTCATCAGTTCCTGCTCGGAGGAGGTGTTGGAGAGGACGGACTGCGCCCAGCCCCAGAGCCGCCGGTGGTCGGCGCCGGGCACGCCGAGCAGTTCGCAGATGATGGTGGTCGGCAGCGGGATCGCGAAGTCGTCGACCAGGTCGGCGGGGGCTCCCTTCGCCTCCATGGCGTCCAGCAGCCCGTCGGCGACTTCCCTGGCGCGAATCCGCAGCCCTTCGACGCGGCGGGCGCCGAACTCCTTGGCCACCAGGGAGCGCAGCCGGGTGTGCTCGGGCGGCTCCTTGGAGAACAGCCCGCCGCCGTCGCGGGTCATCGACCGCAGCCGTGGCTGGTCCCGCCCCACAGCGGCGGCCAGGCTGAAGCGCGGGTCGGCGAGGACTGTCTTCACGTCGGCGTGCCGGGTGACGAGCCAGGCGCCCTCTCCGTAGGGCAGCCGGACACGGGCGAGCGGGAGGTCGCGCAACTCTCCGTATCGCGGATGGACCTCGAGTCTGGACGGGGGGAAGGGGTAGGGAATCGGCTGCTGCTGCGTCACCACGATGGGCACACCTCTCGCCGTAGGCCGCGACCGTACGACGGACGGTTCCCGTACGGTCACCCAGCGTTATCGAGAGTATGCAGTGCGTAGTCGCCATGTCATCGGCGCAGGCGCTCACGTGGGGGGCGCGCTCCGCCGGGGGTGCGTCACCGGGGCGCGATCGGCTCGCGGCAGCCGCCCTGGCGCCGGTCACTGGTCGGGCGGCCCCTCGGCCGTGCGTGGTGCCCGGAGCCGGACTTGAACCGGCACGCCCCGAGGGGCAGCGAGGTTTAAGCTCGCCGTGTCTGCATTCCACCATCCGGGCAAGGTGCGCGGCTCCACAATTCGCGGGTCAGAGCCTATCCGGACGCTTCCCCCGTACAGCGGAATGCCGGGCTGATGTTGTCTTATTTTATTGACGCCTGAGGGTGTGTCAGTGCGCGAATGCGCTGTCGGCACATGCCGGGAGGGGTGGACAGGCGTAAAGGACCGCGTACGGGAAAGGCGGAAACTCGACTGCCCGCGCCACTGTCTGCGGTCCTTGCCGGGCCCTGGGCGCGCCTGCCCCGACTCGGGGGCGGCCTCAGGGACGGCGTCATACCAAAGGAGGACGGGCATGCCCGGCGATGCGACTCAAGACGGCCCCGGGAACGGGCACGAGGGCTGATCCGCGGGCGCCGATCGGACGGGACCATGAAGGAGTCCCTTTAAACGTCCCCGACAGGAGTGCCCTCTCGTGACCACCACCCCCACCGCCACCGCCCACCGCGCCACCGCGGTGGCCGCACGCGCCACGGAGCTCTCAAAGGTTTACGGGCAGGGCGAGACGCAGGTGGTCGCTCTGGACCGGGTCACCGTGGACTTCCGCCAGGGTGAGTTCACCGCGATCATGGGCCCGTCGGGTTCCGGCAAGTCGACGCTGATGCACTGCGTCGCGGGTCTCGACTCGTTCAGCTCCGGCTCCGTACGGATCGGCGAGACCGAGCTGGGCACCCTCAAGGACAAGCAGCTCACGCAGCTGCGCCGGGACAAGATCGGCTTCATCTTCCAGGCGTTCAACCTGCTGCCGACGCTCACCGCCGCCGAGAACATCACCCTGCCGATGGACATCGCGGGCCGCAAGCCCGACAAGGAGTGGCTGGACACGGTCATCGGCATGGTCGGCCTGGCCGACCGGCTGAGCCACCGGCCCGCCCAGCTCTCCGGCGGCCAGCAGCAGCGCGTCGCCGTGGCCCGCGCCCTGGCGAGCCGGCCGGAGATCATGTTCGGCGACGAGCCGACCGGAAACCTGGACTCCCGCTCGGGCGCCGAGGTCCTCGGCTTCCTGCGCAACTCCGTGCGCGAGCTCGGCCAGACCGTCGTCATGGTCACGCACGACCCGGCAGCCGCGTCGTACGCGGACCGCGTGATCTTCCTGGCCGACGGCCGGATCGTCGACGAGATGCTGAACCCCACCGCGGACGGCGTCCTCGACCGGATGAAGGAGTTCGACGCCAGGGGCCGCACCAGCTGATCTCCGGCTGACCGCCCCGTTCGTTCCCCTCCGGCCGACCCCCACCCCAGGACTGACAGAAATGTTCCGTACCGCCCTGCGCAATGTGCTCGCGCACAAGGCCAGGCTGCTGATGACCGTGCTCGCCGTAATGCTCGGCGTGGCCTTCGTGTCCGGCACCCTGGTCTTCACCGACACCCTCTCCAACGCCTTCGGCAACCAGTCGGCGAAGAGCTACAAAGACGTCGCCGTAGCGGTCACGACGTACCCGGACTCCGAGAACAGCAAGAAGGAGCTGGGCATAGACGCCCGGACCCTGGAGAAGATCCAGGGCCTGGACGGTGTCGCCGCCGCCACCGGGCGCGTCTCCGGCTTCGCCGGTGTCGCCGACCCCGACGGCAAGCTCATCGGCAACGGCTGGTCCAACACCGGCGCCAACTTCGAGCCGGGCAAGGGCGGCAAGAATCCCAAGGATCCCGCGTACGACTTCACCGACGGCTCCGGCCCGGCGAAGGCCGGCGAGATCGCCCTCGACAAGGCCACGGCCGACAAGGGCAAGTACAAGACCGGTGACACCGTGCGGGTCGCGACCAACGGGCCGGTGAAGGAGTACACCCTCTCCGGTGTCTTCACCACCGAGGACGGCCAGGTCAACGCCGGCGGCTCGCTGGTGCTCTTCCAGACCCCCGTCGCCCAGAAGCTTTACCTGACGCCCGGTCACTTCAAGGACGTCACCATCACCGCCGCCTCCGGCACGTCCGAGCAGCAGCTGCTCGACGCCGTGAAGCCGCTGCTGCCCGAGGGCGCCGAGGCCCAGACCGGCAAGGAGCTCGCCGACGACCAGGCCGAGATGATCGAGGAGGGCCTGAGCGCGCTCAACCAGGTGCTGCTCGCCTTCGCCGCGATCGCGCTCTTCGTCGGCATCTTCCTGATCTCCAACACCTTCACCATGCTGGTCGCCCAGCGCACCAAGGAGCTCGCCCTGATGCGCGCCGTCGGCGCCTCCCGCCGTCAGGTCAAGCGCTCGGTGCTGCTCGAAGCGATGGTCGTCGGCGCGATCGCGTCGGTGGTCGGTTTCGCCCTCGGTCTGGGGCTCGCGACCGGGCTGCGCTCCGCGATGTCCGCCTTCGGCGCGAAGGTGCCGGCCGGTCCGCTGATCGTCTCGCCCACCGCCGTAGCCGCCGCCTTCGCGGTCGGTGTGCTGGTCACGATGCTCGCCGCCTGGCTGCCCGCCCGCCGGGCCGCCAAGATCCCGCCGGTGGCGGCGATGAGCAGCGTGCACGCGGTCGCCACCACCAAGTCCCTGGTCGTACGGAACTCCATCGGCGGCTTCATCACGCTGCTGGGCGCGGCCGGCATCCTCGGCGGCGCCGCGGTCGGCAAGGACGGCCGGATGCTCATCGGGGCCGGTGCCTTCTTCGCGCTGATCGGCATCATCGTGCTGATCCCGCTGCTGTCGCGGCCGGTGATCGCGCTCGTACGTCCGCTGATCAGCAAGCTCTTCGGGGTGTCCGGCACGCTGGCGGGCCAGAACGCGGTGCGCAACCCGCGGCGTACCGGAGCCACCGCCTCCGCGCTGGCGATCGGCCTCACCCTGGTCACCGGGCTGTCCGTGCTCGGCGTCACCATGGGCCGTGCCGTGGACAAGATGACCACGGACAACATCAAGGCCGACTACATGTTCACGATGGCGAACAGCGGTTCGCTGGACAGCTCGGCGCTCAGCGCGCTGGAGAAGGTGCCCGGCGTATCAGCGGTCTCTCCGCAGACGGCCGCGAACTTCGAGCTGAAGGGCGAGTGGGCCGCGGCTTCCGGGGTCACGCCGGGCGACATCGAGCGGGTCATCAACATCACGCCGGTCTCCGGCTCGCTGGACTCGCTGGCCAAGGGCGCCATCGCGGTCGACGACAAGACCGCGAAGAGCGGGGGCCTGAAGGTCGGCGACAGCGTGCCCGTGAAGTTCGCGGACGGCAAGAAGTCGAAGCTGACGGTCGGTGCGACGTACAAGGGCAATGAATTCCTCTCGCCGGTCCTGATCGACCAGAAGACCGTGGCCAAGCACGAGGCCAAGCCGTACATCCGCGAGATCTGGGTGAAGACGGACGGCGGCGCGAGCGCGGCGAACGAGAAGGCGCTCGTGGACGCGCTGGGGCAGAACCCGGCGATCAGCGTGATGGACCAGCAGGACATCCGCAACCAGTTCGGCGGCATGATCAACACGATGCTGAACATCATGTACGGGCTGCTGGGCATGGCCCTGCTGATCGCGGTGCTCGGTGTCATCAACACCCTGGCGATGTCCGTCTTCGAGCGTCAGCAGGAGATCGGCATGCTGCGGGCGATCGGCCTCGACCGCCGCAAGGTCAAGACCATGATCCGGCTGGAGGCCGTGGTCATCTCGGTGTTCGGCGCGGTGATCGGTGTCGGCCTCGGTACGTTCCTGGGCTGGGCCATCGGCCAGACGGTCAGGGACTCGGTCCCGGGTTACGCCCTGGTCGTGCCGTGGGACCGGATCGGCATCTTCCTGCTGCTGGCCGCGGTGGTCGGCGTACTCGCGGCGATGTGGCCGGCGCGCAGCGCGGCGAAGCTGAACATGCTCGACGCGATCAAGGCCGAGTAGTCGGCGGTACGCACCGATGCCTGCGTATGCCTGACGAAGGGCCGGTCCACCGGGGGCCGGCCCTTCGCCGTGGGTCAGGAGCCCTTGCAGTAGCTCATCAGCTGGGCGTGGTTCGTCCTGTACTGGCCGAAGAGCGTCGCGTTGTCGATCTTCAGCAGTGTCTCGTCGTTGGCCCGCAGCGCGGGGTACGTGTAGTTGTGGCTGCCGGTGAAGACGAGCTGCTGGTCCGCCGCACCGGCGTACGTGCCGTCGATCAGCAGGTACTTGGAGTGCAGGCCCACTTTGGGCAGGTCGGCCCCCCGGTCCTCGTGGCACTGCACGCGCTCGGTGAGTTTGCCGTAGACGGCCGACTCGACGGACGCGCTCATCGAGCCCGGCGCCCCGTCGTGTGCCAGAAGCACCGAACAGCCCGCAGTCTTCAGCGACACGAGCTTCTTGGCGACCTCGTCGCGCGTGAAGAGGTTCGCCGCCATCCGGACCTGGGTGCCGCCCGTGCAGCTGACGTTGTCGAGAATCAGGTTGATGGTGTCGGTCGAGGCGTCGTTGTTGTACTCGGCGCCCGAGGCTTCCCGGCGCGGGAAGAAGTAGGTCTTGTACGCGCCGCTCGACGGGGTCTTGTAGTAGTGGCTCAGTCCGCTCGCCGACGCCCCGTACTTCAGCAGATCGGTGAAGTACGCCTGGTAGATGCCGTAAAGCCCGGCGTCGACGATCGTCACCGCGTTGTTGAAGAGGTCGGTGCGCTGGGTGTTGGTCATGTTGGCCGAGGCCTGCACCACCACGTTCGCCGACCCTCCCACCGAGGAGAAGAGGAAGAACTTGTTGTGGTTGATCGGGCCGTCCGCGTCGCCGGGCAGCATCCGCGTGCCGATGCAGCCGCGCCCTGCCGGACAGGCCAGCACCCACGACGACTGCGTACGGTCGGTACCGAGCCCGGTGGCAAGGGTGTTGTACTCGCCGCCGGTCATGGTGGCGGAGGTGTGGTCGAGGATCACCTTGACCGAAACGCCGCGCTGCTTGGCGGCGACCAGGGCGTCGGCGACGGTGTCCTCGGTGAAGGTGTACATCGACACCGTGATCGTGGTGGCCGCCGCGGCCTGGTTGATCAGGCCTACGATGTGGTCACGGACCTTGCTCTGTTCGGCCGTGGTTCCAGCGGGGTTGTTGAAGGTGGCGCTCGTCGCGACGGCCGCCACGGCCGCCGGCCGGCTCTCCGGTTGCGCGGAGGAGGCTGCCGGGGCATTCAGTAGGGCCGTGGTCATGAGAGTGGCTGCCAGGACAGGCAGCCACGTCCTTCTGAGGCGGAACAAGTGGGTTCCCCTTGCTTCGTGATGCATTCATGACACTGTAGGCGCGCGAAAAAGGCGGGGCACAGGCTGGTCAGATTCCTGTGCTCCCGCCTCGCTCGCCGCGCCCGAAGTGCTGAACGTATCCAGCCACCAAAGGGGTTAGAAAGTCATAATCAGGCCGTTATCGGAGCGGCGGATTCCAGGTGCGGGCACGCAGTGGCATACCCGACGCGCCGTTCTCCCCCGGCCGTACGGCGAGAACCTGGTTGACGCCGATCCTGTTGCGCTCGAAGGAGAGCGCGGAGGCCGCCATGTAGAGCTGCCAGACGCGGGCCCGCCCCCGGGAGGTCGCCCGTACCGCCTGGGACCAGTTGGCCTCCAGGTTGGCGACCCACTGGCGCAGCGTCAGGGCGTAGTGCTCACGGATCGACTCGACGTCACGGACCTCGAAGCCCGCCTCCTCCAGCGTCCCCACGGTCCGGCCGAGCGGCGCGAGTTCGCCGTCCGGGAAGACGTACGCGTCAATGAACTCGTCGATGCGATACTCCTCTTCGTTCGGCTCCGGGCGCCGCGCGATCTGGTGGTTGAGCAGCCGCCCGCCGGGCTTGAGCAGGGCGAACAGGTCGTCGGCGTACGCCCGGTACTGGACCGAGCCGACATGCTCGGCCATCCCGATCGACGAGATGGCGTCGTACGGACCGTCCCTGACGTCCCGGTAGTCCTGCACCCGGATCTCGATGCGGTCGGTCAGCCCCTCGTCGGCGATGCGCTTGCGGGCGTAGGCCGCCTGCGCGGTGGAGAGCGTGATGCCGGTGACGTGGGCGCCGTACTCGCGCGCCGCGTGCATCGCCATCGAGCCCCAGCCGCAGCCCACGTCCAGCAGTCGCGTCCCTTCCTTGAGCGCCAGCTTGCGGCTGATGAGGTCGAGCTTGGCGTGCTGGGCCTCTTCGAGGGTCACCCCCCCAACGGACCCGGCGGAATCGTCGAAGTACGCGCACGAGTAGACCATCGACGGGCCGAGCACCAGCCCGTAGAAGTCGTTGCCCACGTCGTAGTGGTGGCTGATGCTTTCCTTGTCTCGGCGCTTGGTGTGCAGCGGCCCCGTGCGGCGTCTGACCTCTTCGGCGGGCGGGCGCGGCGGCGGCCAGGGGCCCGCGAGGGCGAGCAGGCCGCGGGCGGCGGCGCGCAGGCGGGGGTCGCGCACCGGGTGGATGGCGCTCTTGGTCTCGGCGCCGCGGTCCCAGAGCAGTCCGGCGATGCGGTCGAGGGCCTCGTACAGGTCGCCCTCGATGTCGATCTCACCGGCCACCCACGCACGGGCCAGGCCCAGTTCGCCGGGCTTCCACAGCAGGCGGCGCAGGGCGCGGCGGCTTCGGACGACGAGGACCGGGGCGTCGGCCGGGCCGGATTCGCTTCCGTCCCAGGCGCGGATACGGACAGGTAGTGGAGTCCCGAGGAGTTCCTCGGCAAGCGTGGTCAGCCGCAGGGCGGCGTCGGCCATGGTGCACACCTCCGTGACAGTGTTGCCCGGATTACTGAGCGTTCACCAGAGATAACACCGACGGGTGTCCCGCAACATCCCAATGGCGGGCAATGGATCAGCAAAGTGCATGGCGTGCACATGCATCAGGGTGCGGATACGCCGAAGGGGCCGCCCGCACCACGGATGGCGGGCGGCCCCTTCGGGCTGCGGCTACTGCTCTGCGTACTGCTGACGCTGGAGCGTCAGGACGCCTTGGCCTTCTCGCTGCCTGCGGGCGCGCCCGCCTTGGCGGCGGCCGGGGCCGGGGCCGGCTTGGCGGCCTCGTAGAACTCCTCGCGCGGAGTCTCCATGGCGCCGAGCGAGACGACCTCGCGCTTGAGGAACATGGCGAGGGTCCAGTCGGCGACGACACGGATCTTGCGGTTCCAGGTGGGCACGGCCAGACCGTGGTAGCCACGGTGCATGTACCAGGCGAGACGGCCCTTGAGCTTGATCTTCATCTTGCCCATGACGATCATCGCGACGCCCTTGTGCAGGCCGAGACCGGCGACCGCACCCTTGTTGGCGTGGCTGTACTCCTTCTGCGGGAAGCCCCGCATGCCGGAGACCACGTTGTCGCCGAGGACCTTGGCCTGACGCAGCGCGTGCTGGGCGTTCGGCGGGCACCAGGCGTTCTCGACGCCGGCCTTGCGGGCGGCGACGTCCGGGACCTGGGCGTTGTCGCCCGCGGCCCAGATGTAGTCCGAGCCCTGCACCTGGAGCGTCGTCTGGGTGTCCACGTGACCGCGCGGGCCGAGCGGCAGGCCGTAGCGGGCGAGGGCCGGGTTCGGCTTGACGCCGGCGGTCCACACGATGGTGTTGGAGTCGACCTCGAGGCCGTTGTTCAGCACCACGTGGCCGTCCACGCAGGAGTCCATGCCGGTCTTGAGGTAGACCTCGATGCCACGGCCCTCGAGGTGCTCCTTGCCCCACTTGCCGAGCTCGGGCCCGACCTCGGGGAGGATCTTGTCGGCCACGTCGACGAGCAGGAAGCGCATGTCTTCGCGCTTGACGCTGGTGTAGTACTTGGCCGCGTCGCGGGCCATGTCCTCCACCTCGCCGATGGTCTCGGCGCCGGCGAAGCCGCCACCCACGAAGACGAAGGTCAGCGCCTTGCGGCGGACGTTCTCGTCGGTCGTGGAGTCCGCCTTGTCGAGCTGCTCCAGGACGTGGTTGCGGAGGCCGATGGCCTCCTCCACGCCCTTCATGCCGATGCCCTGCTCGGCGAGGCCGGGGATCGGGAAGGTGCGGGAGACGGCGCCGAGCGCGACGACGAGGTAGTCGAAGGGCAGCTCGTAAGCCTCGCCGACGAGCGGCGCGATGGTGGCGACCTTGCGGTCCTGATCGATGGTCGTGACCCGACCGGTGAGCACCTCGGCCTTGGGCAGGACGCGTCGCAGGGGTACGACGACGTGCCTCGGCGAGATGCTGCCGGCGGCAGCTTCGGGGAGGAAGGGCTGGTACGTCATGTACGAGCGCGGGTCGACGACCGTGACGGTCGCTTCCGCATAACGCATCTTCTTGAGGATGCGTCGTGCTGCGTACAGGCCTACGTACCCACCGCCTACTACGAGGATCCTGGGACGCTCCGTGGTGCTCATGCCATCGAGTATCCACCCCTTGGAGGGGGGTGGCTCGTGAGCCCCTTCACAAGCTCCTTGGACACCTCTGCTACACTCCGCCGCCCACGTGACACAGGTCATGGCGCGGCGGGGGAACCACGGTGTACGGGCGGACGTTGGAAACCCCCCGTGAGCTGGACGCACGGGGGATTTCGGGGGGTGTACCACCGGTCGGCGCCGGGCCCGGTTCACACCGGCGTAACGCTCCCGGAGCGGTCCGAAATGCGATCGGCACCGCCTAGTTGAGGCTCCAAAGGGGCTCTGGACCCAGATTCGTAGGCCAAGAGGCCCCAATTCCTTGTGAAGAACTTCACGAAGTTCTTCGCCGAGGCGTCGCGCAGGCGCCTGTCAGGCGATGGACCAACCGATTCCGTCGAGGATGTCGTGCTCGCTGACCACGACTTCCCGGGCCCCGGTCCGCTCCATGATCTCCAGCAGTACGAGCGCCCCGGCCCCGATGACGTCGACCCGGCCCGGGTGCATGACGGGGATCGCGGCCCGCTCGTCGTGGGTCGCGGCGAGCAGCTCGCCGGTGATCTCCTTGACCCGCTCGTACGGGATGCGGGAGTGGTGGATCGCCTGCGAGTCGTACGCCTGGAGGCCCAGCGCGATCGCGCCCACGGTCGTCACCGAACCCGCGAGCCCGACGAGGGTGTGCGCCTCGCGGAGCGGCACCGTCTCCTCGGCGAGGTCGAGGGCGGCGCGGATGTCGGCGCGGATCGCGGTGATCTGGCCGGGGGTGGGCGGGTCGGTGACGACGCCGTCGCGCGTCAGGTGGCGCTCGGTCATCCGTACGCAGCCGATGTCGACGGAGCGGGCGGCCCGCACGTGGCCGTCGCCGACGACGAACTCGGTGGAGCCGCCCCCGATGTCCACGACGAGGTACGGCCCCGTCAGGTCCTCACGGCCCGCCAGCTCCTTCGTCGCGCCGGTGAAGGAGAACTCGGCCTCCTGGTCACCGGTGATCACCTCGGGCTCGACGCCCAGGATGTCGAGGACGCCGCGTACGAAGTCTTCGCGGTTCTCGGCGTCGCGGGAGGCGGAGGTGGCGACGAACCTGAGCTTCTCGGCGCCGTGCGCCTTGATGACCTCGGCGTACTCGCGGCAGGCGGCGAAGGTACGTTCCAGCGCCTCGGGGGCGAGGCGGCCGGTGCGGTCGACGTCCTGGCCGAGCCGGACGATCTGCATGCGGCGGTCGATCTCGACGAGCTCGCCGGTCTCAGGCTCGGCGTCGGCGACGAGCAGCCGGATGGAATTGGTACCGCAGTCGATGGCGGCGACGCGAGTCATGCGTGCTCCTGGTGTGGTGGTCGTGGGGTTCAGTCTGCCGCCGGGGCCTCGCACGGCGTCACGCACGGCCCCTTCGCCCACCACTCCGGCAGCAGCGCGAGCGCCTCGTCCCCGAAGGGGTTCACGCCGGGCCCGGCCGCGAGCGAGTGGCCGACCAGCACGTGCAGGCACTTCACACGGTCCGGCATGCCGCCCGCGCTCGGGAAGCCCTGAAGCACCTCGATCGCGTCGCGGCGCCGGATGTAGTCCTCGTGGGCCGCGCGATAGGCCGCGGCCAGCTCCGGGTCCTCGGCGAGCCGGTCCTGCATCTCCTTCATCAGGCCCGAGCCTTCGAGCGTGCCGATCGCACCGGACGCGCGCGGGCAGGTGAGGTAGTACAGCGTCGGGAACGGCGTGCCGTCCTCCAGACGCGGGGCCGTCTCGACCACGTCCGGCTGTCCGCACGGGCAGCGGTGCGCGATGGCGCGCAGTCCGCGCGGCGGGCGGCCCAGCTGCAGCTTGAACGCGGCGATGTCCGCCTCGGTGGGCTCGGTGCGCGGGGTGGTCGGGGGTGCGGCGTCCATGCGTGCGTTCGTGCCTTCGTGTTGGTGGTGACGGTGACTGGTGAACGGTACTTACTGGTTGCCCGTACGGTCGGCCTTGTCGACGCCGTCCCAGAGGTTGCTGTACCAGGGCCGGTCGGCGCCGCCCTGGTCGTCGCGGCGCCTGTCGCGGGCCTCGGGATCGTAGACGGTGAAGCCCGTCTCTCCCGGCCGTACGAGGTGAAGGTGCTCGCGGGCGAGGCGCTCGATGTACGCGTCGTCCTTGAGCCGGGCCTTCTCGTCGCGGAGCTCCTCGACGCGTTGGCCGGCCTCCCGCATCCGCTGCTGCTGGTCGGCGATCTCGCCGCGCTGCGACACGTACTGCCGCATCGGGTAGGCGAGGGCCACGACCAGCGAGCACAGCACCAGGACGAGGAGCGCCGCCCGGCCGGTGAGCCGGGAGCGGCGGGCCTGACGGCGGGTCTGCGAGCGGTAGACACGGGCGGCGGTCTGCTCGCCGAGCAGCCGAATCCTGGTCGCAGTGGAGAACCGGTCCCGGTCCTTCCCGGCCATGTATCCCGCCTCCCCTGCCGTTACGCACGTACGTCCCCGGACACGGTACGGGACCGCGGCCGGGGACGTACGTACGACTGGCTGTGCTGTGGTGTCAGGGCTTGCTGTCAGCCCTTGCTGTGCTTATCCCTTAAAGCGGGGGAAGGCGGAACGACCCGCGTACACCGCCGCGTCGTCGAGGATCTCCTCGATGCGCAGCAGCTGGTTGTACTTGGCGACGCGCTCGGAGCGGGCCGGGGCGCCGGTCTTGATCTGGCCGCAGTTGGTGGCGACGGCGAGGTCGGCGATGGTGACGTCCTCGGTCTCACCGGAGCGGTGCGACATCATGCACTTGAAGCCGTTGCGCTGCGCGAGCTCGACGGCGTCCAGGGTCTCGGTCAGCGAACCGATCTGGTTGACCTTCACGAGCAGCGAGTTGGCGGCGCCTTCCTCGATGCCGCGGGCCAGGCGCTCCGGGTTGGTGACGAAGAGGTCGTCGCCGACGATCTGGACCTTGGCGCCCAGCTTGTCGGTGAGGACCTTCCAGCCGGCCCAGTCGTCCTCGAAGAGCGGGTCCTCGATGGAGACGAGCGGGTACGCCGCCACGAGCTCCTCGTAGTACTCCGTCATCTCGGCGGCCGAGCGGGACTTGCCCTCGAACTCGTACGAGCCGTCCTTGTAGAACTCGGACGCGGCGACGTCGAGCGCGAGCGCGATCTGCTCGCCCGGGATGTAGCCGGCCTGCTGGATGGCCTCGAGGATGAGGTCGAGCGCGGCGCGGTTGGAGTCCAGGTTCGGGGCGAAGCCGCCCTCGTCGCCGAGGCCGGTGGACAGGCCCTTGGTCTTCAGGACGGACTTGAGGGTGTGGTAGACCTCCGTGCCCCAGCGCAGGGCCTCGGAGAACGACTCGGCGCCGATCGGCGCGATCATGAACTCCTGGATGTCGACGTTGGAGTCGGCGTGCGACCCACCGTTGAGGATGTTCATCATCGGAACGGGCAGCAGGTGCGCGTTCGGGCCGCCGAGGTAGCGGAAGAGCGGCAGGTCCGACGCCTCGGAGGCGGCGTGCGCGACGGCGAGGGAGACGCCGAGGATGGCGTTGGCGCCGAGGGAGGCCTTGTTCTCGGTGGCGTCCAGGTCGAACATGGCCTGGTCGATCAGGCGCTGCTCGGTGGCGTCGTAACCGACGAGCTCCGGGCCGATCTGCTCGATGACGGCGAGGACGGCCTTCTCGACACCCTTGCCCTGGTAGCGGTTCGGGTCACCGTCGCGAAGCTCAATGGCCTCGAACGCTCCGGTGGAGGCACCGGACGGAACAGCAGCACGACCGGTGCTGCCGTCGTCGAGGCCGACCTCGACCTCGACCGTGGGGTTGCCTCGGGAGTCCAGGATTTCCCGGGCTACGACGACGTCGATGGACGGCACGAGCATCTCCTTCTGGGATGTGACGCTAGGGGTGCAGGGTCACTTTGGCCTTGCGACAAGAGCCTAACCGGCTCGGGGGCATCGGTCGGCCGTTCGCCCGCCCCGTGGGACAAGAAGAGGTCCGAATACCCGCAATAGCGGACGTAACTCTTCTGGTCAGTACGGCAGAACCCCGGCCCGGCGCGTACGGGGGGAGCGCGCCGGGCCGGGGTGGTGTGGGGGTGTCGCCGGGTCAGCTCAGGTGCAGCTGCTGGCCCGGGTAGATGACATCGGCGTCGCTGACGATGTCCTTGTTCAGCTCGAAGAGCTTCTCCCAGCCGCCCTTGACCTTCTTCGCGTCGGCGATCTTGCCGAGGGTGTCGCCGGACTTGACCTTGTACTCGCCGTCACCCTTCTTGATCTCGGCGGGCGCGGCGGGCTTCGCGGTCTCGGCCTTGGGCTCGGCCTTGGGCTCGGAGCGGACCTCGCTGCGCGAGGCGGGCTGCTCGGCGGCGCGCGGGGCGGCCTGCTCCTGCTTCTTCTCCGTGGAACCGGAGGTGTCGACACCCGGGTCGACACCGTCGTTGGTCAGGCCGCCGGCACCGGCGCAGGCCCAGGCGCCCGGGCCCTGCATGTCGAGGAGCTTCTCGGCGGTGGCGATCTGCTGCGCCTTGGACGCCTTGTCGGCGGTCGGGGCGTACTGCGTGCCACCGGCCGCGGCCCAGCTGGACGCGGAGAACTGCAGGCCGCCGTAGTAGCCGTTGCCCGTGTTGATGGACCAGTTGCCGCCGGACTCGCACTGGGCGACAGCGTCCCAGGTCTCGACGGAAGCGGCGGAGGCCGAGGTCGCGCCCATCAGCGGGACGGCGACAGCGGCGCCGGTGATACCGGCGAACGCGGCGAAACGCATGGCCTTGGACGGGGCACGGTGCTTGGCCTTGCTGGAAAACAGCATGCGACATCTCCTCACCGACGCCTACGAGGTGAGCTGTCGGGTTCGGGCCAAGTGAGTGCCCGGCCGCACGACGACCTGCGTCGCGCGGCTTTACCCCAAGCCGGTTCCGTTCGTCTTTCGACGTCCGGGCCCGGCGCCTACCTGGGTCCCCCGCTCCTGCCTACGGCGCTTTACGCGTCAGTTCCCCCCGGCCGCCGGCAGGATTCGGCGTGACGGTCGACGGGGCCCGCGGTGGCGAGCGGTCTGACGGTAAACACATGAGCCCTTGATGTTCAAAGACGCACATCAGGGAGATATCGCCCTTCCCTGCCCTTACCTGACCCACATTCGCGCAGGTCAGGGGAGGAACGGGCGGATCGTCCGGGCCGCGCCCACCAGTTGAGGCAAAGAGACCCTTGTCTCACTTATGCCAAACTGGACATAGCGGCCCGAACTACCCCCCGAAATCAGCCCAGATCGAGGCTCTGGCCAGGGACGATGAGGTCCGGGTCGGAGCCGACGGTCTTCTCGTTCGCGGCATAGAGCGCGGCCCAGCCGCCGCTCACGTCGTGCGCGTCGGCGATGGCCCAGAGGTTGTCACCGGCGCGGACGGTGTACTCGCCGTCGGCGTTGGCGGCGTCACGTGTCGATCCGTCACCTCGGGAGGCGTGGCGGCCCGATTCGCGCCCGATGCCCGGATCACCGGATACGGCGCTGTCGGCTTCCCGCGCCTCTTCGCCGCGGTGCTTGCCCTTGGAGGTGCCCTCCTCGGGGGTGGGCGAGGCGGTCCCGGGGGAGGGGGCCTCGGGGTCGTCAGACGTCTTGGCGTCCTCGGACACCGGGGGCGCCGTCGGCTCAGCGGTTTCGTCCGCCTTGTCGGCCTTGTCAGCCTCGTCAGCCTTGTCGGCCTTCACGCTCTCGTCGCCGGTCCCGGCGGGCGCCTCGGTCGTCGGCTCGGACGGCTCCTGGGTCTCGGCGTTCTCCGGCGTCGCGGTCGACGTGTCGTCCTTCGGCTCGGCGGTCGCACCGTCATCCGGGGCGGCGTCGTCACCCTCCGTCAGGCCGGAGATGAGCGCGCAGCTCGGCCACGCCTGCGGTCCCTGGTCGGCCAGCACCTTCTCCGCCACCTGGATCTGCTGGGAGCGGCTGGCGAGGTCGGCGCGCGGCGCGTAGGCCGTACCGCCGAACTTCTGCCAGTTCTCCGGGGAGAACTGAAGCCCGCCGTAGTAGCCGTTACCGAGGTCGGCGCTCCACATGCCGCCGCTCTCGCAATCGGCGACTCGGTCCCAGGTCGTGGCTTCGGCAGCGTTCGCGCCGGTCGCGCCGAGCAGCGGGATGGCGATGGCCGATCCGGCGACTCCTGCCGCGACGACGAGAGCTGGAGCCTGACGGGGGCGGCGGTGCTTACCGTTCCCGGAGCGCATGCGGTGGCCTTTCGAGTGACGGCTGAGGTTGACGGTGAACGTAGCCCTACTCGAACGTTTGTTACAAGTCGATGCAGCGTAGATCACGTGAAGGTCTCGAATTGACGTAGCGTCACCTCGTTTCGGCGTCGAACTCCACGGGCAAGGTGCGCAGTCCGCGCATGATGAGGCCGCCGCGCCACCGCAAATCGTCAGGTTCCACCGCAAGCCGCAAGTCCGGCAGGCGTCGCAGCAACGTCGCGATCGCCGCCTGCCCTTCGAGCCGCGCCAGCGGCGCACCGAGGCAGTAGTGGATGCCGTGCCCGTAGCCGAGGTGCTGGTTGTCGCGGCGTGAGAGGTCGAGCGTGTCCGGCTCACCGAAGCGCTCGGGGTCCCGGTCCGCGGCGGCGAGTACGACGAGCACGGGGTCGCCGGCCGCGATGTCCTTGCCGCCCAGGGTCAGCGGCTCGGTGGCGTACCGCCAGGTGGCGAGCTCCACCGGCCCGTCGTAGCGCAGGAGTTCCTCCACCCCTGTGGCGAGCAGCTCCGTATCCCCCTCGGCGAGCGCGCGTTGGAGGCGTTCGCGCTGCTCCGGGTGGCGCAGGAGCGCGTACACGCCGTTGCCGATGAGATTGACGGTCGTCTCAAATCCGGCGAAGAGGAGAATGAAGGCCATCGCGGCCGCCTCGTTCTCGGTGAGGTGCTCGCCGTGGTCGCTGGCGCGGATGAGGCCCGAGATGAGGTCGTCGCCCGGTTCTTCCCTTTTACGGTGGATGAGTTCGGCGAGGTAGTTGCGCATCTTCTTCACCGACCGGGCCACTCCCCCACGCGGCCCGCCCCCGTGCCGGATCATCATGCCCGCCCAGTCGCGGAAGTCGTCCTGGTCCTCGCGCGGTACGCCGAGCAGGTCGCAGATCGCGTAGATGGGGAGCGGAAAGGCGAAGTCGTGGATGAGGTCCGCGCTGCCCTCCGCGATGAAGTTGTCGATGAGCTGGTCCGTAAGCTCCTGCACCCGCGGCGCGAACTCGGCCACCGTGCGCGGAGTGAACGCCTTCGACACGAGGCGCCGCAGGCGCGTGTGGTCCGGCGGGTCGATGTTCAGCAGATGCGTCATCAACTCGGCCTTGCGCTCGCCCGGAATGCCGGTCTTGCCCTTGGCGTGCGCGGAGCCGGCGTGATGGGCCGGATCCTTCGAGAGCCGCTGGTCGGCGAGAGCCTGCCGCGCGTCGGCGTACCGCGTCACCAGCCACGCCTCGACCCCGCTGGGAAGGGATGTCCGATGTACGGGCGAGTGCTCACGCAGCCAGGCGTACGCCGGATAGGGATCGGTGGCGAACTCCCAGGTGAAGAGTTCGGGCATGGGGGCGGGGTGAGGCTGGTCGGGCATGCCCCCGACAGTATCGGCCGCCCTCGAGAGGAATGCCGAGGCCAGGTCCCGGACCGAGCACTACGACGATGAGCAGGAACTACTCGGCGCGGCCCTCCGCTGCTCGGATCGCGTCCCGGTACGTGCGGGCCGCGGCACGCAGCGCCGCCTCCGGGTCCACGCCGGACGCCTCCGCCCGTACCGCCATCGCCAGCAGTTCGTAGCCGATGCCTTCGCCCGCCGGCAGGGGGACGTCGAGGTCCGCGGTGCGTACGCGGGAGGAGAGCTTCGCGGCCAGGGCGAGGCCCGGCTGGCCGAGGGGGACGCCGTCCGTGACCGAGTCGCGCTGCTTCTCGTCGGCCTTCGTCCGCAGCCAGTGCGCCTTGACCTCTTCGGGGGTCTCGGCGGTGTCGTCGCCGAAGACGTGCGGGTGGCGGTGGATGAGCTTGTCCACGATCGTCCCGGCGACGTCGTCGATGGAGAACGGCTCGTCCGGATCTTCCTGGGCGATACGCGCGTGGAAGACGACCTGGAGGAGTACGTCGCCGAGCTCCTCGCGCAGTTCCTCGCGGTCACCGTCCTCGATGGCCTCGACGAGTTCGTACGCCTCCTCGATGCCGTACTTCGCGAGTCCCTTGTGGGTCTGCTGCGAGGACCACGGGCATTCGAGGCGGATGCGGTCCATCACCTGGACCAGGTCGAGGAGGCGCGCACCCGGCAGGTCGTACGAGCCGGGCAGCAGCTCCAGGTCGGGCATCTGGACCCGGCCGGAGCCGGCCAGGCGGGCGAGACCGTCGGTGAGGGCCTGGTCGCCCTCGCCGGACGGGAGGACGACCACGGTGCGCCCGCCCTCGCACGCGTCCAGCAGCTCCTGGGCGGTCGGGGCGGCGTGCTCGACGGCGACCCCCGCCTCGCGCAGGTACGGCAGCTGCGGGTGCCCCGCGTCGGCGCACAGCACGAGGTCCGCCGCGCGCAGCGTCTGCCACGCGGGCCAGGACAGGAGCCCGGGCGCGACGCGGTGGCTGGCGGTGAGGAGGACGATACGGCCGGGGGCGGCGGGCTCGGATGCGGAGGCTTCGCTGGTCACATGTCGAACGTACCTCGGCGGTACGACAGCCCGGGGGCCAGCCCTCCTGCTACGCGCCCGCCTCCGGCGCCTCCGGGGCCGCTTCCTTCGTCACCTGGGTGATCCACGGCGCCTTGTAGTCGCCCAGCTGCATCTTCTCGTCGTCCCACGTGCCGTAGCGGGGGTTCACGTCGATGTCGAGCGCCTTCGACGCGGCGACGAACGCCTCGTTCACCTTCTGCTGGCCCTCGGGGGTGTTCGTCGCGCCGATCTTCGCGGCGAGCTTGCCGACCAGGACGTCCCGGCGCAGGGCGTCGTCGATCTGGTCCGGGGCGACACCGCGCTGCTGGAGGTACATCGCGGCCAGCTGCTCCTCGCCGCCCGCCTGCCCGGCCGCGTCCTCCCGCGCCTTCTGGATCTCCTTGCGGCTCACGCTCGCACCCGCGTCGTCCGCGGCCCGCTGCACGATCTTGTCCACGATGAGGTCGTAGAGCTTGGCGCGGCCGAGCTGCCCGGTCGAGCCGATGAGCTGGGCGGCCTGCGGCGAGGTCTGCTGGGCCTGGCGTACGTCCTTGACCTGTGCCTGGAGCGCGGAGACCTCGATACGGCCGCCGCCCACGACGGCCGCCGCTCCTGGATGCGCCTCATTGCCGCACGCGGCGAGAAGCGGCGCCGCGATCAGAAGCGCGGCGGAGACGGAGAGCGCGGTGCGACGGCGGCGGTGCAAAGGGTGCCTCCCGGCGGTGATCGTGCGGCATAGCAACGACAGTGCGACGAACGACCTTGCGGTGATCGATGTTAGGCAGTCGGAGTGGTCCGGGCCACTGATTCGCCCAACGATTCGTTCGTGTTCGTGGATGCGCTGTCCCGGGAGGGCCGGGAATCCCGGCGGGATTCCCGTGCGGGGCCGCCCAGCATGATCGTGCGGGAGACGACGAAAGTGACCGGGATCGCGGCCGACGCGGCGATCAGCGGGGCGTACGTGCTGTTGAGGCGCAGGACGTCCACCAGGAGATAGACGCCGCTCGTCGTGATCACGAAATTGGCGGCGTTGGTGAGCGGGAAGAGCAGGAATTTCCGCCACGTGGGCCGCGTGTTGTAGGTGAAGCGGCAGTTGAGGAAGAAAGAGCCCGTCATGCTGACGGCGAAGGCCAGGACGTGCGCGGCGACGTACGGCAGCCAGGGCAGGAGCAGCAGGTAGCAGGCGTAGTACGTCCCGGTGTTCACCACTCCCACCAGGGCGAACCTGACCAGCTGGCGGCGGATCACCGGCGTACCAGCTCGCGGCTCTCGGTCAGAGGCGGCGCGGCGGCGGGCGTGGGCTCCACATTCGTCGCCTGCACGAGGAAGTGCGGGCGGCGTTTCACCTCGTAATAAATGCGGCCGACGTATTCGCCGACTACGCCGATCATCAGCATCTGCACTCCGGCGAGCGCGGTGACGGCGACGAGCAGCGTCACATAGCCGGGGGTTTCCACTCCGTTCACGAGGGTGACACCGACAATCCACGTCGAATACGCCATGGCGACGGCGACCAGCAGCAGGCCGAGATAGAGCGCTGCCCGGAGCGGCTTGTCATTGAAGGAGATGAGACCGTCGAGTCCGTAGTTGAGCAGCTTCGAGAAGGTCCATTTCGAGCGGCCTTCCTCGCGTACGGCATTCTCGTACTCGAAGGTGACGGTGTTGAATCCGACCCAGGCGAAAAGTCCTTTGGAGAAGCGGTTGTACTCGGTGAGTTCGAGTACGGCGTCGACGCTGCGGCGCGACAGCATGCGGAAGTCACCGACGCCGTCGACGAGTTCGACGTCGACCAGGCGGTTGATGAGCCGGTAGTACGCACGGGCCGTGAGCGTACGCGTGACCCGGTCGCCCGCCCTGGTGCGGCGGGCGACTACCTGGTCGAAGCCCTGCTCGTGCAGCGCCACCATGCGGCGGACCAGGGCCGGCGGGTGCTGGAGGTCGGCGTCCATGATGACGACCGCGTCGCCCGAGGCGTTGCGCAGGCCGGCCAGCATCGCCGCCTCCTTGCCGAAGTTCCGGCTGAAGGAGACATAGCGCGTGCGCGGGTCGGACTCGGCGATCTCCTGGAGGATCGCGAGCGTACGGTCCGTGCTTCCGTCGTCGACATAGACCAGTTCCAGTGCGACCGGACTGCCCAAACTGCCGAGTTCCTCCGTCACGTGCTCGTGGAAGCGGCGGACGATCTCCTCTTCGTTGAAGCACGGGACGACAATTGAGATGAGCACAGCTCTCCCCCGATGGTCAGTCAGCTCAGCGAAGAACAGCCGCCGGATATGGCGGACTCCAACTCTCCACATGACGTGTCGGCAACCAATGCGTGAACTCACCGGGTTTTGTGCGTTTTTAGGCGGCCGCAGTGTCATTGAGATCTCTTTTTCCGTCACATGCTGGCTTATTGGGTATCGGGGGCAGTAGAAGGATCAACATGTCGATTACGGAAGCAGCCAGAGGCCGTGCGGCCGCATTGTCCGCGCTGTCCGCGCTGATAACGGTGGTCTCGGTGTGCGCCGGTGACGCGATCGCCCGCTCCTTCCCGTTCGGGCCGCGCACACGCGCCGTCAATGACCTCGGCAACCAGTTCGTGCCGTACCACGCCCGTCTGTGGGACGTGCTGCACGGGCGCGCGGACGGCGGGGCGCTGGTCAACTGGCAGTCCGGGTACGGCACGAGCTTCCTGCCCGACATCGGTACGTACGTCAGCAGCCCGTTCGCCCTGCTCGTCGCGCTCTTCCCGCGCGACGCGATCGACCTCGCGGTGTACGTCATCACCGTGCTGAAGATGGCAGCGGCGGCGGCCGCGATGACCGTGCTGCTGCGCGCGCTGAGGGAGGGCGGGAGCCGGTGGTGGGCCGCGGGGCTGCTCGGTTCGGCGTACGCGCTGTGCGGGTGGGCGGTCACCGAGGCCGTCTACAACCCGATGTGGATGGACGGGCTCGTCGCCTTCCCGCTGCTGTGCCTGGTGGGGGAATGGGCGCGTACGGGACGCCATCGCGTCCTGGGGCCGGTGATCGTGGCCGTGGCCTGGGCCGCGAACTTCTACACCGCGTACATGGCGACGCTCGGGGCCGGCCTTGTTCTGCTGCTTCGGCTGCTGACCGACGACGCTTCCCCTTCTGTACGGGCGCGACTGGGCGTACTGCTGCGCGCCGCCGGCACCACCCTGCTCGGCATCGGCCTTGCGGCGCCGGTGCTGGCCGTCGTCTTCCTCGGGTCGACGCACGCCTACCCGGGCTGGAGGCGGGAGTTCGCGCCGGCGGGGTGGGCCGATGTGCTCGCGCGGGCGCTCCCGGCGACGTACAGCTTCTTCACGCCCGCGGTTTTCCTCGGCACGGGTGGGCTGCTGCTCGCCGGCACGCTGCTCTTCAACCGGGCGGCGCCCCGGCGCGAGAGACGGGCGTGGACGCTGCTCGTCGTCGCGGTGGCGGTGTCGATGCAGTGGGGGCCGACGCACCTGGTCTGGCACGTCTTCGCCACGCCGAACGGCAGCCCGTACCGGCAGACGTTCGTGCTGGCCGGCGTGCTGGTGATCGCGGCCTGGATCTCGCTCTCGTACGGCTGGCCGGGGCGGCGGGCGCTGCTGGGCGGGACGGGGGTGGTCGCGCTGCTTGCCGTGGGTGCGGCGACGAGCTCCCGGATCACGTCGTGGACGTACCCGCTCGTGGTGGCGGGGGTGGCGGCGACGGTGGGCGCGGTGCTGCTGGCGAGGCGGGCGGAGGGCCGGTTTCCCAGCCGCGCGCGGCGAAATCCAGCCCGTCCGGCGTTTGAGGAGCGGGGTCTGGGGCGGAGCCCCAGTTTCGGGAAGGGGCGGGTAGGGGAAAGCCCCGCAGGGTTGGCTCGCGGAGTGCTCGTGCTGAGCGCCGCCCTCCTCCTCATCGGCGCCCAGGTCGCGCAAGCCGCCGTCACCACCGCCTACGCCGACCGCCAGCGGCTCGCCAAGCTCGACGACTACGCGCCGTGGGGCGACCGGCAGCAGGCCCAGGCGGACGCGGTGGCGGAAGCCGACGGGTGGCCCGCCTACCGGACCGAGCCCGGCCGTGAACAGACCACCGCCAACGACCCACTCACCGTGGGCGGCCAGGGCGCGGCGTACTACAGCAGCCACACACCCGACGTCCTCACCCGCACGCTCGCCGCGCTCGGCGCCGGCTGGACGTCCAACGGCCGCGCCGTCCAAAGCCTCGACAACCCGGTGACCGACGCCCTCTTCTCCGTCGGCGCGCGCGTGCGGATGCCGCGCGACCCGCATCACAGCTGGTCACGGCCCGACGCCCGCAAGGTGACGGTGACGCGCGCCGCGGTGCCGCAGCTGGTCACCGTGCGCCCGCCCGGCCCCGAGCCGCGCTTCGGCGCCTCCCCCTTCCACAACCAGGAGAAGCTCCTCGGCGCCCGCGTCTACTCCCTCCCGCGCACCGCACTGCGCGGCGCCACGCTGACCGCCGCCTGCCCCGCCGGCAGCGGGGTCTTCCTCTGGGCGCCCGGCTTCTCCGGTACGGCGCGACTCGGACGCGGCGGTACGCCGACCGAGCTGCGCGGCAGCGTCCCCGCGCGGCGGGCCGCGATGCAGCCGCTCGGGGCCGCCGGGGACGACGGCCGCGTCGTGATCAGGCTGAAGGGCGCGGGGGCCGGCAAGCTTCCGCGCGAGAGCGTCGGGTGCCTGGACCTGGACCGGCTGGCCGACGCGGTCGATGGCCTCCGCTCGGGCGGCGCGACCTCGGTACGCGTCACCGACAACGGCGTACGGGCCGCGCTGCCGCCCGGCGCGAGGGGAACGGCCGTCTTCGCCATGCCGCGCATCACCGGCTGGAGCTGCCGCACGGACGGCGCGAAGGCCCGCCCCGCCGACTCCTACCTGGGGCTGGTCGCCGTCCCCCTGGACGGCCGCACATCAGCTGTGACCTGCGACTTCACTCCGCCCGGGCTGCGCATCGGCGGGCTCGCGGGCGGACTGTCGCTGCTCGTGCTCATCGCGGTGGGCGTCCTGCCCCGGGTCCTGTCCCGGTTGCCGTCCCGGCGTCGCAGGAGCCACACGAAGACTTCACCCGAGGACCATCGGCTCGTGGCCCGCACGGCATGAGCTGCGGCGTACGGTCGGCCGCCTGACCCCCACTCACAGGACCGAAGCCAGAGGCGAACCGCATGCCATCTCCGCTGAGCAACCGGCTGACGAAGTGGGCCCTCGGCCCCGTCGCCGCGCTCGTCGACCAGCGCATCTCACGTCACACCGCGGGGCTCCGCCGCGAAGTCACCGAACTGCGGCGCACACAGCACGGCGTCGGCATGCTCCTCGACCGGACCGGCCGCGGCCAGCACCGGATGCCGACGCCCGAGCAGATCGACACGCTCGTGCGTGAGGTCGGCGCGGCGACGGACGCGGGCGAGCGCGCCCGCCGCAATGTGACCGTGGCCTACCGCAATGTGGTGGCTCTGGAGGCGCTGGGCGTCGGCCGGATGGCGGGCGGCACGTCCAACGTGTGCGGCAAGCTCGCCACCGTCCCGCTGCTCGCGCGGCCGCAGGGCAAGGACCGCAACGTACTCGAAGTGCTCGAAATCGGCACTCTGCACGGGCTGTTCGCGGCCGCCCTGATGCGGATGCTGCACCGCACGGGCGTCGAGGCGACGCTGACGATCGTCGATCCGCTGGCGGGCTCGCAGCTCCAGCCGGGCACCTCGGACTACGAGGAGCCGACGGGGACCCCGGTGCGCGAGGACGTCGTACGGGCCAACCTGGCACTCGGCGGCGGCCGCCCCGGCACCGGGGCGCGCATCCGGCAGGGCTTCTCGGGGGACCCGGAGGTACGGGCGGCGGTCTCGGACCGTGAGTACGGCGTGATCGTCGTCGACGGCGACCACTCCTTCGAGGGCGTCCTGGCCGACCTGGAGTGGGCGGAAACGATCGCCGCGCCCGGCGGGGTCGTCGTACTCGACGACTACGGCGACGGGCGCTGGCCCGGAGTCAAGGACGCCTTGGACAAGCACCTGGCGGGCGGCGACAGCCGGCTCACGATGGTCGGCCGAGTCGCCACGTCCGCCTTCTTGCGAGCACGCTGACCGGGCTCAGAGGTCCCGCATCCGCTGGTGGCGGTCGAGGGCTCGGCGGACGTCGGACGGCAAGGGGTGGTACGGGCCGTACGCGCGCTCGGCGTCGTACAGCAGGCTCTGCAACTGGGCGTGGGCGGCAGCGTGGTCGCCCATCGCCAGCAGCAGGTTCGCTATCCGGTGGCGGATGTCGAAGGCGCGGGCGGCGGCGTCGGTCGCGGTCGCTGCCGCTGCCGGTCCGCCGACCCCGTACTGGTTCTCGTAGTAGGGCAGCAGGCCGCGGTACTCGGCCAGGGCCGCGGCCGGTTCGCCCAGTTGCTCCAGGCACTGCGCCGCGTCATACCGGAACTGGAGCGCCTGCGGGTCGGCCAGGCCGGACTCGGCGGCGCGGTCGTCGGCGAGGCGGCGGAGCTCGGGAAGGGCGCGTCGGTACTGGCCGTCGTCCAGCAGCGTCGCGGCGTACTGCTTGCGCAGGATGCGCACGACCGGGGAGCGCTCGCCGTGCTGGGCGGCGGCCGCCGGGAGGATCCCGCCGAGGATGTCGACGGCCTGGGTGATGCGCCCCTCGCCGAGGAGTTGCTTGACCTCGTCGACGGCGCCCGCGACGTCCGGCTGCGCCTGCGCGGGGGTGGGCTGGGCGACGGGCGGGGTGGTGGCGCGGTCGGGCCAGGGGGCGTGCGGGCGCAGGAAGGGGCGGGTGGGGTCGAGCGGCCCCGACGGTACGCCACCGTGCGCGGGCAGCAGCGGGACCAGCGCCTCGTAGACCTCCTGGGCGGAGGACGGGCGGTGCTGCGGGTCCTTGGCGAGCAGTCGCAGGACCAGCGCTTCGAGCGGCTCGGGGATGTCCTGGCGGAGCTGGCGGACGGGGAGCGGCGGCTCGTACAGGTGACGGTGAAGGACCCCCAGGACGGTCGACCCGGCGAAGGGAACGTTGCCGCTGAGGAGTTCGTGCAGGAGGACGCCGAGGGCGTAGAGGTCGGTGTACGGGCCGACCGCGCCGCCCATCGCCTGCTCGGGCGCCATGTAGGCGGGGCTGCCGATGGGCGAGCCGGTGTGGGTGAGGCGGGTGGTGTCCATGTCGAGGACGGACGCGACGCCGAGGTCCAGGACGGTGACCGTGCCCTCGGGCTTGACCATGACGTTGCGCGGCTTGAGGTCGCGGTGGACGATCGGCACGGCGTGTACGGCGGACAGCACGGCGCAGAGCTGCGCGGCGACCGAAACGGCCCACGGCCAGGGGTACGGGTCGTGCTCGGCCAAGTGGTCGGCGAGGTCGGCGCCCTTGACGTACTGCATGACGAGGTACAGGTCGTCGTCGTCGCTGCCCGCGTCGTGGACGGTGACCAGGCCCGGGTGGTCGACCTGCGCGGTGACGCGGCACTCGCGCACGAAGCGGCGGCGCATCTCGTCGGCCGCGGTGGCGGCGGCCATGCGGTCGGGGCGCAGCAGCTTCACGGCGACGCGGCGGTCGAGGCGCTGGTCGTACGCCGTCCAGACCTGGCCCATGCCGCCCTGGCCGATGACGGTGGACAGCTCGTAACGCCCCGCGATGATCCGTCCGTTCACCGGTCCTGGTCACCCCGCTGGTCCTTGCGCAGGAGGTCGCTGAGCTCGTCGAGCTCGGCGCGGACCTGGTCCATGCGCTGGGGATTTTGCTGGCGCTGGGTCTGCGGCTGGGGCTGAGGCTGGAGCTGCGGCTCGTACGGCGTTTGGTGCAGATGTGGATGGGGGTGTTGCTGGTGTGCGTGTGGTGGCTGTTGCGGCAGCGGGGTCGGCGCCGGGTTGACCACCGGGGTGCTCGCGTACGGGTTCGGGTAGCCGTACTGCGGCGGGGCGGCCTGTGTCTGCTGGACGTACGGCCCGTAGGGGGCGCGTGGGCCGGTGACGGTGTGCCGGCCGCCGCCGGTCGCCTGGAGCCGCGCGTAGTGCCGGATGTCGAACGTCAGGAAGTACCCGGCGGTCGCCGCTCCGAGGAGCAGGACGAACGACAGGGCTATGTCGGTCTTCACGTCTCCTTCAGGCAGCGCGCCGACGACGGCGAAAGCCGAGATCGCCACCGGGATGCTCGCCCACGCGGCCACCCAGTCGAACCAGCGCCCGCTCAGGATCGCGATGCGGAACAGCGGAACGCAGGACAGCATGCCGCAGCTGAAAACGGCACAGAGGGGGAACAGCACACGCATGGTGATGACGACGCCGTCAGTGCGGACTGGCGGCGTGTTGCCGGAGCCGTGCATGGCTGCTCCTGAAGACCTGGTGAACGTATGTGGGGACACTCGGCGCGGTAAGCGCTTTGAGCGTATACACCGACACTGACAACGGCCCCCAGGTTGTACGGATCCGATGTGGCCCGCCTCACGCCTGCCTGACGCCCGCGGCCTCACGCCGCCCTCACTCCGGTCGTACGGTCCCGTCCGTCAGGCCGTCGTACAGCCCCTGCACGAGTTGTTCGCCCAGCCGTCCCGCCCGCCGCAGCGCGTCCTCGAACTCCGCCAGCGTGCGGAAACGTTCGCCGTACTGCCGCTGGTCGGCGAGCGGCAGCCTGGGCAGCTGGAGGCGGCGTACATCGAGCCGGGTCGAGGTGGAGGCGTAACTGCTGGCCTGCCGGTTGTTCGCGGTCCCGCGCAGGAAGCCCGCGAGGAACCAGGGGTCGAGGGCCGCCGGATCGGGGCGCAGCAGCTGGAGGCTGCGGCCCAGGGCGGCGCCCGCGGTGGCCTCGTCGACGACGCGCGCGACCGAGCCGCCGCCGAGCACGGGCACGACCACGTCGCCCGCCGCGACCAGCACCGGGTCCTCCGCCTCGCCTTCGGGGAGCGTGCCTGACGGCGCGCTTCCGGCGAGCACGTCCTGCTCGGTGAGGACGCGTTTCCCACAACCGGCTCCGGCGCCGCCCGCGCGCAGCACGAGTGCGCCCGCCCTGGCGAGTTCGCCGACGGTGGTGGTGGGCCAGCGGGACGGCTGCGCGGGCTCTCCGGTGGAGGGGGTGAGTTCGGCGGTCTGCCGCAGCGTGTCGGCCAGCCGCTCCCGTACGCGCGCGAGTTCGGCGGCGCCACCGCCCGCGGCCGGGGGCGGCAGATGGCGGGCGGGGGCGAGGTCCACGTCGTCGTCGAGGAGCTGGATGACGGACACCGAACGGCTGACGCCCGGGCGTTCCTCGACCCCGCCGTCGCGGTCGAAGGCCTGCCAGGTGTCGAGGACGGTGGTGTGCAGGGCCTGCCAGTCGAGTTTGTCGCGGCCGGCGGCGGAGAGGTCGGCGGTGTCCACGAGGAGGAGTTCGTGGGAGGGCCGGCCCTCGGCGCCGGGCTTGCGCAGGACCCACAGGTGGAGCGGGATGCCGTACGGGGGCGCGGCGCCCGCCGGCAGCGAGACGACGGCGCGCAGGGCGCCGCGGCGCAGCAGGTCGGCGCGGATGCGGCGCCCGGAGCGGCGGGAGGCGGCGGCGGGAGGCATCAGGAGGACCGCGGTGCCGCCCTCGCGGAGGCGGGCGAGTGCGTGCTGGACCCAGGCGAGTTCGGACTCCGTACGAGCCGGGAAGCCGTACTCCCAGCGGGCGTCGTACGCCAGCTCGTCGTGGCCCCAGTTGCGTTCGTTGAACGGCGGGTGGCAGAGCACGGCGTCGGCGGCGAGGTGCGGGAAGGCGTCGGCGCGCAGCGAATCGGCGGCGGCCACCCGCACTTCCGTTGTGCCGGATTCGGTCTGCAGGGCGAGGCGCAGCGCGGCGAGGGCGGCCAGGTCGGGGTCGGCCTCCTGACCGTGGAGGGCCCGCCCGTCCTGTACGCCGGTGGCCTGTGCGACGGCGCGCAGCAGCGTGCCGGTGCCGCAGGCCGGATCGAGGACGGTGCGGGGGCTGCCCGCGAGGGCGGCCATCAGGGCGGCCGGGCCGGGTGGGGTGAGCGTGTACTGGCGCGGGTTGGCGTCGAGATGGCGGCCGAGCAGGAACTCGTACGTCTGGCGGGCGCCGAGCTCGGCGGCGAGCTCGGCGGTCGCGCGCAACAGGGGTACGGAGGGACCCAGTTCCGGCGTACCCGGGGTGTGAACGGCGCGCTGCGGGCCGAAGCGCGGGGCGAGGATCTCCTCCAGGGCGGGCGGCAGCAGGAACGCGAGCTTCTCGTCGGAGACGGCTGAGAGCTGGAGCCAGGCGGTCGGCCTGTCGCGTACGAGCAGCAACACGCAACCCGCGTGGATGAGGGCCGGGACGGCGCCTGCCGGGTGGCCGGCGAGCTGCTGCCAGACCCGCTCGCGCAGGGGCACCTCGGCGATTTTGCCCTGGTCGCGCAGCCATTGCTCTACCTCGGCCAGGGCGAACGAGGGGCTCGTCTCGGTGCCGCCCACGGGCTTGGGGAAGTCGGGGTGCCGACGGCGCCAGTTGCTCACGGCGGCACGTCCGACCCCGGCGAGCCGGGCGATTCCGGCGGCGGTCACCTCTGCTGCGTTGTCCGACACCGGCCGGCTCCCCTCGTACACCTGCGCCTGCTTGTGGCCCCGAGCATACCCATGCGCGCAAGAGAGCCCGCTTCACGACGTGAATCGAAGTCCAGGTGTGAATCGTGTTGACTCGGTTCACAAGCTCTGCTGTGATTACGTCATCGCAGCAGAACGGGGCGGCAAGGCAGTCCCGAACACACCTTGTCCGGAGGACATCCATGTCTCAGTACACGCAGCAGCCGCAGCAGCCGCAGTTCCCGCAGGGGCCGACGCCCGCGGCACAGGCCCGCAACGGCCTGGGCACCGCCGCCCTGATCCTGGGCATCATCGGTGCGCTGTCGGGTCTGATCCCGTTCTTCTTCTGGCTCGCCGGCATCCTCGGCATCATCGCCCTGATCATGGGCCTGGCCGGCCGGGGCCGCGCCAAGCGCGGCGGAGCGACCAACAAGGGTGTCGCCCTGGCGGGCACCATCCTGGGCCTGATCTCCCTGATCATGTCGGTCGTCGGCGCGGTGATCCTGTTCAAGGCCGTGGACGACGCGGTGGACGACCTCAACAAGGCGACCAGCGGCTCGTCGGCGAGCAAGGAGTCGGGCGACGGCTCCTCAAAGGGCAAGGACAAGGGGAAGAGCAAGGGCAAGGGCGGCACCGCGGGCGGCGAGTCGGGCACGGACTCCGAGACGCTGGCAGCCGGCGACTCGGCCGTCTACGACGACAAGCTCACCCTCACCGCGTCGGCCCCCGAGCCGTACACCCCCGGTGAGTACGCGATCGGCCACACCAAGGGCAACAAGGCGTACAAGGTCACGGTCGTCATCGACAACGCCGGCAAGGAGAAGTTCGACGCCGCCCTCGTCACCGCCGAGGCCCGCGCCGGCAAGGACGGCGTGAACGCCGAGCAGATCTTCGACGAGAAGGTCGGCGAGGTCTTCACCGGCACGGTCATGCCGGGCAAGAAGGCCACCGTGGTGTACGCCTTCGACGCCCCGGCCGACGCCGAGAACCTGGTCGTCGAGATCTCCCCCGACTTCACCCACGACGCCTCGCAGTGGGACCTGAAGCTCTGATCACCAGCACCACGGAAGTACAGCAGGACCGCAGGACCGCAGCACCGTAGTACCGCAGTACCGGGGAGGCCGTCGGAGGGGGACGGCCTCCCAAGCTGCGTCACCTGCGTCACCTGCCTCAGCGATTCCCTCCGCACTGAGCGAGCATCATGCGCTTGTCCGCCGCGGTCACCGGCATCCCGTACTTGAGGGCGACCTGGCCGAACCGGACGACGTACGCGCACCGGATCTGCTTGTTCGGCGGGAGCCAGGACGCCGGACCCGAGTCACTCTTGGCCGAGTTGGTGCGCCCGTCCACGGGAAGCAGATTCAGCACATCGTTGGCCAGCTGCTCGCGCTTGCTCTCGGGCCAGCGGGAAGCGCCCATCTGCCAGCTGTACGAGAGCGGCACCACGTGATCGATCTGCACCTCGGTCGCCCGCCGCTTGCGCCACTCGATGGTCTTGCGGGTGTACGGATCGTGCAGCGTCATCGCGACGACGACACAGTCCGAACCGTCGCGATAGCGCAGATCATGCCCATCGCGTGCCAGGAGATCATTGCGCGTGTCGCAGCCATTGCGCGCGAGCGGCACCCCCTCGGCGGTGTCCATCCAGGCGTAGCCGAACTCGCGCCGGGCGTAACCGGTCCTGGGCCCCCGCCCCTTGGTGGACAGCTTGCCCAACAGCTCGCGCGCCTCGGCCCGGTCCCCGTCCGCCGTGACCGGTGCGAGCCCGGGCCTCGTCCCGTCGGGATTGTCCAGCGGGCCGGTCGCCCGCCCGTCGGAGGCGGCCGGTCCCGGCCCCGACGGAGAACCGCCCCCGCCGATCGCCTCGCATCCCGTCACCGCGAGAACGGCGGCGAGGGCGGCAAGGGGAAGGGCGATTCTGGGCGTACGTATCAAGGCGTTCCGTCCTGTGCGTCAGGGGCCGGCGGGTGAACGCCCACCACAATCTCACGGTCTCCCTCGAGGGCTGGTCCGACCTAGACCTTCCCGATACCCAGCGTGGTCTCGGACGGCAGCAGGCCCGAACCCAGCACCTCCACCCACAACGGCCCGAGCAACTCGGCCAGCCGCGCGGTTCCTTCCGCGCCGAGGGCCCGCCAGGGCGCGGCGGCCAGTTCGTCGGTGGCCCGCTCCACCTCCGCACGCAGCGCGCGCCCCGCCTCGGTAGCCACGCCGTCCGCGTCCAACATCCCGCGCACGACGAGCCGTTCGCGCCCCGCTGCCCACTCCTCGTCGCTCCAGCCACGGCTGCGGAACGTCTCGGCGGACGCCGCGCCGATGCCCGCGAAGCTGACCAGGGCCTCGACCGGGTCGAGCCCGGCGGTGAGCAGCGCCGCCAGATGCCCGTCGCCGCGGTGCTCGCGCAGGACGGTCGCCGCCTGCCACAGCACCAGGTGCGGGGCATCGGGCCAGGGCAGGGCGGCGTTGGCGGCGGCGAGCGGCCGGCCGGCGGTGTCGGCGGCCTCGGCGGCGCGACGGGCGAGGGCGGCGGCCTCGGTGATCTCAGGTCCGCCGACCCGCTCCCCGAAAAGCGCGCGGTAGACCCCGTCCATCCCGCGCAGCCGCGCGGCCAGGACCTGCGCCGGGCCGGCGGTTGCCCACCCGGCCGGGACGTACTCCGCGACCATGCGTGGGCTGAAGCTGTAGAAGGCCGCGGAGACGACCTCGGCGCCCACCGGCCCCAGCGGGGCGGGGCGCCAGGCGAAGTAGCTCGGCCAGCGGATGTCCGTGCCGTACCCGAGCTTCTCCGCTTCCGCGAAGACCTCGGGCGCGTAGTAGACGACGGCGTGCAGCGGCTCCAGCAGGTGCCACATCTGCCGTACGCGTCCCAGCTCGATTACTCCCTCAGCTTGTTCAGCTTGCTCAGCCATGGCTCCTCCTCCGACCGCGACACCCCATCTAGACACCGACTAGATTCCTCTTCCGCCCCAAACTTGTCAACGCCTAGATTCGGCGTAATCTGCTGACCATGACCAGCCGCGACACGTACCACCACGGCGACCTGCGGCAGGCTGTGCTCAGCGCCGCGCTCGACGTCATCCGCACAGACGGCCCGGCGGCCCTGTCCCTGCGCGACCTCGCCCGCCGCGCCGGCGTCTCACACGCCGCCCCTGCCCACCACTTCAAGGACCGGACGGGACTGCTGACCGCGATCGCCACCGAGGGCCACGACCTGCTGACGGCAGCGCTGTCGGACGCGGCGGACCTGCGCGACGCGGGCGTTCGCTACGTCCGTTTCGCGGTGGACCACCCGGCGCATTTCCAGGTCATGTTCCAGCCGGACCTGCTCCGCCCCGACGACCCGGAACTGCTGGCCGCCAAGGCACGCTCGTACGAACAACTGCGCACCGGCGTGGCCACCCTCCCCGCCGGCCGCACCACCGACCCGGAGATCACCGGCATCGCCGCCTGGTCGGCGGCCCACGGCTTCGCCACCCTCCTGCTGACGCACAACCTGGACCGCACACTGGGCGACCGAACCCCCGAGGAGGCGTTCCGGGCGCTGGCCGCGGCGATGTTCAAGAGCGGCGATTGACCGCGCCCCGGGAATAGCCGACGCCGATCCACGCTTGATCGCTTCGTGTGCACGTGACCGACACCGTGCACATCGGAACACGACAGGGGTGGGGAACATGAGCTTGAGGACATCAGCAACTTCCTTACGGCGTACGGGCATTGCCCTGCTGTCCGCAGCAGCGCTGGCGGCGCTGCCGGTTGTCGGCGGGGCCGGACCGGCCGGTTCAGCCGGTGCGGTGGCGGCCGAGCACAGCATCAAGTCCGGCCACAGCGACGGAGGTTGGCAGGGCGGCTGGGCGACGTCGCCGCAGCAGCCGACCGCCCCCTTCGCACCGAACTGGTCCCAGGAGGGCTTCTCCAACCACACCGTCCGCCAGGTGGTACGGGTCAGCAAGGGCGGCACCAAGGCCCGTATCGAACTGTCCAACCGCTACGGCAAGACGCCCCTGCGCATCACCGGGGCGACGGTGGCCCGTACGGACAAGGGCGCATCGGTGCGGGCCGGTTCGGCCCGTCAGCTGTCCTTCGGCAAGGCGCGGTCGCTGACGATCCCGGCTGGCGGCAAGGCGTACAGCGACGGTGTGCCGTTCAAGGTCAAGGCCCTGGAGTCGGTGACCGTCACGCTGTATCTGGCCGCCGAGACCGGCCCCGCCACCTTCCACACCTTCGCCTCGGCCACCAGCTACCGCGCCGACGGCGACCACCGCTCGGACCGCGACGGCGCCGCGTTCAAGGAGAGCAACGACTCCTGGTACTACCTCACCGGCGTCGAGGTCGGCGGCGGGGAGAGGCCTGGGCGCCGCGACGGTGTGGTGGCCTTCGGCGACTCCATCACCGACGGCGTCGGCTCCAGCCCGAACGCGAACAACCGCTACCCCGACGAACTCGCCGAGCGCTTCGCCGCCACCGGCAAGCCGCGCAGCGTCCTCAACCACGGGATCGCAGGCAACCAGGTCACCAACGACTGGTCCTGGGCCGGGGAGAAGGGCGTGGCCCGCTTCAAGACGGACGTGCTCAGCGAGCCGGGCGTAGGCACGGTCATCGTGCTGGAAGGCATCAACGACATCGGAGGGAGCCAGGAAGGCGTGCCGGACGGCCCCACCCCCGAGGTGTCGGTCAGCCGGCTGATCGACGGCCACCGCACGCTCATCCGCCAGGCGCACGCCAAGGGCATCAAGGTGGTCGGCGCGACCCTGACCCCCGTCAAGGGCTCGTTCTATTACAGCGAGGCCAACGAGACCAAGCGCGATGCGGTCAACCACTGGATCCGTACATCCGGTGAGTACGACGCGGTGGTCGACCTGGACCGCGCCCTGGCCGACCCGGACCCCGCCAAGAAGGACACCATGCTCCCCGCCTACGACTCGGGCGACCACCTGCACCCGAACGACGCCGGATACCGCGTGATGGCCGAGGCACTCGACCTCGACGCACTCTGACGGACCCCGCCCGGCCGTGCCCCCAACCCGGGCACGGCCGGCCACGCGCGCCTTACGACCCCAGGATCGTCGTAAGGAACTCGCCCGTCCACGCGAGCAGTTCCCGTCCGACCACCGGCTTGCCGCCGATCTGGCCCGTCGTCGGCCGCGGCACCAGGATCTGGTGGGTGGCCGGCTTCAGCACCGTACGGGGATACAGCCGCTTCAGCCTCAGCTCCTGGGACTCGCGCAGTTCCACCGGCCCGAAGCGGATGTTGGGCCCGGCCAGCGTGATGTCCGCGACGCCGCAGGCCCGCGCCAGCATGCGCAGGCCGGCGACCAGCAGCAGGTTCTCCACCGGCTCGGGCAGCTTGCCGTAGCGGTCGGTCAGCTCTTCGCGTACGGCCCTGATGTCGTCCTCGGAGTTCGCCGACGCGATTGCCCGGTACGCCTGGAGACGCAGCCGCTCGCCCGGCGCGTAGTCGTGCGGTACGTGCGCGTCCACCGGCAGCTCGATCTTGACCTCCAGCGCCGGCTCCTCCTCGACCGTGCCGTCCACCGCCGCGCGGTAATCGGCCACGGCCTCACCGACCATGCGGATGTACAGGTCGAAGCCGACGCCCGCGATGTGCCCGGACTGCTCGCCTCCCAGCAGGTTGCCCGCGCCCCGGATTTCGAGGTCCTTCATGGCGACGTACATGCCCGCGCCCATCTCGGTGTGCTGGGCGATCGTCGCCAGCCGCTCGTGCGCGGTCTCCGTCAGCGGCTTCTCCGGCGGGTAGAGGAAGTACGCGTACCCACGGTCGCGACCACGGCCCACACGGCCGCGCAGCTGGTGCAGCTGCGACAGACCGAAGTTGTCGCCGCGCTCTACGATCAGCGTGTTGGCGTTGGAGATGTCGATGCCCGACTCGACGATCGTCGTCGAGACCAGTACGTCGAACTTCTTCTCCCAGAAGTCGACGACCACCTGCTCCAGCGCGCTCTCCCCCATCTGCCCGTGTGCCGTGGCGATCCGGGCCTCCGGGACGATCTCGCGGAGCTTCGCGGCGGCCCGGTCGATCGACTCGACGCGGTTGTGGATGTAGAAGACCTGACCCTCGCGCAGCAGCTCACGGCGGATCGCGGCGCCGATCTGCTTCTGCTCGTACGGTCCGACGAAGGTCAGCACCGGGTGGCGCTCCTCCGGTGGCGTGGTGATCGTCGACATCTCACGGATGCCGGTGACCGCCATTTCGAGCGTGCGCGGAATGGGGGTGGCGGACATCGTCAGTACGTCGACGTTGGCGCGCAGCTTTTTCAGCTGCTCCTTGTGCTCGACGCCGAACCGCTGCTCCTCGTCGACGATGACCAGGCCCAGGTCCTTGAACTTCGTCTCGGAGGAGAAGAGCCGGTGCGTACCGATGACGAGGTCGACCGACCCCTCCTTGAGACCTTCCAGCGTCGCCTTCGCCTCGGAGTCCGACTGGAAGCGGCTCAGCGCCTTCACTACGACCGGGAACTGGGCGTACCGCTCCGAGAACGTCCCGAAGTGCTGCTGCACCAGCAGCGTGGTCGGCACGAGGACCGCGACCTGCTTGCCGTCCTGGACCGCCTTGAAGGCGGCGCGGACCGCGATCTCCGTCTTGCCGTAACCGACGTCGCCGCAGACCAGGCGGTCCATGGGGACAGACTTCTCCATGTCCTCCTTCACCTCGGCGATGGTGGACAGCTGGTCGGGCGTCTCGACGTACGGGAAGGCGTCCTCCAGCTCGCGCTGCCAGGGGGTGTCCGGGCCGAAGGTGTGGCCGGGCGCCGCCATGCGGGCCGAGTACAGCTTGATCAGATCAGCGGCGATCTCCTTGACCGCCTTCTTCGCGCGCGCCTTGGTCTTCGTCCAGTCCGCGCCGCCGAGCCGGTGCAGGGTCGGAGCCTCGCCGCCGACGTACTTCGTGACCTGCTCCAGCTGGTCGGTGGGGATGTAGAGGCGGTCGCCGGGCTGGCCGCGCTTGGCGGGGGCGTACTCGACGAGCAGGTACTCGCGGGTCGCGCCCTGGACCGTGCGCTGGACCATCTCGATGTAGCGGCCGACGCCGTGCTGCTCGTGGACGATGAAGTCGCCGGCCTGGAGCGTCAGCGGGTCGATGGTCTTGCGGCGGCGGGCCGGCATGCGGCCCAGTTCCTTGCTGGCGGTGCGCTGGCCGGTGAGGTCGGTCTCGGTGAGGACGGCGAGCTTGAGCCCCGGGTCGACGAAGCCGTAGTCGATCAGGCCGCACGCGACCTGGACGACGGAGGGCGTGATCTCGGCCAGGTCCACCTCCAGGCGGGCCGGGATGCCCTCGCTGCCGAGGACTTCGACCGTACGCGCCGCCGGGCCGTGGCCCTCCGTGACGTAGACCGTGCGCCAGCCGTCGGCCAGCCAGCCCTTGGTGTCGGCGAGCGCTCTCGCCGTGTCGCCCCGGTACGCCTCCGGGGCGTGCATGCCGAGCTTCAGCGTGTCCTCGGACAGCTCTTCGTCAGCGGCGAACGGCGCCACGGACCACCACAGCATGTCCAGCTCACGGGCCCGTTCCCGTACGTCCGCGATGCCGCGCAGCGAGGCCGCGCCCACGTCGATCGGGGCGTCGCCGCCCCCCGCCGTGGCCGCCCAGGACGCCTGGAGGAACTCCTGCGAGGTCGCCACCAGGTCCGCCGCCCTGGTCCGTACCCGCTCCGGGTCGCAGACCAGCGCCATGGACCCCTTGGGCAGGACGTCGAGCAGCAGCTCCATGTCGTCCACGAGGACGGGAGCGAGGGACTCCATGCCCTCCACGGCGATGCCCTCGGCGAGCTTGCCGAGCAGTTCGCCCAGCTCGGGGTGCGCCTCGGCGAGGGCGGCGGCACGCTCCCGCACGCTGTCGGTCAGCAGCAGCTCGCGGCAGGGCGGCGCCCACAGCCCGTGCTCGGCCACTTCGAGCGAACGCTGGTCGGCGACCTTGAAGTAACGGATCTCCTCGACGTCGTCGCCCCAGAACTCCACCCTGAGCGGGTGTTCCTCGGTCGGCGGGAAGACGTCGAGGATCCCGCCGCGCACCGCGAACTCGCCGCGCTTCTCGACCAGTTCGACGCGCTGGTACGCCGCTGCCGCGAGGGCCGCCGTGACGTCACCCAGGTCCGCGCTCTGCCCGGTCCGCAGCGCCACCGGCTCCAGGTCCCCCAGGCCCTTGACCTGCGGCTGGAGCACGGATCGTACGGGCGCGACGATCACGCTCACCGGGCCGGCCGACGGGTCGTCGGCGCGGGGGTGCGCGAGGCGGCGCAGGACGGCGAGGCGCCGGCCCATCGTGTCGCTGCGGGGCGACAGACGCTCGTGCGGCAGCGTCTCCCACGACGGGTAGTCGACGATCCCCTCCTCCGGCAGCAGCGTGCGCAGCGCAGCCGCCAAGTCCTCGGCCTCGCGGCCGGTCGCGGTCACGGCGAGCACCGTACGCCCGGTCTCGCGGGCCAGCGCGGCCACCGCGAAGGGGCGCGCGGCGGGCGGGCCGACCAGGTCGATGTGCATGCGGTTGCCGTCGGTGGCGGCCTTCACCGCTTCGGCGAGCGCCGGGTCTCGTACTACGGCATCGAGCAGACCGTGCAGGCTCATGAAGGGCTTCCGTCCGGGTAACGAGGTGACGAGGTGGGCAAACAGCTGTGGGCAACGCGAAGGACCCGACACGTCTCACGGGCCGGGGGATTTCTAGCCTACGGCCCGCCGCTGACAACCGCCCCGCGATCCGCACCCACAGAACCAGCGCGAAGTGTACAGTTCCTTACATGAATGACACGCTGCCCATCACCGAAGCCCGCGCCCGCTTCGGTTCGCTGGTCCGCCGGACGTCGCACGCCCGCGAGCGCATCTTGATCACCGATCACGGCCAGCCTGCGGCCGTGCTGATAAACCCGCAGGAGCTGGCCGACCTGGAGGACGCTCTGGCTCTCGCGGAGTACCGGGCGGAACAGGCGGCTGGCACGTTCGTCGGCGTACCGCACGAAGAAGTCCGTGCCCGGCTGGGCCTGGGGCGTGAGTGAGCTACGAGGTCATTTGGCGGCTTGGGGCAACCGATGCCGCCACGCGTTATCTCAAGGACGACCCCGAAGGCCTGCGCCAGGCCTTCGCCGCAGTTGATCTACTGGTCGACGACCCGAGGCCGACGGGCTCTGCCGCATACGGATCGCCGGACCTCCGCCGTATGCACGTGGGCCGTTACCGCATCCTGTACGAGATCACAGAGACCACCGTCACGATTGTGGTGATGAACGTTGGCCGGATCGCTTGAGAGCGCCGAACCACCGGAAGAAGCTGCTCCCACTGAACCTGCGCACGAGCACGAGGACGTTCAGGCTCAGCCCAAGGTCAATCGGACAGATCGTGGTTCACTCCGCGGAAAGATCCACATCGCCGACGACTTCGACGACATGCCTGAAGGCTGGGACGAATTCTTCGGCAAGGACGAATAAACAAGCCCGGCCCCGGGGTGTTCGCAGGAACACCCCGGGGCCGGGCCCGTCACCGCCCCCTCCCCGCCGCCACTACTCCGTAGCGATCGCGTTCAGTACGTTCATCCGGCCCGCCCGGAACGCCGGGACCAGCGCCGCGAACAGGCCCACGAAGGCCGAGCCCACGAAGACCGCGAGGATCGTGGTCCACGGGATCTCCAGCACGCCCAGACCCTCCAGCGCCAGCAGCTTCTGGGCCGAGGTCCCCCAGCCCATGCCGAGCCCGAGCCCGAGCAGCGCGCCGAAGAGGGCGATCACCACCGACTCCAGGCGGATCATGCGGCGCAACTGGCGGCGCGAGAGGCCGATGGCCCGCATCAGGCCGATCTCCCTGGTCCGCTCGACGACCGACAGGGCGAGCGTGTTCACCACACCCAGCACCGCGACGATGATCGCGAGGGCCAGCAGGCCGTAGACGATGTTGAGCAGCTGCCCGATCTCGTCCTTGAGGCCCTGCTTGAAGTCGGTCTGGTCCTGCACCGTGAACTGCGGGTACGCGGCCAGCGCCTTCTTGAGCCCGGCGTACGCGGCGTCTTCCTTGCCGTCCACCGCCTTCGCGAACATGATCAGGTTCGGCGGCACCCGGTCGGCAGGCAGGTACTGCGCGGCGGTCGTGACGTTGGTGTACATCGCGCCCTTGTCGACGTTCGACTCGTCCGACGTGATCGCCGCGATCTTCAGCTTCGCCGTCTCGCCGCCGTTGAACGCGACGGTCATCGTGTCGCCGACCTTGATGCCGTGGCGCCCGGCGTAATCGCTGCCGACCGACATCGCGTCCTTGCCGTACGCCGCGCTCAGCTCACCCGCGACAGTCTCGCGCCGCAGGTCCTCGGCGTACGTCGGATCGGCGGCGGCCAGCTCCTCGGTCTCCGTCTTCCCGTCGGGAGAGGTCAGCTCGGCCTTGATCATCTTGTAGCCGGTGACGTGCTCGATGCCGGGAGCCGCGCGCAGCGCCTTCTCGGCATCCGGCACGATCGGCGGCCCGTTGGGGCCGCTCTGGATGATGAAGTCCGCGCCGACCGACTTGTCGAGCTCCTGCGTGGCCGAGGCGACCATCGAGGACCCGACCACCGAGAGGCAGGCGACCAGCGCGAGGCCGATCATCAGTGCCGCGCCCGTCGCTCCCGTACGCCGAGGATTGCGCAGCGCGTTGCGCTCGGCCATCCGGCCGACCGGGCCGAACATCCGCAGCACGACGGCGCTGATCGCCTTGACCACGACTCCCGCGAGGAGCGGGCCGACGACTATGAAGCCGATCAGGGTCAGGACGACACCGCCGCCGAGGAACAGCGAGCCTTCGCTCGCCTTGTCCGCCTGCGTCGTCAGGAAGAGCAGCGCGCCGCCCGCACCGGTCAGCACCAGGCCGATCCCGGCCCGTATCCAGCCCGCCTTGCCGTCCGCCGGTGTCCCGGCGTCGCGCAGCGCGGCCATCGGGGAGACCTTGCCGGCCCGCCGGGCCGGGATGTAGGCGGCGACGACGGTGACGACGATGCCGAGCGCGAGGCCGACGACCGGGGTCGTCCAGGCCACGGTCAGGTCCTTGGTGGACAGCTCCATGCCCATGGAGCCCATGAGCTTCATCAGGCCGACGGCGAGGCCGACACCGGCGCCCACCCCGAGGATCGAGCCGACGACGCCGAGCAGCAGCGCCTCCACCAGCACGCCCCTGTTGACCTGCTTGCGGCTGGAGCCGATGGCCCGCATCAGGCCGATCTCGCGGGTGCGCTGGGTGACCAGCATCGAGAAGGTGTTGACGATGAGGAAGATGCCGACGAGGAAGGCGATTCCGGCGAAGCCGAGCATCGCGTACTTCATCACGTCGAGGAAGGAGCCGACTTCCTCGCGGCCCGAGTCCGCGGCTTCCTTCGCGGTCTGGAGCTTGTACGGGCCGTCGAGCGCACCCGCGAGCCGCTGCTTCAACTGAGTGTCGCTGACGCCCTCTTCGGCGGTTACGGACACGTGCGTGAAGAGGTCCGGCTTGCCCAGCAGCTTCTGCTGCGAGGTCGCGGTGTCGAAGAAGACGACGGTCGCGCCCGGGTTGGTCATCTTGAAGGCGGCGATGCCGGAGATTTTGGCCTTGATGTCGCCGGTGACGGCGATCGTGCGCAGCTCGTCGCCCAGCTTCAGGCCGTGCTTGTCGGCGGTGTCGGCGTCGACCATCACCTCGGTGGGCCCGCGCGGGGCGTGTCCGGAGGTGATGTCCATCGACTTGAGGTCGTTGCGCGTCCAGTTGCCGGCGATCGTGGGGGCGCCGCTGTCCGAGCCCATGTTCTTGTTGTCGCTGTTGACGACGGTCACGGACATGCTGACGACGGCGCCTTCGGCGGACTTCACGCCGTCCGCCTTCGTCACCTGCTGGACGAGGGACGCGGGGAGCGCCTCGGGCCTGCCGGTCCGCGGCCCGTTGTCGTCGTCGCCGCCCTCGGCCGCCTTGGGGCTGACGGTGACGTCGGCCGAGGTGGCGGCGAAGAGCTTGTCGAAGGTCGTGTTCATGGTGTCGGTGAAGACGAGCGTGCCGCACACGAACGCCACCGAGAGCAGGACCGCGACGGCGGAGAGCGCCATCCGTCCCTTGTGCGCCAGGAAGTTGCGCATGGAGGTCTTGACGACGGTCATGAGGTCCGCCCCCGCGCGTCGAAGTCCTTCATACGGTCGAGGACCTGGTCGGCGGTCGGCGAGAACATCTCGTCGACGATCCGGCCGTCCGCGAGATACAGCACCCGGTCCGCGTAAGAGGCGGCGACCGGATCGTGGGTGACCATCACGATGGTCTGGCCCAGCTCGTCGACGGACTTGCGAAGGAAGCTCAACACCTCGGCCCCGGCCCGCGAATCGAGGTTTCCGGTCGGCTCGTCACCAAAGATGATCTCGGGGCGTGCGGCAAGGGCCCGCGCCACGGCGACGCGCTGCTGCTGGCCACCGGACAGCTGGGTGGGCCGGTGCTTGAGCCGGTCCGCGAGGCCGACCGTCTCCACCACCTGGTTCAGCCACGGCGCGTCCGGCTTGCGGCCCGCGATGTCCATCGGCAGCGTGATGTTCTCCAGGGCGTTCAGCGTCGGCAGCAGGTTGAAGGCCTGGAAGATGAAGCCGATCCGGTCCCTGCGCAACTGCGTGAGCTTCTTGTCCTTCAGCTTGGTGATCTCGGTTTCGTCGAGGTAGATCTCGCCCGAGGTCACGGTGTCCAGGCCGGCGAGGCAGTGCATCAGCGTGGACTTGCCGGAGCCGGAGGGCCCCATGATGGCGGTGAACTGCCCCCGGTTGATGTCCACATCGACGTGGTCGAGCGCGACGACCCTGGTCTCCCCGGCCCCGTACGCCTTGACGACCTGCCGCGACCTCGCGGCAACGGCCGTACGCCCTCCAGTGCCCCCGTGCCTGGGAATGGTCATAGCCGTTGTCACGGTGAGTCTCCTAAGTGTGTGATCAAGTGCTTCGAGTCTGGCGGCCGGAAACCCCCCGCACACTGGTGCGCATCTCCGTATCCGCCCTGGGGCCAGCCCCCCCCCACCGACGTGCGGTGGCCCGTAAGACCAAGCTAAAGAACAGGCACGTTCTCCTCGTCCTCCACCGGGACGAACACCCCCTGGCCAGAAATAAGGAGAAGCCCCTAGGGGCTCTCCACCCGCGGGTGGACCCCGACTCGGGGCAGCCTGCACCCTCCCGCTGCGTGACCTGCAAGTGAGAAGGTGTCGAGGACCAGATACGTGCACGGTGAAGGGATCTTGGTGAGCGGCGCCGGAAACACGGACAGCACCAGCGCGATACCCGGAGGCGGGAACTCCGCCGGCCGGCCGGAGAAGGCAGCCGCAGGCGCCCCCGCCGACCCTGCCGGCCCCGCCGCCCCCGCCGGCCCCGCCGCCCCTGCCGCCCCTGCCGCCCCGAACGCCCGTCGCGGCCCCGTCGTCGCCGCGCTCATGCTCGGCATGGCCCTCGCCGCGCTCGACGGCACGATCGTCTCCACCGCCGTCCCCCAGATCGTCGGCGACCTCGGCGGCTTCGCCGTCTTCTCCTGGCTCTTCTCCGGCTACCTCCTCGCCGTCACCGTCACCCTCCCCGTGTACGGAAAGCTCTCCGACACCTTCGGCCGCAAGCCGGTCCTGATCGCGGGCATAGTCCTCTTCCTCATCGGCTCACTGCTCTGCGCCGCCGCCTGGAACATGGGCAGCCTGATCGCCTTCCGCATCGTCCAGGGCCTCGGCGGCGGCGCCATCCAGGGCACGGTCCAGACGATCGCCGCCGACCTCTACCCCCTGAAGCAACGCCCGAAGATCCAAGCCAAACTGTCGACCGTGTGGGCGGTGTCGGCCGTCGCGGGCCCGGGGCTCGGCGGGCTGCTCGCCGCGTACGCCGACTGGCGCTGGATCTTCCTCATCAACCTGCCGGTGGGCGCGATCGCCCTCTGGCTCATAGCCCGCCACCTGCACGAACCGTCCCGTCCCAGGACGACGCGCGCCCGCCCCCGTATCGACTGGGCAGGCGCGCTGGCCGTATTCGCCTGCGGCGGCCTGCTGCTCTTCGCGCTCGTCCAGGGCGGCGTCGCCTGGCCCTGGCTCTCGGCGCCCTCGCTCGCCCTCTTCGGCGCGAGCGCGCTCCTCGCCGCCGCCACCGTCGTCATCGAACGGCGCGCCGCCGAGCCGATCATCCCCGGCTGGGTGTGGCGCAGGCGCACCATCGCCGCCGTCAACCTCGCCCTCGGCGCGCTCGGCCTCCTCATGGTCGCGCCGACGGTCTTCCTCCCCACCTACGCCCAGGCGGTCCTCGGCCTCGGCCCGATCGCCGCCGGCTTCGTCATGTCGGTCATGACCCTGAGCTGGCCGGTCTCCGCCGCGCTCAGCCAGCACGCGTACAACCGCATCGGCTTCCGCCTCACCGCGATCATCGGCATCAGCTGCTCGGCGCTGATCCTGCTCGCCTTCCCTTTCCTCCCCTTCCCCGGCGCGGCCTGGCAGCCCGCCCTGATCATGCTGCTGCTCGGCGCGGCGCTCGGTCTCTTCCAACTCCCCCTGATCGTCGGCGTCCAGTCGACGGTCGGCTACGCGGAGCGCGGTACGACGACCGCGTCCGTACTCTTCTGCCGCCAGGTCGGCCAGTCCGTCGGCGCGGCCCTCTTCGGCGCGATAGCCAACGCCACGCTCGCCTCCAGGCTTTCCGCCGCCCCGGACGACATACGAGCCGGCCTCCCCGACGACCTCGACTCCGTATCCCACGCCCTCGCCGACCCGGGCTCGCTCACAACGGAGGCGGCCGACTACCTGCGCCGAGCGGTGGACACGGCCGTCGACCACGTCTACGTGGGAGCGGCGATCGCGGCGACCGCCGCCCTCCTCGTACTCGTCTTCGTGGCACCGCGCCGTTTCCCCGTCATCACCGAGGAAAAAACGGCCGACTGACGCCGACTGACTACGAGACGTTGCCTCGGACAGGATCCCCGAAGAGGCCGTCCGTATAGGTCACGTACTTCGCGGTGAACTCGCCTTCGCCGGTGACAACGCCCGTGATGTTCTCGCCGGGCGCGAGGTCGACGGTGTCGATCTGCCGTTCGTCCTTGGCCAGCTCGGCGGTGTGCTTCGTGCCGTTGGTGTCGGTGATGGAGAAGTACAGAGGGTTCACGTTGATGGGCTTGTCACCGTTGTTGGCGATGGTGATGCTGACGCTGGTGTACTTGCCGCCGTCGTGCAGAACGCCCGGCGTGAACGTCGCCTTCTTCGCGCTGACCTTGACGGGCCCTGCGGCGGCCGGCTCGGGCTTCGGCTTCGGGTCAGCCTTCTTCGGCTTCTCCGCTGCCTCTTCCTTCTCGGCCTTCTCGGCCTTCTCTGCGGCCTTGGTGGGCTTCTCCGAGGCGACGGCCGTCTTGCCGCCGGACTTGGCAGTGGTGTCACCGCCAGAGGAGACGAGAGAGCCGAGGATGGCCAGCAGGACGAATGCGCCCACGATGCCGAGGCAGCTGAAGCCGACGATCTTGCCGGCGTTGTTCTTGCGCGGCGGCATGGGCGGCTGCCCCCACCCCGGCGGCTGCATGGGCGGCTGCCCCCATCCCGGCGGCGGCTGCTGGGGCGGCTGCTGAGGCTGGTTCTGGTACGACACGGTTCCCTCCCCTGGGAGCACGGTGTCAGGGACCCCCCCCTGTAGCGCACCGCGCAGGACAGGAGCATAAGCGGACCGTGACACTCCTGTAGGAGCCGACCATTTTTGGACACTTCCACCACCCCCGCCGCCGTTACCTGAAGTGACGATCCATCAGCACCTCATTACCCAAGGTAACCGGCAGATCCCTTGCGCGACTTCGTACGAAAGACTCCCCGGCGCCGATACCGCTGGGTAACGTACGCGACCCGACCAGCGCCCCGCCGCCGCTCCCCCGGCCCCGGTCGCGCTCCTCCCTGCGGTCCGCCCGGGACCCAGCCGCGCAAGGAGCAGCCCGCACATGTCGCACTACCCGCAATACCCGCAATACCTGTACCCCTGGCAGAGTTCCCGGCCCGCACCGCCGCTGCCCCCACAGCCCGCACCCGCCCGCCAAACCGTCCCCGGCCACCACGGCGACCTGCGCAGACTCCGCGCGGCGTACCGACGCCTGCGCCGCGTGGCCACCCTCACCGCCCTCGGCTACTTCACGCTCTTCCTCATACTCTCCGGCTTCGCACCCGGCCTGATGGGCAGCGAACTCGCCGGCGGCCTCAACACCGGTCTCCTGCTCGGCCTGTGCCAGCTCCCCGTGACCCTCGTGGCCATCGCCGTGTACGAACAGTCCGCCCGCCACCGCGTCGACCCGCTCGCCGAACACCTCCGCGGGCAGGCCCGCACCGGGCGGACCCAGTGACCGGATTCAGCGACTCCGCCCAGGAGATGTCCCTGGTCGCCTTCATCGCGGTGGCCACCGTCACCCTCCTCCTGTGCGTCATGACCGGCCCCGACCGCGACGACCTCGACGAGTTCTACACCGGCTACCGCTCCCTGTCCCCCCTGCGCAACGGCCTCGCCATCGCCGGCGACTACATCTCCGCCGCCACCGTCCTCGGCACCATCGGCGTCATCTCCCTCACCGGCTACGACGGCGTCGTACTGGCCCTGAGCACGGCGCTCTCCCTCGTCCTGCTGATGTTCCTGCTCGCCGAACCCCTGCGCAACGCGGGCCGGTTCACCATGGGCGACGCCTTCGCCCGCCGGGCGCCGAGCCGCGCCGTACGCATCACCGCGAGCGCCGTCACCCTCGCCGCGCTGCTGCCGATGATGGTCGTGCAGCTGGCGGGCGCGGCCCATCTGCTCTCCTTCATCCTGGGCTTCGGGAGCTCGGGCTTCAGGACGGGCTGCATCATCGTCCTCGGCGTACTGATGATCAGTTACGCCGCCATCGGGGGCATGAAGGGCACCGCCCTCATCCAGATCATCAAGACCGTCTTCCTGCTCGGTACGGGCGTGATCCTCGCCGTACTGATCCTGAGCCGCTTCGACTGGAGTACGGCGCAGCTCCTCGGCGCGGCGAAGACCGGCAGCGGCGCGGGCGACGCCTTCCTCCAATCAGGGCTCCAGTTCGGCGGCAACGAGCTCGACATGATCAGCTCGGAGCTGACGGTCGTCCTCGGCGCCGCCTGTCTCCCCCACATCACGATGCGCATGTACAGCTCGCGCAGCGCGCTCGCCGTGCGCCGCTCGATGTCCTGGGCGGTCTCGGCCGTAGTCGTCTTCTGCCTGCTCATCACGGTGATCGGCTTCGGGGCGGCGGCCCTCGTCGGCCACGGGACGATCACCGCGTCCGACCCGCAGGGCGATACGTCGATCCTGCTGGTCAGCCAGGCGCTGCTGGGCGGCGACGCGTCCACCCTCGAAACCCTCGTCTTCACGTCCGTCACGACAGCGATCTTCCTCACCCTCCTCGCCTCGGTGGCCGGAATGATCCTGGCGTGCGCGAACTCGCTCGCCCACGACCTCTTCGCCCACGGCATCCGCAAGGCCCCGGCCGGCGACGCGACGGAGATGGCGCTGGCGAGAGCGGCGGCGATCGGCGTCGGCATTCCCGCGATCGTCCTCGCGGTGCTGGCCCGCCACTGGAACGTACAGCCGCTGGTCACCCTGTCGTTCTGCATCGGCGCATCCGCCCTCGCCCCGGCCCTGGTCTTCAGCCTCTTCTGGCGCCGCTTCACACGTACGGGCCTGATGTGCACCCTCATCGGCGGCACGCTGTGCGTGATGATCCTGATGACCGGCACCAACCTGGTATCCGGATCCCCGCAATCGGTCTTCCCCGCCGAGGACTTCAACTGGTACCCGTTCACCACGACGGGTCTGGTGTCGATCCCCTTCGGCTTCTTCATGGGCTGGCTGGGTACGGCCTTGAGCCACCGGGGTTCGGGCGAACGGCAGCGCCGTCAGTACGAGGCGGTGGAGGCGTGGATCCTGGCGGGGGCGGGGGCGGGGGCGGGGGCGGGTCCGGGGGACGGCGGACCGGTGCACAACCACCGCCCACCCGCCTGAACCGCGCCGCCCGTCAGCCCTCCGCCGGGGCGCGGCCGGTCAAGGTGGCCAGGCTGGTGCGGACGTGCGACATGTGCGCCTGCATCTCCTCGCGCGCGTCGTCGTGCTCGCGCAGGAGGCGCTCCGTCTCGCGTACGACGCGCTCCTCACGCACCCGCGCCTCGGCCAGCAGCTCGGCGGCGCGCGCCTCCGCGTTCTCCTGGCCGTGACGGGCCGCCTCCTCCACGGCGGCCAGGGCTCGCTGCGCGTCCGCGAGACCGCCCTCCGCGTAGGCCACACGTTCCGCATGACGGACAGCCAGCTCCGCCTCGCGTCCGGCGAGTTCCCGCTCGGCACTCTCCCAGCGCTCCGCGTGCTCCTTCTCCTGGCCGGCGAGCAAATCCGCCGCACGCTGCCGCATTTCCTTCAGCGCCGCGATCGCCTCGCCCCGCCGCGCCTTCACCTCCCGGCGTGCGCCGGCCCTGGCCTCGTCGGCGGTGCGCTGGGCGACGAGGAGGATCTGCTGGGCGCGGGCATCGGCCTCGGCCAGTACCGTCTCCGCGTGCTCGCGGGCCGCGTCGTGAGTGGCGGCGGCCGCCGCGGCAGCCGCGTCGCGCAGCGCCTGAGCCTCGTCGCGGGCCGAGGCCACCACTTCCGCGGCCTCCTCCTCGACCACCGCGAGGAGGTGCTGGGCGCGCTCGCCGAGGGTCTCGTACGTCTGGGGAGCGAGCCCGTCCACCTGTTCGCGCAGCCGCGCCGCCTCGGCCTCCATCTCCTTCGTCAGGACGGTGAGGCGCGCGGCGCGCTCCCACGCGGCGTCGCGGTCCTGGGAGAGCCCGGCGGCGTACCGCTCCACCTGGTCAGGACGGTAACCGCGGCCCCGCCCGACGATGAAGCCGTGAGGTGACGGTGAAACCGATGCACTCATCCTTGAAGCCTCTCTCCGACGCACAACACAATCCGTCGCAATCTTGACGGATGAGGCGCAAGTGCTCAAAACCCGACACTCCACCCGATCGCACCCGGTCAACGATGCGCCAATTGCTGTCAGAAGTCCGAATCAAGGTGCCGTGGCGCAGCGCGCCGAAGAGCTTTTCGGCCGATAACCGGGGCAGGCGCCCGACCCGTACCGCAGGTCGAGCGCCCGAACGTACCCGTCAACCGGTCAGCCGGTCAGCCGGTCACAGCAGGCCGTCCCACATCTGCTCCAGCAACACCGACCACCAGCTCTCCGGCGACGCCAGCGCCGCCGGGTCCAGTGCGGCGAGCTGCGCCTGGAAGTCGACCGTCCAGCGGCCGGCCTGCTCGGGCGTCAGGCCGAAACGCAGCCGCCACATGTGGCCGAGGAGTGCCAGCGAGCGCGTGAACTCCGGCAGCCCGGTGTTCACGAACTGCGGCGGCACGGGCTGGCCACCGGGGCCCGCCTCCACCGGTACGGCCACCATGTTGGCCGTGCCGTACTGCACGCAGATCGCCCGGCCGAAGTCGCTGCCCATGACGAGGTACGAGCCCGCGTCCGGGGCAGGCTGCACTCCGCGCTGCGCCGCCAGCTCCGCGAGCGTCGGCACCGGCTGACCCGGCACCGCCTGCGCCCAGAAGAACGGCCCGAAATCGACGGGCAGTCCCGCCCACACGAGCGTGCGCGCCACGATCTCCGGTACGCCCTGACGCGACACCGCCGCCTGGTCGAAACGGAAGACGCCCTGCGGCCCGAAGGCCCCCATCAGCTCGTGCGCGATGCCCTCCGGCGGGATCGGCGGCGCCTGCATCAGCTGGCCCGGCGGCGGCAACGGCACCCGCATCGGCGCGGGGCGCGCCGGTCCGTCCGCGACCTGGTGCAACTCCCCCTGGTGGGTGAGGAGATGCTGCATGCCCTGCTGGCGGCTGGCGTGATCCTTCCCGTACGGCGCCACGCTCGTGATCCGCACCTGCGGCCACGTCTCACGGATCATGCGCGCGCAGTAACCGCCCGGCAGCTCGCACGACTCCAGCTCCGTGTGCAGCTCCAGCACCTGCTGCGGCGGCACGTTCATGGCGCGCAGCTCATGCAGGATCTGCCACTCGGGGTGCGGCGTGCCCGGCGCGGAGCGGCGGATGAGCTGCTGCTCACTGCCGTCCTGGGCGCGGTAGCGCAGGACGGCCTGGTAGCCGGGGCCGACGGTCGGCAGGCCGGTCGGCCGGGGCTGCGGGTAGCCGTACGCCTGCCCCTGGCCCTGCGGCTGCGGGGGCTGCGGCATGGGCATGGGCTGCTGCATCGGGGCACCACCGGGCGGCATTCCCGGCGGGCCGGGCGGGCCGGGGGGCTGCGGGGCGCCGGGCGGCGGACCGACCTGTCCGGGACCGGCCAGCATGGTCGCCGCGTGATGGATGCCGCCGCCGGGCGGACCGGGAGGCTGGGGAGCGCCGGGCGGACCGGGCGGCTGCGGAGCCCCCGGCATGCCGCCGCCCTGACTCGGGTCGGCCAGCATCGTCGCCGCATGATGTACGCCCCCACCGGGCGGCGGAGGCGGCGAACCAGGAGCTCCGGGAGGACCGGGAGGACCAGGCGGACCGGGCGGCTGCGGAGCCCCCGGCATGCCACCACCCTGACTCGGGTCGGCGAACATCGTCGCCGCATGGTGAACACCGCCACCGGGCGGCGGCTGCGGACCGTCGGGCTCCAGAGCCGAAACGAACTGAGTCGGTACGTACCCACCCGCCGGGGCACCGGGCGCACCGGGCGCACCCGGCACACCGGGAACGCCGGGCGGCGGCGGAGGCATCGAACCACTCCCGCGCGCACCGCGCGACACGGCGGCCTTGCTGGTCGCGGCGTCGGCGATGTCCCTGGCATCGGGCCGGGGCCCACCGGGGCGTACGGGCGCGACCGGCGGCTGCGGATCACCAGCAACCGCGGGGGCCACCGTGGTCGAGGGCAAGTGACTGCCGCCCGACATCAGCGCCGTCTTCGCCTCCGGCGGCACACCGGGCGGCGGGGCGTCGTCCTCGTCGGACCCGGAGAGCGGCGGCGCGAAAACCGTCGCGGGCAGCGGAACTGACGCGTCGTCGGAGCCGGTGGCCGAGTTGGTGTCGGTCCCGGCCCAAGGGGTCGCCCCGGCGGGCGCCGCGGGCACGCCGCCGGAAGCGGTGGGCTCGTAGTCGACCTGGCCCGCGCTGGGCCAGGGCGTCCCTCCGGACCCGCGTTCGGCCTGCGAAGCGTTCTCACTCCCGGATCCGCCCCAACTCCCGCCGCCGGTAGCTGTACTCGCGTCACCCGGCGCCCCATGGCCCCCGGCACCGCCCCAGCCACCACCGGCAGCGGGCGACCCGACCGCGTCCTGCGGCCCACTGCCACCCGTGCTGCCGGCAGCACCGGCGTCGGCCGGGTCACCGAGCGCGCCACCGGCACCGCCCGCCGAAGGGGAAGCCGCCCCCGCGCTCACCGCGTCGGCCCAACCGCCGCCCGCAGAAGACGAACCCGCCCCCGACTGCGGCCCATTGGCACCGGCGAGAGGCCAGTCACCGCCCGCTGAGGCCGAGGGGGAACCAGCAACCGAACCCGAACCCGAACCCGAACCCGAGTCCGAGTCCGAAGCCGAATCCGTCGCACGGCGATCCGGAATGCCGATCTTGTCCGCCGCGTCCTGGAGCCACTCCGGTGGCGTCAACAGGAACGACGTCTGTTCCAGGTCAACCCGCTGCCCCGGAGCCGGCCCCGCATCCGCCACCGGTGACACGTCCGGCGCCCCGTACTCCTCCTCGTACCGGCGGATCACCTCACCCACCGGCAACCCCGGCCACAGCGTGGCCTCACCACTGTCCCGGGCGATGACGAGGCGCTGACGCCCACCGTCCGACGCCGGACCGCTCGCACGGTCCTCCGCCCACACCACGAAGCCGAGTTCGAACTCGCGCACCCGCACCTCACGGTGCGACGGCACGGGCACATCCCCGTTGACCCACTCTTCCGCGCGCTCCTGCGCCTGCGCGAAGGTCACCATAGGACCGTCACCCCTCCACCGGGACGGCGCGCGCGAAGCCGCCGTCCACCATCAGGTTCGCCACGGTCTCCAGCTCCGGCGGATTGCCCGCCAGCCGCTGCAGAAAAGCGTCGAAGTCGTCACCGCACGGCAGCAGCAGCCGCTCCACGCGCTCGTGCACCGTCCAGCCGTCGCGGTCCCGCGCGTCGTCGTACGCGACGAACCACACCGACCCCACCGCCTCGCCCCTGACCTTCACGGCCAGCAGACCGCCCTGCACGAAGGCAACGCCCAGGTAGTCCTTGGTCATGTGGTCGCGCAAGCACTTGTTGACGTACACCAGATCATTCACCGCGGCCTCGTCCCGCACAGTGAAGAACGGCTGGTCGACCAGCAACCCCAGCTCCGCGTCCAGCGCCGCGCCCACCGGCGCGCAACCGCCGGCCGCCTTCAGGAAGGACCTGTACGCACCCGGAAGCCGGTAGCCAAGATCTTCCTCCACGCCCAGGATCTGCTGCTCACTCACCGATACGGAACCCTTCGGCAGCCCGAAATGGGCCGGCCGCGTCTCCTGCAGCGGGCGCGTGCCGCGCTTGTCCTGGTCGACGGCAGCAGTCGCCAGCCCACCGTGGTGGCGCAAAAGCGCCTTCACCTCAACGGGTACGAGTTCCATGCGCCGGGTGCCCGCCACGTGGTGCCAGGTCCAGCCGTGCGGAGTGGCGACCGCCGGGATCGTGTCCCACAGGTCGTGCCCGTCGGCGGCCAGCGCCGCATTGGCGGACACGTAGTCGGTAAGCCGCAGTTCGTCGACGCCGAAACCCTCCGGGGGCTCGGCGATCTCCGCGGCGGCACGCGCGTACGGCGTGAAAACCGGGAAGCCGGCGTCGTCAACACGCACACCCTGAGGGTGGCGGGAGGCCCGGACCGGGTCCGGGAAGTGCACGAGCTGCCCGGCGTAGGCCGCATTCGGTGGCGCGGCTTGCTGCCCGAGCCGACCTGTCGTCATGGCGGTTGCCCCCTGCTGCGTCTGGCTGATTCGGACAGCCTATGCGTTGGGGCAACAGGCGGCCCCGCCCCTCGCCTTGCGTAACGAACCGTCACACGGGGGTCACCACCTGGCGACACACGTACACGATTCACCGACCCAGCTTCCGTACCACTGGACACATTTGGCAGGCTGTCCCAGCAACGCGGGGGCGTGCACACCAGCGGCTACCGTCGCGGGCACGGAGGGGAGCACCACCATGCACACGGCACAGACAGCCGCTACGACGACACCGACGGGCACGGCCACGACAGCGACAACGACGACGCCGGAGCCAGCCACAACGGCGGCGGCGGCCACAGGCACAGCCACTGCCCCAGCCACAGCCACGGCCGGAGACCCGCGCCTCAGCTGGAGCAGCACCGAGCCCACCCGTGTGCCCGCGCTCAGCCACCGCCGGGACGGCATCCTGCCGACCGTCGCCGCCGCACTCTCGGTACGCGGCGCCGACACGCTGATGTGCACCGCGGGCCGGGGCGACCAGCCACCGCCGCTGCACCCGCTCGTCCAGGACTTCCTCGACACCCTCACCAGCGGCCAGCGGGAACGCTTCACCGGCCGCTGCCCGGAAGCGATCCTCCTCTCCCGGCACATCACCGCCACCGAGGGCTCACGCTCCAAACGCGCCTCCCGCAAACCGCTCACCACGGGCGAGGCCCGCCGCTCCCTGAAGCACTCCAAGCTCACGGCCCGCCGCATCCGCGAGGACGGCGATCCGCTGCACGGCAGCTACGCCCCGCCGTGCCGATCCTGTACGCCGATGCTCGCCCATTTCGGCGTACGAGCCGTAGACCCGACCGCGACCACCAACGAGAAGGGCTGACCCGCAGCCAATGCCGGCCCCCAACACCAGCACCACCCGCTTCCCGGTAGCCGTGGACGCCGCCCTGCGCGCGGCCGGCTGGCAGCCGGGGCGCTGGGACATACGGCAAGCGGAGCACTGGGCCGACACCCTGCGCGCACACACCTCACCGGCCGGCCACCGGCACAGCGTGTTCCCCGCGGCGGTAGAGGCCTGGGCCGAATTCGGCGGCCTGCACATCACGCCCCCGGGCCCGGGCCGGCAGATCGCCCCCACCCCGGTACGTTTCGATCCCCTCAGCGGCCTGCACCACGCCCGTACGCTCGCCGACCTCGGCCGGGCCCTCGGCACGGAAGTCTGTCCGCTGGGCACGGAGCTCAGCGGCGAGGGGGACGACGGGCAGGCGGTGCTCGCGGTCGACGTGGAGGGCCGGGTCTACAGCCTGGACCACACGGGCGACTGGTACCTGGGCCCGGACCTCGACCACGCCCTCTCCACCCTGATCACCGGCACCCAGCCAGGCCGACTCGCTCCGGAGTAGCCGGAGCGCGGGGCCGGCATGCCGCTGCGCGGGCCGTTCCCCTACCCGCCCCTTCCCGCAGTGACATTTCGCGGCTCCGCCGCGTGAGGGGCGCCGCCCCGGACCGCACTCCTCAAACGCCGGAGGGGCTGGATTTGCCGGAGGCGGAGGTCGCCAGAGCTAGGCGCTCTGCCCAGCTCAAGGGGGCCGTGCCCCTTGAAGTTGCCGCGCTTGCCGCAGTCTCAGGCTCCAGCTCGGCGAAAATCCGGCCCGTCCGGCGATTGAGGACACGCCCGGAGGGCGTTCGGGGCCCGGGGCAGCGCCCCGGGTCGGGAAGGGGCGGGGTGGGAAGGGGCGGGGTGGGGAAAAAGCCCCGCGCAGCGGCACCCGCCCCCGTCCGCCCCCGCAGCCGGAAGCGGAGCCGGTAAGCCCGCAGCCGTGCCGGCGGCCATGAGCCGGTAGCCGGGTCGCACCACACCACACCACACCGCACCTCACCCAGGAGCGGGCAGCGACCTACCCCCCGCGCGGCCGAGCCGGCAGAACCGCCGACACGCGGAAGCCACCCGCATCCGTCGGCCCGGACACGAAGACACCACCCAGCGCCGTCACCCGCTCCCGCATCCCCACCAGCCCATTCCCGCCACTCGGCAACCCCGCATCCGCCGTGCCACCGTCCGACGGCCCGTTCTCCACCTGCATGGCGACCTCCGAGCCCCGGTGCGCCAGCCGCACCCACGTCTTCGCGCCCGCCGCATGCTTGTGCACGTTCGTCAGGGCCTCCTGCACCACGCGGTACGCCGTCTGCTCCACCAGCGGCCCACACGCGACCGGATCGCCCTCGACCGAGAACTCCACCACCATCCCCGCCTGCCGCGACTGCCCCACCAGCGCCTCAAGATCGGCCAGACACGGCCCGTCCTCCGCCTCAGCGGCAGCCGCCGCGGCCGCGGCCGCGCCCACCGCCGCCAGCGGAACCGCCGCCGACGCCATCGGCCGCGCCCCAGAACCCCCCGCATCCCCCGAACGCAGCACCCCGAGCATCTCCCGCAACTCCGTCAGCGCCTGCCGCCCCATGTCCCCGACCAGCGCCGCGTTCTTGACCGCCTTGGCCGGGTCCTTCAACGCCACCGCCTGCAGCGCCGCCGCGTGCACCACCATCAGACTCACCCGGTGCGCGACCACGTCGTGCATCTCACGCGCGATCCGCGTCCGCTCCTCCGTACGCGCCCACTCGGCCCGCTCCTCCGCCCGGTCCGCCAGCAGCGACAGCTCCCGCTCCAGCGAATCCGCCCGCTCCCGCAAGCTCTCCATCAACCGCCGCCGCGCCCCTATATAGAGCCCGTACAACACCGGCGGCCCGGTCAGCCCCAGCGACAAGAACAACGAAACCAGCGGCACATACCAGGGCCCGGGCCTGAAGTCCCCGTCCGTGGCGTTCGCCACGTCCTGCTGCGTCCGTACGAACGTCACGATCAACGTCCCGGCCAGCGACATCCCCGCCAGCACCACCGTGATCCGGCGCGGCACCTCCGACGCGGCCAGCGTGTACAGCGACACGATGCCCATCAGGAAAGCCATCTCGGCCGGCGTCACGGCGATCGACACCAGCACCACCGCGATCGGCCACCGCCGCCGCACGACCAGCACGGACCCCGCGACCAGTCCGAACACCACCCCCAGCGGAACCGGCAGCCCCGCGTTCCCCGCGAACCTCACACCCTCCACCGCACATTCGAGCGCCGAAACCAGCGCCAGTCCCACATCCAGGACGACACTGCGCCGCCTGTCCCACCACCAGAAGCGCCGGGCGGTCATGCCCGTGGCGTCCTGATCTGCCCCCGTTACGGTCATGCCAACCACCCTACGGGCGCCCGCCACCCAATATCCGGAGACCGGACGAGTGCGAAAACAGCCGTTGGCTCCCGAAACATGTGTTGTCCACACGAACTATTGAATCGACCGCGCTTTCGACCCAGGACGACGCATAACGAACAAGGCTGCTCGCATGACGGAAATCCTCGGCAAGTACGCCGACTTCGAAGTCCTCCGCGAGCAGGCGATCTCACTCCGCCGCCAGGGCCTCAGCCGCCGCCAGATCCGCGACCGCATCCAGGTCGACAACAACGACATCCTCAACCGCCTCCTGGACGGCGAGCCCGCCCCTGAGTGGACGAAGCGCCCGAACGCGAAGGACGACCTGCGGGCGAAGGCACGGGAGCTGCGCCTCCAGGGCCTCACGTACGACCAGATCCAACTGGAACTGGGCTGCTCGAAGAGCTCGATCTCGCTCTGGGTACGGGACCTGCCGAAGCCGCCCAAGCGAACTCGGGAGGAGGCGTCGGCGATCGCCCGGCGCGGCTGGGAAGCAACGCTTCAGCGGCGTGAAATCGAGCGGGAAGGGACGAAGCGTGCCGCCGCCGATGAAATTGGCGCCCTGACGGACCGGGAACTGTTCCTGCTGGGTGTCACGCTCTACTGGGCCGAGGGCGGGAAGGACAAGGCATACGACCGGCGCGAGTCTCTCAAGTTCATCAACAGCGACCCGAACGTCATCACTCTCTATCTGCGATGGCTCGACGTGCTCGGGGTCCCCCGTGAGCGTCTGCGTTTCTACGTCAGCATCCACGAATCGGCCGACGTGCCAGCAGCCGAACAATTCTGGGCGGACCTCGTCGGCGTCGCGCCCTCTGCCTTCAACAAGACCTCACTCAAGCGACACAACCCCAAGACCGTCCGCAAGAACACAGGCGAGGCGTACCGGGGTTGCCTGGTCGTCTACGTGAGGCAAAGTGCTGATCTGTACCGTCGCATGGAAGGCGCCTGGTACGGCATAGTAGGGGCGTCACTCACGTCCGACCCGAGAAATCGGACATAAGAGACGAACCATCCCGGGTCGTCTAATGGTAGGACAAATGGTTTTGGTCCATTGAATGAGGGTTCGATTCCTTCCCCGGGAGCTTCACTTTGCGGGTCCTGACCTCCCTGGTCAGGACCCGCGCGCGTTTCGGGCATGACACCCCCCGGTATCCTGCGGGTGTCCACCACCCGAAGCCGAAGGGCATCACCGTGAGCGCCAACCGCCCGGCCGCCGCCGTCGTCGTCCTCGCAGCGGGTGAGGGCACCCGCATGAAGTCGGCCATCCCGAAGGTCCTGCACGAGATCAGCGGGCGCTCGCTCGTCGGGCACGTCGTCGCCGCCTCCCGCGAGCTGAACCCCGAGCACCTCGTCGTGGTCGTCGGCCACGCCCGCGAGCAGGTCGCCGCGCACCTCGGCGAGATCGACCCCGAGGCTCGCACCGCCGTACAGGAGCAGCAGAAGGGCACCGGGCACGCCGTCCGCATGGGCCTGGAGCAGCTCGGCAGCGGCGGCATCGACGGCACCGTCGTCGTGGTCTGTGGCGACACGCCACTGCTGACCGGTGACACCCTCACCCGCCTCGCCGGGACGCATGCCGCCGACGGCAACGCGTGCACCGTGCTGACCGCCGAGGTTCCCGACTCGACGGGGTACGGGCGGATCGTCCGGGACAGGGACAGCGGTGCGGTCACCGGGATCGTCGAGCACAAGGACGCCACCGACGCGCAGCGCGCGATCAGTGAGATCAATTCCGGTGTGTTCGCGTTCGACGGGCAGCTGCTGGCCGATGCGCTGGGCAAGGTCCGTACGGACAACAGTCAGGGCGAGGAATACCTCACGGACGTGCTCGGCATCCTGCGTGAGGCCGGCCACCGCGTGGGCGCGGCGGTCGCCGCCGATCACCGGGAGATCCTCGGCATCAACAACCGCGTCCAGCTGGCCGAGGCACGCCGGCTGCTCAATGCCCGGCTGCTCGAGCGGGCGATGCTGAGCGGCGTGACGGTCGTCGACCCGGTCTCGACGTTCATCGATGTGACGGTGACGTTCGATCAGGACGCGGTCGTGCATCCGGGTACGCAGTTGCTCGGTGCGACGCACTTGGGTGAGGGCTGTGAGGTGGGTCCCAACTCCCGGCTCACGGACACGGTCGTCCACGCGGGCGCCCGGGTGGACAACACGGTCGCGGAGCGCGCGGAGGTGGGGCCGGGGGCGACGGTCGGCCCGTACACCTATCTGCGGCCCGGTACGAAGCTCGGTCCGAAGTCCAAGGCCGGCGCGTATGTGGAGATGAAGGCCGCTGTCATCGGTGAGGGCACGAAGGTGCCGCATCTGTCGTACGTGGGTGACGCGACCATCGGCGAGTACACGAACATCGGGGCGGCGAGCGTGTTCGTGAACTACGACGGTGAGACGAAGCACCACACCACGATCGGTTCGCACTGCCGGACGGGCTCGGACAACATGTTTGTGGCTCCTGTCACGGTCGGGGACGGCGCGTACACCGCGGCGGGCTCCGTCATTACCAAGGATGTTCCGCCCGGTTCACTCGCCGTTGCCCGTGGGCAGCAAAGGAATATCGAGGGTTGGGTGGCTCGTAAGCGTCCGGGAAGTGCTGCCGCGCAGGCGGCTCAGTCGGCGGCTGAAGTGGCCGAAGGCGAAAGCTGACCGGAAACAGGTGCGCCACTGACGGCGTACCGTGATAGGTGCACACAATTCGGCTGGCTCGTATGCGATTCAAAGGCGTGCGGGCGCAGCAGCAATGATTCACGTCCGAGGAGACAGTGCTGTGACCGGGATCAAGACGACCAGCGAGAAGAAGCTGATGCTCTTCTCCGGCCGCGCCCACCCCGAGCTGGCCGAGGAGGTCGCGCACCAGCTGGGTGTCGACCTCGTGCCGACGAAGGCTTTCGACTTCGCCAATGGTGAGATTTACGTCCGCTACCAGCAGTCGGCGCGCGGTGCCGACTGCTTCCTGATCCAGAGCCACACGGCTCCGATCAACAAGTGGATCATGGAGCAGCTGATCATGCTCGATGCTCTGAAGCGGGCTTCCGCGCGGAGCATCACTGTGGTCGTCCCGTCCTACGGTTACGCCCGTCAGGACAAGAAGCACCGTGGCCGTGAGCCGATCTCGGCCCGTCTGATCGCGGACCTGATGAAGACGGCGGGCGCGGACCGCATCGTCACGGTCGATCTGCACACCGACCAGATCCAGGGTTTCTTCGACGGCCCGGTCGATCACCTCTTCGCGCTGCCGGTTCTCGCGGACTATGTCGGGGCGAAGGTGGACCGTTCGAAGCTGACGATCGTGTCGCCGGACGCCGGCCGTGTGCGGGTGGCGGACCGTTGGTGTGACCGTCTGGACGCACCGCTGGCGATCGTCCACAAGCGCCGTGACAAGGACGTCGCGAACCAGGTCACGGTCCACGAGGTCGTGGGTGACGTGAAGGGACGTATCTGCGTCCTGGTCGACGACATGATCGACACGGGTGGCACGATCTGCGCCGCCGCGGACGCGCTGTTCGAGAACGGTGCGGAGGACGTCATCGTGACGGCCACGCACGGCATTCTGTCGGGGCCGGCGGCGGACCGTCTGAAGAACTCCAAGGTGAGCGAGTTCGTCTTTACGGACACGCTGCCCACGCCGGGTGAACTGGAGCTCGACAAGATCACTGTGCTGTCGATCGCGCCGACGATCGCGCGTGCGGTGCGCGAGGTCTTCGAGGACGGTTCGGTCACGAGCCTCTTCGAGGAGCAGTCGTAGCGATCACTTAGCAGTCATCGCCTAGATCGATTTCTGGTACGGCCTTCCCGCCGGGTAGACTCCTTGAGTTGCTCGGCGAGGGAGGCCGTACTCATGCAGTACGGCATATCCGTTATCGACGCGCTCTTCGTAGCAGGCCGTTTCGTGGCCGGGTGACCCATCCGTTTTTTGTCACCTGCGAGGAGTGCAGCCATGGCCGAGATCAAGATCGCCGCTGAAGTCCGTACCGAGTTCGGCAAGGGCGCTGCCCGTCAGACCCGTCGCGCCAACAAGGTTCCGGGCGTCATCTACGGCCACGGCGCCGCGCCGGTCCACGTCACCCTGCCGGGTCACGACCTGATGATGGCGCTCAAGACCAGCAACGCGCTGCTGAGCCTCGACGTCGACGGCAAGACCGAGCTGGTCATCCCCAAGGCCATTCAGCGTGACGCGATCCGTCGCACCATCACCCACGTCGACCTGCTCTCGGTCAAGCTGGGCGAGAAGGTCACGGTCGAGGTCGCGGTCCACACCGAGGGCGAGCTGGCCCCGGGCGGCAACCTGCTCGAGAACGTGCTGAACACGCTGTCGGTCGAGACCGAGGCCACGCACATCCCCGAGTCCGTCACGGTCTCCATCGCGGGCCTCGAGGCCGGTGTCTCGATCCACGCGAAGGACGTTCCGCTGCCCGAGGGCACGACCCTGGTCACCGACCCCGACGCCATCGTCATCCAGGTTCTGGCCCCGCAGGCCGAGGAGGCCCCGGCCGAGGGTGAGTCCGAGGGCTCCGAGGCCTGAGCCTCGCTGCTCACCCAGCTGCACCCAGCTGTTCACTGTCCAGCCGCCGTCCCGCGCCTCTGTGCGCGGGACGGCGGCTGGCGTATGAGGGCGTACGAAGGCGTATGAAGGAGACATGCAGATGACGGACGCAGCAGCCGCCGCCGAGCCGTGGCTGATCGTGGGCCTGGGCAACCCGGGTCCTGATTACGCGGCCAACCGGCACAATGTCGGTTTCATGGTGGCCGATCTGCTCGCGGAGCGCATGCGGGCGAAGTTCAAGGCGCACAAGGCGCGCGCCCAGGTCGTCGAGGGCCGCATGGGTGCGCCGGGCCCGGCGAACCGCCGTGTGGTGCTGGCCAAGCCGCTGTCGTACATGAATCTGTCCGGTGGCCCGGTCACGGCGCTGCGTGACTTCTACAAGGTGCCGACGGCCAACATCGTCGCGATCCACGACGAGCTGGACATCGACTTCGGCGCGCTGCGCGTGAAGCTGGGCGGCGGCGACAACGGCCACAACGGCCTCAAGTCGATGACCAAGGCGATGGGGCCGGACTATCACCGGGTGCGGTTCGGCATCGGGCGGCCGCCGGGGCGTATGCAGGTGGCGGACTTCGTCCTGAAGGATTTCTCCTCGACGGAGCGCAAGGAGCTGGGTTACTTCGTGGACCGGGCGGCGGACGCGGTGGAGTGTCTGGTCACTGAGGGTCTTGAGCGCGCGCAGAGCTCGTACAACTCCTGACATTCCCCCCTCCAGTCCTGGCCAGAGGTTGACCGAGCGCGGTCATATGGCCAAGGATCGCGCTCCATGGCCTCGAAGCGGACTCAAGCCCTCCTGTACGCCCGGCGAACGGCGATGGCCGGCATCGCCCTGCTGCTGCTCGTCGCCGGCGTACGTTCCTCCTGGGGCACGGCCCAGCACGTCATGCTCGCCAAGGGGCGCGAGCACGGCACGATGACGGTCGCCGCGTGCGGCGCCGAGACCTGTACCGGCCCGTACACCCCCGAGGGCCGTACGCCCGACCACCCGCGCGTGAGCATCGACAAGTCGATCGCGGCGAAGAAGGGCATGAAGCTCCGGGTGGTGGTGAAGCCCGGCACCGATGAGGTGGTACGCGCCGGAGGGTCCGGGCTCCTGCACGCCTGGACCCCGCTCGGCGGCGCACTGCTGCTCGCCGGTCTGGTCATCGGTGGGGGCCTGCGGCTGACCCGCACCGCCTGGGGAGTGGGGGCGGTCGGCGGGGCACTGCTGGTCGCGTCGTTCTTCGCGCTCTGAGTTCCGAGCGCTCCGAGTTCCGAGCGCTCCGAGTTCCGAGCCGCGTACCTCTGTGCGGAGCCGGAACCGCGTATTCCTGATCGTTACCCGGGACCATTGGGTCAAGTCACGGCGCATGGGACGGATGGGCCGACTTCCTCCTTGACGGGCCGCAGGGACCACAGGAAGCTGAGCCGCCCCACCCCCCACGGCATGCCACTTCTCTCACGTTGGACTGCCCATGCGCCCCCTCATTCCCTCCAGCGCTCTGGTGACGGCTGTGACCGCCTCCCTGCTGCTGGCCCCTTCCGCCTACGCCACGCCCCAGGGCGACAACGGCACGGTGAAGATCCACGACGCCACGACGGGCGAGGAACTTCGCAGGAACGAGCCGAAAGTCTGCTCCTTCTATCTCGACGCTTTCGGCTTCGACGCGACCCAGCAGGTCAGCTGGCACATCGAAGCCTGGGCCAACAACGAACTCGCCAAGGGCGAGATCGTGAAGTCCGGTTCGCTGACGCTCGACGGCTCCGGCCACGAGCGAACCGCGGACATGACCCTGCCCGACGGCCAGTACAAGCTGTTCTGGAACTTCGAGGGCGAGAACGGCAAGGCCAAGCACAAGGTCTTCAAGACCGACTGCCCGGCCGAGGAGGAGCCGGCCGACAAGCCCGGTAAGCCCGCCGAGGAGCCGGCCGACGAGCCGGCCGCCACGCCCAACGAGAAGCCCTCCGAGCCCGCCCCGGCCGGCGAGCAGCCGAACGGGGGCGCCTCCCCGACGGAGTCCGCTCCGGCGTCCGCGGCCCCGGCCGGTCAGGACGGTGGATCCGGTGGATCCGGCGACCTCGCCGAGACCGGTTCGGGTGCGCCCGTCGGTGTTCTCTCCGCCGTCGCCGCGGCGCTGCTCGGCGCCGGTGGCTACCTGGTGATGCGCCGCCGCAAGGCCCAGCAGAGCTGATCAGCGAACACGAACGGCGGTGGTCCCGGTGACCACCGCCGTTCGTGCTGTCCGTACCGCCGTGTCCGTCAGCCGGTGTTGCGCAGCCCTGCCGCCACGCCGTTGACCGTGAGCAGCAGCGCCCTGGCCAGCAGCGGGTCCGGCTCCTCACCGCGTTCGGCCGCTGCGCGCTGGCGGGCCAGCAGCGACACCTGGAGGTAGGAGATCGGGTCCAGGTAGGCGTCGCGGATCGCGAACGTCTGGTGGAGGACCGGGCTGGAGCCGAGCAGCTGCTCCTCGCCCGTGATCCGCAGGACTTCCGCCACGGTGAGCTCGTGCTCGGCGCGGATCATCTCGAAGACGTGCTTCAGCTCGTCCGGGACGAGCGTGTCGACGTAATGCTGCGCGATGCGCAGATCAGTCTTGGCGAGCGTCATCTCGACGTTGGAGAGGAAGTTCCGGAAGAAATGCCAGTTCTGCTGCATTTCGTCCAGGACCGTGTCCAGTCCCGCCTCCCGCAGCGCCTTCAGACCGGACCCGACGCCGTACCAGCCGGGCACGATCTGCCGGGACTGCGTCCACCCGAAGACCCACGGGATGGCCCGCAGGCCGTCGAGACCCGCGCCGCTGTCCGGGCGGCGCGAGGGCCGCGAGCCCAGGTGCAGGTCCGCGAGCTGGTCCACCGGAGTGGCCGCAAAGAAGTACGCCGGCAGGTCCGGGTCCTCGACGAGCCTGCGGTACGCCGTGTGGGCGGCCTCGGACACGGTGTCCATCGCCGCGTCCCAGCGCGCCAGCGACTCGTCGGACTGACGCGGTGAGGTGTGCAGCGCGGAGGCCTGGAGCGTGGCGGCGACCGTCAGCTCCAGGTTCTCCCTGGCCAGGGACGGCACGAGGTACTTGTCGGAGATGACCTCGCCCTGCTCGGTCACCTTGATCTCGCCCTCCAGCGTGCCCCACGGCTGCGCGAGGATCGCGTCGTGCGAGGGGCCGCCGCCGCGGCCGACGGTGCCGCCGCGGCCGTGGAAGAGCCGCAGGCGTACGCCGTACCGGTGGGCGACGTCACGCAGCCGCCGCTGGGCGCGGTGGATCTCCCACTGCGACGTCGTGATGCCGCCGAACTTCGACGAGTCGGAGTACCCGAGCATGACTTCCTGCACGTCACCGCGCAGTGAGACGAGCCGCCGGTACGACGGGTCGGCGAGCATTTCGTCAAGGATCACATCGGCCGCACGCAGCTCGTCCGTGGTCTCCAGCAGCGGCACGATGCCGATCTTCGCCCACCCGGTGTGCAGGTCGACGAGCCCGGCCTCCCGCGCGAGCACAGCCGCGGCGAAGACGTCGTCGGCGCCCTGGCACATCGAGATGATGTACGACTCGATGACCTCGGGCCCGAAGCGCTCCAGCGCCTCTCTGATCGTGGTGAACACGCCGAGCGTCTTCTCGCCCGCGGCGTCCAGAGGAGCAGGAGTCGGGGCCAGCGGCCGCCGCGACCGCAGCTCCTTCGCGAGGAGCTTCTGCCGGTACTCGCGCGGCATGTCGGCGTACCGCCAGGACTCCTCACCGAGCCGGTCGAAGAGCTGCCCGAGGGCGTGGTGGTGCGCGTCGGCGTGCTCGCGTACGTCCATCGTGGCGAGCTGGAGCCCGAACGCCGCCAGCGTGCGGATCGTACGGTCCATGCGGCCGTCGGCGAAGAGGCCGCCGCGGTGCTCGCGCAGCGACGTCTGGATGAGCGCGAGGTCGGCGATGAGCTCGCCGGTGCCGAGGTAGTCGATGCCGGGGCGGTGCGGGGTGCCGTTGGCGAGGCGCTCGCGCGTGTTGAGGAGCTTCTGCCGGATGCAGGTGGCCTTGAGCCGGTACGGCTCCTCGGCGTTCAGCCGCTTGTAGCGGGGGCTGATGGGCAGCCGCTCCAGGTCGGCCTGGAGGGAGGACATCAGCTCCTCCGTCGCGCCCGCGTAGCGGATGGAGTTCGACAGCTGCCCGCGCAGCTGATCAACGAGCTCCAGCGCGTCCGTGATCCCGTGCTCGTGCTGAAGGATCAGCACTTCCCAGGTCACGGCCGGTGTGACGTTCGGATTCCCGTCGCGGTCGCCGCCGATCCAGGTGCCGAAGGTGAGCGGCCGGGTGTCGGCGGGCAGCTCGACGCCCACCCGCTCCAGCTCGGCGGAGAGGTCCTCCAGGACGTCACCCACGGCGCCCGCGTGCAGCTCGTCCAGGTAATAGATGGCATTGCGGGCTTCGTCGGCAGGCTCGGGGCGTACGACACGCAGCTCGTCCGTCTGCCAGATGAGGTCGATCGATTCGGCCAGACGGAGGTCATGGCGACGCCGATCGGAGGCGATCACCGGGGTCTCGAGAAGCTCCGCGATGCGGCGCAGCTTGTTCAGCACGGACCGGCGCGCGGCCTCGGTCGGATGGGCGGTGAAAACCGGCCTGACGTTGAGGTTCTTGACGGTGTGGCGCAGGTGCTCGGGGTCGGCGTCCTTGAGCTTGTCAGCCGTACGGGCGAGCAGCCCGCCCTCTTCGGCACGCTTGGCGCGCATCTCACGACCGCGGTGCACCTGCTCGGTGACGTTGGCAAGATGGAAGTACGTCGAGAAGGCCCGCACCAGCCTGGCTGCGGTTTCCAGGTCGGTGTCGCCGAGCAGTTCGGCGGCGGCCTCGCCGTCGGTGCGCGTCAGGGCGCGCACCCGCTCCACCAGCTCGAGGAGCTCGTGGCCTTCCTGCCGTACGAGCGTCTCGCCGAGCAGGTCGCCGAGGCGGCGGATGTCGGCACGCAGCTCCGCGCTGGTGTTGGAGTTCTGGTCGGCACTGCTCACAGGTGCGGCTCCTTGCAGTGTTTGAGCACGTCTGGAGGTTATGTGGACCACGCTGTCCGACGGCACCCAGGATATGCGGCGCGGCCGAACGTGTTCCCCGCGGCCTCTTGCCGCTGGGCAAAGCGCTGCCATACTTACGACGCCGTAGGTTACGCAACCGTAGCCAAAGGTTTCGCAGCTGCGGCTTTGGCAACCAGAGCTTCTGACACTTCCCTCACCCCACAGGGGACCCCATGACCACTCGTTCCGACGTGCTCGAAGATGCCCGCGAGGCGGGTAACGACACCTCGGCCCCCACCGCCACCCGCGGCGGGGAGTCCAAGCGCTCCATCGAGCAGCTCGCGCTTCTCCTCTTCATCACCGTCCCCTTCCTGGCCCTGCTGGCGGCTGTGCCGCTGGCCTGGGGCTGGGGCGTGAGCTGGCTCGACCTGGGCCTGATGGTCTTCATGTACTACCTCGGGTGCCATGGCATCACGATCGGCTTCCACCGCTACTTCACCCACGGTTCCTTCAAGGCGAAGCGCCCGCTGCGCATCGCCCTGGCGGTCATGGGCTCCATGGCGGTCGAGGGGCCCTTGGTCCGCTGGGTCGCGGACCACCGCAAGCACCACAAGTTCTCGGACGCCGAGGGTGACCCCCACTCGCCGTGGCGTTTCGGCGAAACACTCCCCGCCCTGATGAAGGGCCTGTGGTGGGCACACATCGCCTGGATGTTCGACGAGGAGCAGACGTCGCAGGAGAAGTACGCCCCGGACCTGATCAAGGACCCGGCGATCCGCCGCATCTCCCGCGACTTCGTCTACTGGACGATCCTGTCCCTGGCCATCCCGCCCCTGGTCGGCGGCCTGGTGACGATGTCCTGGTGGGGCGCGTTCACGGCGTTCTTCTGGGGTTCCCTGGTCCGCGTGGCGCTCCTCCACCACGTCACGTGGTCGATCAACTCGATCTGCCACGCGGTGGGCAAGCGCCCGTTCAAGTCCCGTGACAAGTCCGGCAACGTCTGGTGGCTGGCGGTCCTGTCCTGCGGTGAGTCCTGGCACAACCTGCACCACGCGGATCCGACGTCGGCGCGGCACGGCGTGATGAAGGGCCAGCTGGACTCCAGTGCCCGGCTGATCCGCTGGTGCGAGAAGGCCGGCTGGGCGTACGACGTCCGGTGGCCGAGCACGGACCGTATCGACTCCCGGCGCAAGAGCGAGCCCTCCGAAGCGGCATGATTGGTGACGTGGCGATCGACGGCAGCAGTACGAACAGCGAGAAGAGCAGGCCCACTCCGAGCCGGCGTGCCCGCCGCGTCCGCATGACCGGCAAGGAACGCCGCGAACAGCTGCTGGACATCGGCCGCACCCTCTTCGCCGAGAAGGGTTTCGAAGGCACGTCGGTAGAAGAGATCGCAGCGAAGGCAGGCGTCTCGAAACCAGTGGTCTACGAACACTTCGGCGGCAAGGAGGGCCTGTACGCGGTAGTGGTCGACCGTGAGATGCGTCGCCTGCTGGACATGGTCACGGGCGCCCTTACGGCGGGCCACCCCCGCGAACTCCTGGAACAGGCCGCGTTCGCCCTCCTGGACTACATCGAGACGTACACGGACGGCTTCCGCATCCTGGTGAGGGACTCCCCGGTGGCCCAGTCAACAGGCAGCTTCGCCTCCCTCATCAGCGACATCGCGACCCAGGTGGAGGACATCCTGGGCCTGGAGTTCAAGGCCCGCGGCTTCGACCCCAAGCTGGCCCCCCTGTATGCCCAGGCCCTGGTGGGCATGGTCGCGCTCACCGGCCAGTGGTGGCTGGACGTCCGCAAGCCGAAGAAGGCGGAGGTCGCGGCGCACCTGGTGAACCTGTGCTGGCACGGGCTGGAAAACCTGGAAGCCAAACCCCGTCTAATAGGCCACCGCAAGAACTGACCTCCACGGAACCACGCGAGCGGGCCGCCCCTTTCCGGGGCGGCCCGCTCGCGTGGTCCCCCCTCCAGAAGCTCCAGAAGCTCCGGAACGGCTTCAGGCCCCGGTGTCGGTGGCGAGTGCGTACAGCAGCTCGTACGCCGATTCCACCAGGTGCAACCTGTCGCCCCGGCGGGTCGCCAGCGCCGCGATGCCGGTGGCCGAGGCGGGGTGGAAGCCGAGGAAGGCCTGTTGGCCGAAGGTGGCTCCGGCGTGGAAGAGCAGGGGTCCCCCCGGGGCCGGGTGGTGGAACCAGGTCAGGGTGTGGGTGTCGCGGCGGCGCAGGCCGCGGCGCAGTTGCGGGATCTGGACGTCGCGCAGCGGCAGGCCCAGTGGCGTGGTGCCGGGGTTCAGGTGTGCTTCGAGGTAGGTGAGGAGGTCCGCGGGGGTGGAGCGTACGGCTCCGGCGGCGATGAAGGGGCCCATGCCGATGCCGGGTACGGGTGTGGTGCCGTTCCTGCGGTGCCCCACGGCGGCGGTGTTCCCCGTGGTGGTGGGGGATCCCGGGCCGAGGGTGGTGCCGGTCAGGCCCAAGGGGCGCAGCACGTGGCGGGTGAGCAGCGTGGGGCAGTCGGCGCCCGCGGCCCGGGCCATGGCGGGGCCGAGCAGCGCCACCCCGAAGTTGGAGTACCGCCAGCGGGTGCCGGGGCGGTGGTGGGGCCGGGTGCGGGCGAAGGTGCGCAGGAGCCGCTCGGTGTCGTACGTCGCGTAGGCGTCGGCGTACGGGCGCAACAGGGCGCCGGGGATCAGGTCGCCGGGGATGCGGGGCAGCCCCGCGGTGTGGGTCGCGAGGTGGCGCAGGGTGATGCGGCGCGAGTCGGGGTGGCGCAGGGGCAGGTCCGGCAGGTGGGCGGCGAGCGGGTCGTCGAGGGACAGCACTCCGGCACGGGCCAGGTGGGCCAGGAGCAGGACGGTGAAGGTCTTGCTCACCGAGCCGAGTTCGTAACGCAGCGCGTGGCGTGGCACGTGGCGTGGCGCGTCTCGCGGCGCGGCCAGGGCACGCCCGGTGCCACCAGTCACCGTCGTACGTCGGCCGTGGCGGGTGACCGCGAGCACGACGTCCGGGGCGTCGATCGCGGTGACGGCGTCCGCGAGGCGCAGCGCGAGCGCGTCGGCGGACGTCGTGGCGGCCGGTGCCACGCGCGTCGTCACGCGCGGGACATCGCCCGGGAGGTGGCCATCGCGGAGGCGAACGCGGCGACCAGGGTGGGGTGGTGGACGATGTCGAAGACCTCCGCCTCGTCGCCGTCCGGCATCCCGTGCTGGAGGGGCATCGCACCGCTCTCGGACTGCGCGGCGGCGTACCGCTCCCACACCTGCGCGTCGAGGGTGGGCCGGGGCAGGCACGCGTCGACGACGAGGAGTTCGCCGAGCAGGTCCCAGTGTTCGAGGTCGGCCCAGTCGTCGATCCAGGCGGGCAGGTACAGCGCGAGGTAGGCGGCGGTCTGCGGCGGGATGCCGCCGGGGTCCTCGCCCCAGTTGGTGAGGTGGAAGACGGTGTGCGTGATGTCGTACGCGATGTGGTACTGCACCGTCCACGGTTCGGGGTGCCGGCTCAGCCAGGTCAGCTTCACGGCTTCGTCGAAGTCCCCACTGGGGGTGAGGCCGATTTTGCGTTCGGCGCCCAGCACGCTGAGCCGCCGGATGGGCACCATGTCCAGTGCCGGCCAGGTGCGGGTGCGGTGGCTGACGTCCACGGCCGTTTCCAGGCCCGGGTGGCGGAAGCCCAGTTCGTGGAAGGTCGCGTAGATCTCCAGGGGTACGGGCGAGAAGGGTTCGTCATGCTGAAGAGCCGCCAGTACATTGCCGCCGTCCAGCAGTTCCCGCCACGTGAAGTCCAGGAGCTGCCCGGCGCGGGCGTGCTGACGCGAGCCTGCCACTCCCTCCCGGAAGAGCACCCGCATGTTGAGCGCCAACTCGCCGATGGGTTTGAGGCGTTCGACGATGCCTCGGCCGGTGGCGCGGTCACCGGGCGTCAGCCGGAAGTGCTCACGGTGGTCGTCGAGCCAGGTCAGGGCCCGGTCTCCGACACCGTGCAGGAGCGCGGGAGGAGCGGCTGCGACTGTGCCTGCGGTAGTTGTCATCGAGCTGCCTCGCTTTCGTGGACCTGCGCCCCCGTATCACCCGCGACCGCACCCAGGGCGATGCGGGCCAGCGTGCCGGCGAAGGCGGTCACCAGGGTGGAGTGGTAGCAGGCCGTGAAGGTGGCGGCGCGGTCGTCGGCGGGTGGTCCCGCTCCCATGTCGGGCACACTGCCGTCGGGCCTCCGCGCGTCGGCCAGCCGCTGCCAGGCCACCGGATCGTACGGAGCGGCGGGCAGGCAGGCCGTCACTGCCAGCAATTCGCCTGCCAGGTCCCACAGTTCTTCGTCCAGCCAGTTCTCCAGCCAGGCGGGGAGCCACAGCCGCAGGTAGTCGGCCTGCGCGCGGGGCAGCCGGCCACGGGCGCGGCCCCAGTCGGTGAGGTGGAAGACGTCGTGGGTCAGGCCGTACGCCCCTCCCCGGTCCAGCGCCCACGGCTCCGGCATCAGGCCGAGGTTGGTCAGCCCCAGCACGGCTTCGAAGTCGGCGTGCGGCGCCAGGCCGATCCGGCGCTCCGCGTTCAGCACGCCGAGGGTACGGGTGTGGTCCTCGCGCGCCACGCGCCAGCCGCGCAGCCCGGTCGTCGCCGCCAGCAGTTGTTCCACGGCGGTGTTGCGCAGCCCGGCCTGGGCGAAGACTCCGTAGATCTCCACCGGATACGTGGCGTGCGGCTCACCACGGATGAGCTCGGCGAACAGCTCCGCGTCGCGTGTCTCGTTCCAGGCGAAGGCGAACAGCCCGTCCGCCGCCTGGCGCAGCTCGTCACGGGGGTGGGACGTGCGGATCAGGTACGTCAGTTCGGCCAGTTCACCGAGGGGTTTGAGGGTGAGGTTGGGGTCGGCGTCCGTGGTGACGTTCGGGGGCAGCCGGAAGTCGCCGCGCGCCGCGTCCAGCCACTCCAGGCTGTCGCCGACCATGCGGTCGAGGAACGACGCCGGGGCGGCCAGGTCGCCTGTCACCCACCCCGTCCGTAGAACTGCCGTGCGGCCACGACGTGGAGCGCCACCCTCGGGTCGCCGTCGCTCATTTGCCGCACGAACACCAGTCCGGTATCGAGCCCCAGGGTCGGCGGGGCGTCCGGCAGCCGGGCCAGCCAGCGCCCGAGTCCGGCGGCCTGCAGCCAGTCCCTGCGGCGTACGGCCCGGACGAAACCGCGGGCCAGGTCGTCGGTGCGCGACGCGAGCCGGTCGGCCAGCCCCTGCGCGAGTCCGGGAAGTGCGAGCGCGGCCAGTTGCGACGCGCGGTGGGAAAGTTTTGGCCAGGGATCGTCGGTCACCCACGCCGAGGCGGCCTCCGGCGCCTGCGGCCACCGGTCCGCGCCGCCGGGCAGGAAGGCGTGCGAGGCCTCAACCAGGCCCCGGTAACTCCACACCGACACCTCCGAGGCGTCAGGGCCGGGCGGGTAGGCGGCCAGCGCCTCCCGGACGACCGCTTCGTCGTTCTCCCCACCGGGTGCTGCCCGGTGGTCCAGCGCGTAGGGTGCGAGCGCGTCGGCGCCCAGCACCCGGATCGCCGCTGATGCCAGCGCGTCCCCTTGCCGCAGGAGGCTGGAGAGCGCATAGGGGTCGCCCTCACCTCGCAAGGCAAGGACGACTCCGTTTGCGGCATCGGCGACCACAGCGCTCAGCGGGACTGAGCCCGCTTCTTGAGCCTGTTCAGCCAACGCATTCCTCCTCAACGGGCCTTCGGGTCCGTCTTCGGGCGGGGGGTCGGCGGTGAGCCGAGGAGCAAGAGCGCGAGCAGGAACGAGCCCTTACACTCACGGGTGTCGCGGAAGACGCCCTGCGGTTCCGCGGAATCCAGCAGCCCCTCTACTTCGGCGCTCAGCGCTGCGGTCTCGACCGGGGAAGTGCGGTCCATGATCATGGGACCATCTCCTCTTCTAGCGGCTGAATAACCAGCGTTACATGGGCCCCAATTGGTCGCAAACGGTAGATAACAGGCGCAGGTCCGACAAGAAATCCGAGGGAAATCCGAGAGCAATCCGCCTCTTTGTTGACGACGTAACAGGTCAGCTCAGGCGGCCTTCCCTCCCCCCTTCCGCGCGACCGCGAAGATGCGCCGGAACGGAAAGACCGTCCCGTGCGGGCCTGCCGGATACGCGCTGCGCAAGGCCTCGGCGTACTCCGCGACAAACGCTTCGCTCGCCTCCGGATCGTCCGCGAGAGCGGTCAGGACCGGCCGCAGAGCCGTACCCTTCACCCAGTCCAGGACCGGGTCCTCGCCACGGAGGACTTGAAGGTACGTCGTCTCCCATACGTCGGCCTCGCAACCCAGCGCCATGAGGCGGGTGAGGTAGTCGCCCGGTTCGAGAACCGCCGCCACCGCCGCCCGCTCACCCGCGCCGCCCAGCCGGCCGCGCCAGCGCGGGGAGTCGCGCAGGGCGGCCAGGATGGTGTGACTGGGGGCGGTGAAGTTGCCCGGCACCTGAAAGGCGAAGGTGCCGCCGGGAGTGAGTGCGTCCAGCCAGGCCGGGAAGAGGTCGGCGTGGTCCGGCACCCACTGGAGGAGCGCGTTGGAGACGATCAGGTCGTACGTCGCCTCGTCCGGCGCCCAGGTCGCGGCGTCGGCGTGGCCGAAGTCGAGGAGCGGCCCCGCGTACCGCGCGGCCTGCTCCAGCATCTGCGGGGAACTGTCGTAACCCGTGATGCGGGCGCCGGGCCAGCGGTCCGCCAGCAGCGCGGTGACGTTGCCGGCGCCGCAGCCGAGGTCGGCGATGCGGGCGGGTGCGGGGGCGTCGACGCGGGCGAGGAGGTCGAGGAAGGGCCGGATGCGGTGGCCCGCGTGCCGGAGGTACTGCTGCGGGTCCCAGATCGGGGGTCGTACCGTCATGCACGCAGCTTGACCCCGCAACACTCTCGACGTCAAGATTCTCGGCGCCAAGAGACTTCATGTCGACAGACCAACTACACTGATCGCCATGGAGGACGAGGTCGACCGACTGGTCGCTGCATGGCGCCGCGAGCGCCCCGACCTCGACGTGGAACCACTCGAGGTCCTCAGTCGCGTCTCCAGGCTGGCCCGCCACCTCGACCGCGCCCGGCGCATAGCCTTCTCCGAGCATCAGCTGGAGCCGTGGGAGTTCGACGTACTGACGTCGCTGCGGCGCGCCGGCGACCCGTATCAGCTCTCGCCGGGCCAGCTGCTGACGCAGACCCTGGTCACCTCCGGCACCATGACCAACCGCATCGACCGGCTCGCCAAGAAGGGCCTCGTCGAGCGACTGCCCGATCCCAGCGACCGCCGTGGCGTCCTCGTGCGGCTCACCGCCGAGGGCCGCGACCGGGCCGACCAGGCGCTCGCCGGGCTGCTCGCGCAGGAGCGGGCCATCCTTGCCGAACTCTCGCGCGCGCAACGCGCTGACCTGGCCGGGCTGCTACGCCAGTTGACCGCCCCGTTCGACAACATCCCGGGTTAGGCCCGTCGGCCCGGGCCCGCCGCCGACCCCCAGGCCCACCTGCCCCAGCTCGACCGGCCCCAGGTCCACCGGCCCGACCCCGGCGCGGCGCGCGAGCGCGACGGCGGCGAGCGTGGAGTGCACGCCCAGCTTCCCCAGCACATTCTGCATGTGCGTACGGACGGTGTGTGGGGAGAGGAACAGCCGCTCGGCCACGGCCTTGCGGCCCAGCCCGGCCACCATGCACCGCAGCACCTCCCGCTCGCGCGGGGTGAGGGACTCGACGAGCCGCTCACTCTCCGTGCGGTGCTTGCGCGCCGCGGTCAACTCCCGCAGTACGCCCGTGAGAAGCGCCGGCGGCAGGTGCGTTTCGTCGCGCAGTACGCCGCGGATGACGGCCAGCAGACGTTGCAGCGAGCTGTCCTTGGCGACCCAGCCCGCGGCGCCGGCCTGCAGCGCGAGGGCGGCGCGACGCGGGTCGTCCTTCTCGGCGAGTACGACCGACCGTACGGCCGGCTGCCCGGACCGGACGCCCGCCACCAACGAAATTCCGTCCACCGGACCGTCCTCGCCCGGCTCCGGCACGTGAACCGCGCGGGCAGGCACCGCCGCGGCGGTGCCGAGGTCGGCGTCGACGAGCATGACATCGAATCGGCGGCCTTCCGCCGCCGCCCGCTCCAGAGAACGCAACGCGGCCGGGCCGCTGCCCGCCGCGCAGACATCGACGTCGGGCTCGGCGGCGAGGGCCGCGGCGAGCGACTCGGCGAAAATGCGGTGATCGTCCACCACCAGTACCCGGATCCGAACCACAGACACCCCCATGCCGCGTTGTGCCGGGATGTCCCCCCTGGACCCCCGGGGAGGCGAAACCGCCTGCGGGTACGGCGCCCGGAGAAGGTGCACGTCAGGTCGGACGCACGGCCGCCGCCGTGCAGCGAACACTGACCACTGCCCACCCCGGGCGACGTACCCGACTGTCTCGCCCCCTGATCAAGCACCGGCCCCCACCGGCGCTCTGCTTCAGCGTACGGGCGGGGGCGGGAAGCGGAAGGTAATTCGCAGAACTGATGGCCTGGTCTGTCCTTGGCGTGTTTCTGATGTGCCTCCTGTTTCGTATGGAGACAGAAGTCGATAAAACTCGACCAAGAACGGCCACGGGTCCGCCATCACGGTGTATTCACCACACGGGCAGCGCAACGAACAGCTTCCCGGCTGTCTCCCCCCGTGCGGTCGCCCGACGCTGACCGGAGTCCGGCACACGCACACCCAGACCCCGGGAAGGGAAACCGTGCATGGGGGTCAGACCCAGCACCCGCACCAGAACGCGTCTGCTCACCGCCGGAGCACTGCTTCTGGTGGTTCACGCGGGCGGCTGGCCCCTGGCCGCCGACCCCCCGCGCGCCGCCGCCGACGGTGTGGGCTCCCACGCCCTCGCCCTCTCGGTGACCGTCAACACGCGGCCCGGACGGGAGGCCGAACACACCGGCATCCGCGTCGGCCATCCCGTCGTCAAGCACTACCGGCTCACCAACCGCTCGGGGGCCGACCTCCACCGGCTCCGCCTCACCGACCCCCACGTGCCCGGCGCGGCGGTGAACTGCCCCGGCGGCCGGGGCCTGTGGCTGCGCGGGCTGACCTCCGTCACCTGTACGTCGCTGGTCAGCGCCACTCCCGGCAGGCACACGTCCACCGTGCGCGCACACGCGGAGATCCCCTCCCTCGGGGCGCGGCCGAGTGCCTCCGCCGTGGCCGGTTACGAGGGCGTGGCCGGTGCCCTGCGGCTCGCTGTCACGGTGCGGGAGGTGGAGGGGTCGCGTGCGGTGGTCCAGTACACCGTCGGGAATCCGGGCAACCGCACCGTCTTCGGCGTACGGCTCTCCGATACGGCGCTGAACCCGCCCCGGATCATCTGCGGCGGCCGCCCGGCTTCCTCCCCCCAGACCCTGCCGGCGGGGGCCACCGTGCTCTGCGTCGCGGAGCTGGACGGCCTGCGGCCCGGTACGTACCACAGCGGGCCCGAAGCGCGAGGAAGCGACGGGCTCTTCACGCTGGACACGGCGGGCGGGCTCGTCGGCCCTCCGCCGCTGGTGGCCCGTGCGGCGACGCGGTTCACGGTACGGGCCCAGCCGCCCCCGGAGTCACCCCGGCCGGCGAGGCCGGCGCCCCCACCGGCCCAGGCTCCACTGCCGGCCCCGGGTCCACCGCCGGGTGGCGCTTCGCTGCCGGGTGGCGCTTCGCCGCTGGACCGGGCTGCGCCACAGGCGCCGTCGCCCGGCGGCGGCGCGGGCACACCGGGAGCCCCGGGAGCCCCGGCCGCCGCGCCCGGCGGCGGTGCGCCGGGCGGCGGTGCGCCGGGCGGCCCGGCAGCCCCCGCCGGGCCGGCGCCGGGCACCCTTGGAGCGCCCGGCCTGGGGGTTCCGGGGCTGGGAGTTCCGGGGCTGGGGGTTCCGGGCCTGGGAGTTCCGGGGCTGGGGGTTCCAGGTCTGGGAGCGTCAGGCCTCGGAGTCCCGGGCCTCGGCCTCGGCGTACCCGGCCTCGGAGCTCCCGGGCTTGGCGCACCCGCACCAGGACTCGGCATCCCCGGCCTGGGGGCGGGTGAGGCCGCAGGCGTCGCACCGCCACCCCCCGCCGCCGAGGGCATCGCGCCTCCGCCGCCCGGAGAGCGCGCCACCCGGCCGAACACCCCCCGCGCCCCCGCCGACAACCAGTCCGTGGCCGCCCGAAGAGCCGGCGGCGTGCCACGCCGGGAGGATCCGCTCCCCGTCGTCGCGGTCCTGCTCCTGCTCCTCATTCCGGCGGGCATCGTCGCCGTGGTGGCCTCCCGCCGTACGTGACCCCGCGGCTGCCCACTTATCGACTCGACCGAGGGAGCGTCATGGAACAAGTCGTCGAGATGCTCGCCGTCGGGATGATCTGCGCACTGCTCACCGCAGCCGCGGTCATCGCCTGGCGCCGGTTCCACCCGGTGGAGGAAGAGGAGGAGTCCGGCGAGGAGGTGGCCGAGTACATGTCGATGATGATCGCCCTGCTGTACGCGCTGCTGCTCGGCCTGGCGCTGGTCAGCGTCTGGGATCTGCGGGCCAGCTCCGAGAGCCACACCGCCGCCGAGGCGGGCGCCCTGCACCAGATGACGGTCCTCGCCGAGGGCATGCCGCCGGCGCAGCGGGAGCGAATCGACGCCCTGGCCGAGAGCTACGCCGCTCATGTGGTCCAGGAGGAATGGCCGCGGCTGGCAGACCGTAACGGCCTCGGCGAGCGCGGCTGGTTCCCGCTGCGGCAGCTGCGCGCCGCAGCGGCGGCCCCGCCCGATGCCACCCCCGCCCAGGAGGTCACGGCGCTGGAACTGCTCGCTCAGCTCGGCGCACTCGACGACGCACGCCGGGGCAGGGAGGCGGACGCACAGGAAACCCTGTCACCGGCGCTGTGGTCCGGCATTGTGATCGGGGCCATCCTCTCGATCTGCATCCTGTTCTTCTTCAAGATCGGGCGCAGCCCCAGCCAGTTGGTGATGGCCATGGGCATGGTGGGGCTGACCGTCTTCCTCGGGCTCCTCATCCACCACTTGGCCTCGCCCTTCGGCGAGGTGATGGGCGTCAGCCCTGACCCGTTCACCCGCTACTTCCCCAAATCGGCCGGGGTCTGAATACAGCCGGCGTACGACAGTCGTCACGCGACGCGGTGGGCTCCCCGCGCCGGGATCGCCCGGAAGATGCGGGGCGCCGTACGGGAGGTCGCAGCGAAAGCCGTCTCGATCGACTTCGTGACCGTGTCCGACGCCGACGCCGACGACTCCACCAGGACGATCGCCGAGCCACCGAACCCGCCCCCCGTCATCCGCGCCCCCAGCGCCCCCGCCGCGTTGGCGGACTCGACCACCAGGTCGAGCTCCTCACACGAGACGCGAAGGTCGTCGCGGAGCGAGACGTGCCCCTCGGTCAGAAGCGGGCCCACCGCTCGCGGATCAGCCCCGTCCAGGAGGCCGATCACCTGCTCCACACGGTGGTTCTCGGACACCACGTGCCGCACGTAGCGGCGTATCCGCTCATCGCCGAGACTCTCCAGCGCGGCCCGCAGACCGGCGTACGGAACGTCCCGCAGCGCCGCCACGCCCAGCGCCCGCGCCCCCGCCTCGCACCCCTCGCGTCGTTCCGCGTACGCCCCGTCGCCCAGCGCGTGCTTGACCCGCGTGTCGACGACCAGCAGCTCCAGTCCGTGGGCGGCCAGGTCGAAAGGAACCTGGCGGCGCGTGAGGTCGCGCGTGTCCAGGTACAGCGCGTGGCCTTCCGTGCAGCAGGCCGCCGCCGTCTGGTCCATGATCCCGCAGGGCACCCCGACGAAGGCGTTCTCGGCGCGCTGGGCGACCACCGCCAGCCGGTCGCCTGAAAGCCCCAGGTCGTACAGGTCGTTGAGGGCCAGCGCCGTGACGACCTCCAGCGCGGCGGACGAGGAGAGACCCGCGCCCGTCGGCACCGTCGACGTCAGGTGGATGTCGGCGCCGCCGACCGCGTGGCCGGCCTCCCGCAGCGCCCACACCACCCCCGCCGGGTACGCCGCCCAGCCGCCACTGCCACTGCCGAGCGGCGCCAGCTCGTCGGCCCGCAGCTGGACGATGCCGCCGTCGACGTCCGCCGAGTGCAGGCGCAGCACGCCGTCGTCGCGGCGCGCGACCGCCGCGACCGCCGTGTGCGGCAGGGCGAGCGGCATCACGAAGCCGTCGTTGAAGTCGGTGTACTCGCCGATGAGGTTGACCCGGCCGGGGGCCGCCCACACCCCGTCGGGCTCGGCGCCGTACAACTCGGTGAAGGCCTTGATGACGGCGTCGGTCACGTGGTTCATACGTCCTGCTCCTCCCGGCGGGCAAACGCCCACGCGTCCGCGACGATGCCCGCGAGATCCGCGCGGGACGGCTTCCAGCCGAGCTTTTCGCGCGCCGCGTCGGCGGACGCGACCAGCACCGCCGGGTCGCCGGCCCGGCGCGGAGCCGGGGTCTCGGGGATCGGATGCCCCGTGACCTTGCGTACGGTCTCGACGACCTCACGGACCGAGAAACCGTTGCCGTTGCCGAGGTTGCAGATCAGGTGGGCGCCCGGCTCGGCCGCCCCCAGCGCGAGCAGGTGTGCCTCGGCGAGGTCGGCGACGTGGATGTAATCGCGGACGCAGGTGCCGTCGGGGGTCGGGTAGTCGTCGCCGTACACCGCGATCGACTCGCGCCGGCCCTGCGCGACCTGGAGGACGAGCGGGATGAGGTGGGATTCGGGGTCGTGCCGCTCCCCGTACGTGCCATACGCACCGGCGACGTTGAAGTAGCGCAGCGAGACCGCTGCCAGGCCGTGCGCGGCGCTCTCGCCGCTGATCATGTGGTCGACGGCGAGCTTGGAGGCGCCGTAGGGATTGGTGGGCGCGGTGGGCGCCGCCTCCGTGATGGGTGTGGAGACCGGCTCGCCGTACGTCGCCGCCGTCGAGGAGAAGACCAGCTTCCGCACGCCCGCGCCCCGCATCGCGGCGAGCAGCGCCATGGTCCCGCCGACGTTGTTCGTCCAGTACTTCTCGGGGTCGACGACGGACTCGCCGACCTGCGAGAACGCGGCGAAGTGCAGTACGCCGTCGTACGAGGAGTCCAGCCAGCGCCCGGCCTCCTGGACGCGGCCCTCAATGAACGCCGCGCCGGAAGGGACGCCCTCGCGGAAGCCGGTGGAGAGGTCGTCGAGGACGGTCACCTCGTGGCCTGCCTCCAGGAGGTGGGCCGCGACCACGCTGCCGACGTATCCCGCACCACCAGTGACCAGGTACTTCTGCTGCTGCTTCACTCGCTCGCTACCTCTCGCAGTCGCGCTGCCGCGGTCTCCGGCGGCACATCGTTGATGAACACATTCATGCCGGATTCGGAACCCGCGAGAAACTTCAGCTTGCCCGAAGTGCGTCGGATGGTGAAAAGCTCGAGGTGCAGCGCGAAGTCGGGGGCGCCGAGCGGCGCCTGGTGCCAGGCGGAGATGTACGGCGTCGGCGGCTCACCGGGGCCGAAGATCCGGTCGAACCGACGCAACAGTTCCAGGTAAATCTGTGGGAACTCTGTGCGCGCGTCGTCGTCCAGCCCTCGCAGGTCGGCCACGCGCCGCTTCGGGTAGAGGTGCACCTCGTACGGCCAGTGCGCGGCGTACGGCACGAAGGCCACCCAGTGCTCGCCCTCCAGCACGACTCGCGTCCCTTCGGCGCGCTCCCGCTCCACGACGTCGTCGAAGAGGTTCCGGCCGGTCTCCGCGAGGTGCGCGGCCGCCGAGCGCAGCATCAGCTCCGTGCGGGGGGTGACGAAGGGATAGGCGTAGATCTGGCCGTGCGGATGGCCGAGGGTTACGCCGATCTCCGCGCCCCGGTTCTCAAAACAGAACACCTGCCGCACGCCGGGCAGCTCGGCGAGCTCGGCCGTCCTGTCGGTCCAGGCCTCCAGGACGAGGCCTGCCTGCTCCTCGTTCATGTCGGCGAAGGACGCGTCGTGGTCGGAGGTGAAGCAGACGACCTCGCAGCGCCCGGCGTCTCCGGCCAGCGAGGGGAAGCGGTTCTCGAAGACGGCTACGTCGTACTCGGCGGCCGGGATCTCGCTGTGCCGGCCGTCGCGCGACGGGCAGAGCGGGCACTCGTCGGCGGGCGGGTGGTAGGTGCGGGCCTGGCGGTGCGAGGCGATGGCGACGCGGTCGCCGAGCAGTGGGTCGCGGCGGATCTGTGAGGTGGTCGCGACGGGTTCGAGGGGCCGCGGGTCGGTGGCATCGCGTACGGCGTCGTCGCGGGAGTCGTAGTAGAGCAGCTCCCGGCCGTCGGCCAGCCGGGTCGACGTCTTCTTCACACGCAGGCTCCTCATCACACCCACCACGGAACAACATAACCGAACACAACAAACCACGGTCAAACAAGGGAGTCAACACCGCCAGCCCCACCCCTCCCGCATCACAATCAAACAAAGAACACCAACAAAAGTATTCAGTTCCGCTATTCGGAGGCGTAGGTTCCGTCGGGTCCGTTCGCTCGACGAAGACGAAGCAGGTCTCCATGCACTACCTGGCCGAAGGGCTACGGCTCCCCACCAACGGGCTCGACTACACGATTCTGGCGATCTACTTCGCCGTGGTCCTCGGCATCGGCTTCGCCGCCCGGGCCAGCGTGAAGACCAGCCTCGACTTCTTCCTCTCGGGCCGGTCACTGCCGGCCTGGGTCACCGGTCTGGCGTTCGTCGCCGCGAACCTCGGCGCCACCGAGATCCTCGGCATGGCCGCCACCGGCGCGCAGTACGGCGTGGCCGTCGTCCACTGGTACTGGATCGGTGCCATCCCCGCCATGGTCTTCCTCGGCCTGGTGATGATGCCGTTCTACTACGGCTCCAAGGTCCGCTCGGTCCCCGAGTTCCTGCTCCAGCGCTTCGACAAGTCCGCGCACCTGCTGAGCTCGGTCCTCTTCGCCTTCGCCGCCATCCTCATCGCGGGCGTGAACCTCTACGCCCTGTCGATCGTCGTCGAGGCACTGCTCGGCTGGCCGCAGTGGGTGTCGATCGTCGTGGCCGGCTTCTTCGTCCTCGGGTACATCACGGTGGGCGGCCTCTCCTCGGCGATCTACAACGAGGTGCTCCAGTTCTTCGTGATCCTCGCCGCGCTGATCCCGCTCACCTTCCTCGGCCTCAAGCGGGTCGGCGGGTGGGACGGCCTGACCGGCTCACTGGAGAAGAGTCACGGCGGCGAATTCCTCACCGCCTGGGGCGGTACGGGCATAGGTGACGCCAACCCGCTCGGCGCGAACTGGCTCACCATCATCCTGGGCCTCGGCTTCGTGCTCTCCTTCGGCTACTGGACCACCAACTTCGCCGAGGTGCAGCGGGCGCTGTCCGCGAAGAACCTCTCCGCCGCGAAGCGCACTCCGCTGATCGCCGCCTTCCCCAAGATCTTCATCGTGTTCCTGGTGATGATCCCGGGCCTGGTCGCCGCCGTACTCGTACCGAAGATAGGCACCGCCGGCTCAGACCTGACGTACAACGACGCGATCCCGCTGCTGATGGCAGAGTTTCTGCCGAACGGTGTGCTGGGCATCGCGGTGACGGGTCTGCTGGCGGCCTTCATGGCGGGTATGGCGGCCAACGTGTCGTCGTTCAACACCGTCTTCACCAGCGACATCTGGGCGAAGTACGTGAAGCCGGGGCGTGAGGACGCGTACTACCTGCGCTTCGGGCGGCTGATCACGGCGATCGGCGTGCTGGCGTCCATCGGCACGGCCTTCATCGCGTCCAGCTTCTCCAACATCATGAGCTACCTCCAGACGCTCTTCTCCTTCTTCAACGTCCCGATGTTCGTGGTCTTCATCATCGGCATGTTCTGGAAGCGGGCCTCGATGAAGTCCGGCGTCTGGGGCCTGGTCGCGGGCACCGGCGCCGCGATGGTCAATTACTTCTGGGTTTACAAGCAGGGGATCATCGACATCCCGACCGACCAGGGCGCCAACTTCGTCTCCGCGATCGTCGGTTTCGTCGCCGGTGCGGTGGTCATGGTCGTCGTCACGCTCTTCACCGCGCCGAAGCCGGAGGCCGAGCTGGCGGGGCTGGTGTACGGGACGCGCTCGCCGGGGCTGGAGGAGCCGCCGGGTGAGGGCGACGACGCGTGGTACCGCAAGCCGGCTCTGCTCGGCTGGGGCGCGATCGTCATCGCCGCCCTTTGCTATGTCCCGTACTCCTTCTGATCGGAGACTGAGAACACATGTCTGACCTGCAGCGCGAAGTCTCCGAACTGGAGCGTAAGTCCGCTACCGCGGCACGCCTTTTCGACATCCGTCGCATCATTGGCGGCCTGTTCGTCGTGTACGGCGTGATCGTCACGATCGCTGGCATCAGTCCGTCCGTGGCGGACCTGGAGAAGGCGGAGGGGGTCCACATCAACCTGTGGACGGGGCTGGCCATGCTGGCCCTCGGCCTCTTCTTCCTGATCTGGCTGAAGCTGCGGCCGATAGCCCCGCCAACGGTGGCGGCCGAGCCCACCGAGTAGAGCGCCTGCGGCGCGAACTGGGGCGCTGCCCCAGACCCCGCTCCTCAATCGCCGGAGGAGCTCCAAAGGAGCCCGTCCGGCGATTGAGGACACGCCCGAAGGGCGTCCGGGGGTCTCCAGTCAGCTCTGCGGCGGGGTCGCGTGGTCCAGCAGGCCCGTTCGGGCCGCCAGGGCCGCCGCCTCCAGGCGCGAGCCCACGCCCAGCTTCATCAGCACCCGCTGAACGTGCGTACGCGCGGTGCTCGGCGCGATGCTCATCCCCGCCGCGATCAGCCGCGTGTCCTCACCGTCCGCGACCCGCATCAGGACCTCCACCTCCCGCGGCGTCAGCATCTGGAGCAGCCGCTGCCCCTCGTCGTCCGGCTGCGCCGCCGGGTTCAGCAGCTCGGCGAACGCGCCCTGCAGGAGCTGCGGTGCCACCGCCGCCTCCCCCGCCCGGGCCTTCACGATCGCGCGCTCGACGCCTTCGATGCGCTCGTCATGGCGTACGTACCCGGCCGCCCCGGCAGCGAAGGCCGCCGCGATGCCGCGCGGACTGGGCACCGGGCCCAGCACGACGACGGCCACCTGCGGCCGTTCGTGCTTGATGCGGACGATCGGGTCGAAAACCCCTGGTTCGGCGGGAGTCGCCGTACCGAACAAGCACACCTCGGGCGCCCTGCTGACGACCAGTTCCGCCGCCCCCGACGTCGGGGCGGCCGCCGCGAGCACCCGGTGCCCGCGCAACTTGAGCGCCGAGGCGAGCGCCTCGGCGAGCAATCGGTGGTCATCAACCACCATGAGCCGCACGCCCATAGAGAATCCCCCATACCCCTGCCCCTGGAGCTGGCCCCCCGGCCCGCCTGACCCGGCAAGCTACACGCTTGTTCGACGTTGCGCGCCCCTTACTGGTAAGAAGCCCCCCGGATTGTCGAATTCCTCGCGATTCAGGACTACTTGCCGGGCCGGATGTGGCATGGGATTGGCATGGGACGGCCCCGGCAGTGGAGACGAACCACTGCCGGGGCCGCTGTGACCTGTGTGTCAGGTACGCCCAGTGCGTCAGCCGGTGCCGAAGCCGATCGCCAAGTAGCGCTTGAAGCCCTCGCGCTCCTGGCTCATGAGGCGCGTCGCCATGAACAAGCGGCCGTCGGCGTAACGGAATTCGGCGGAGTCCACCACGAAGGTCATCGTCACATCACGGACCGCCCGGTCGGCCGGGTTCTCCATCAGCAGCGTCTCCTTCATGGAACCGCCGTTGATGCTCACCACCTGGCCGCCCTTGTCGTACGGCGGGTACTTGTACGCGATGATGTTGCCGCCGTCCATGCGGATCGGGTGCATCGTGTAGCGGTCGCCCGCGTCGGCCCGGTCGCTGGTGAGCTTGCCGGTCGCCAGGTCGAAGGACACGATCTCGTTCGTACGGCCGCCCTCGGCGCCACCCTCGTGCTCCTCGGTCGGCACGTAGATCTTGCCGTTGCCGACGACGACCTTCGTGCAGCCCTCGGTGTCGCGGCACCTCGGGGCGTACTGCTCGGCATCGACCGGGATCCTGGCGCGCAGATCGCCGGTCTTCTCGTCGATCGAGAAGAAGTCGGAGACCCCGCTTCCGTCGCCCGCGGTGTCGCCGACGTCGGCGGCGGCCACCAGCGGCTTGGTGGAGACGATGCTCGCCTGGTCCACGCCCGTGGGCATCTTGTACTTGGCGATCGGCGCGCCGGTCTTCGGGTTCAGGTGCTCGATGGAGAGCTGCGGCGCGCTGGCCGAACCGCAGCTGCGCACCGTGGCGAGTGCCTCGCCGCCCGCGTAGCCGACGTCGCGGCACTGTTCGGCGTTGGGCTTCGGCTGCCAGCGGACCTTGCCGGTGGCGACGTCGAAGGCCGCGCCGCCGCGGGTACCGCCGGCGCCGACCGCGTCGCCGCCGACGGTGACCTCACTGAACACGACCTTTTCGTCGCCGTCCTTGACCGACTTCTGCCACAGCAGTTTGCCGGCGTCGATGTCGATCACACCGACCTCGGTGCACGGCGAGTACGTCTTGCCCGCCGGCATCGGCCCCGCGAAGAGGATCGCGGTCTTGTTGTCCTTCGTGACGTGAGGCGACGCCGCGCAGACCTCGCCCGGGAGCGGAATGCTCCACAGCTCCGCGCCGCTGTCCAGGTTGTGGCCGACGACCTCGTTGAGGCCGCTCTTGACGTACGCCTTGTCGGTGATCCAGGAGCCGTTGACGCCGGCGACCGATTCCGTCACCTTCGGGGCGGGCAGCTGGAAGAGGACCTTGGAGCTGGCGTTGGAGGGCTTCTCTTCCTTGCCGACGCCGTCGGGAGCGGGTTTGCCGTCGTCGCCCCCACCACCGCCGGTCGAGCCCGCGGAGGAGTTCTGCGCCGGGTCGTCCTTGCCCCCCTCGTCGCCGACCGCGAACCAGACGCCGACGCCGACGATCAGCGCCACCGCGACGACCGCCGCTATGACGACGGCCGTGGTGGTGTTGACCTTCTTGCCGCCGCCGCCCTGCGGGGGCATGCCCTGCGGGTAGGCGTACTGCGGCTGTTGCTGGCCGCCGTACGGGGGCTGCTGACCGTAAGGCGGCTGCTGGCCGTACGGGTTGGGCTGGCCGGGCTGCTGGCCCGGGTAGCCGTAGCCGGGCTGCTGGCCGGGCGGCGAGGGGTAACCGTAGCCAGGCTGCTGACCCGGCTGCTGGGCGGGCGGCGCCGGGGGCGTCTGCGGGTAGCCGTAACCGGGCTGACCGGCGGGCGGGGGCGGCGGGGCGCCGAACCCGCCCTGCGGGGGCTCGTTCGGCGGCGGCGGGGGCGGGGACGGGGGCTGCGTCATGGCGTACGTACCTCTGGAGAAGGGGAGTCGAAGACGTGGGAGAAGACCCGGGGCTCAGTCACCGGCCGTCACTTGCCGAAGACCATCATCGTCTTCGTCTCCTTCTCTTCCTCGTCGTTGCTGGCGCTGACGCGGGAGGCGACGACGTAGAACTGACCACCCTCGTAGGCGACCTTCGTCGTGAAGAAGCTGTTCTCGATCTCGGCGGTCGACTGCGGGTTCTGGAGCAGCGTCTTCGGCTTGCCGCCCGACGCCGGAATGGTCGCGAGCGCGCCGCCCTTGTCGTACGAGGCGTCCATGTGCACCAGGACCTCTCCGCCCTCCATCCGCACCGGCATCATCGGGCGGTCGGTGGCGGCGGAACGCCACTTGGGCTTGCCGGTGTCGAGGTTGAAGGCGACGACCTCGTTGGTGCGCTTCAGGCCGCTCGTCTTCTCGGCGGTGGCCATGTAGAAGGCGTTCTGGTCGGCGGCGACGCCGGTGCAGCCCTCGAGGTTCCGGCCGAAGATGACGAAGGTGCCGCCGCACTGGGGCTGGAACTTGTCCTTGCCGCCGTCGATCACCGAGCGCAGCTTGCCGCTGTCCGTCAGCGCGATGACGCTCCAGGTCTTCTTCTCACGGTCCTGCGCGGACACGACGAGCGGGGAGACGGAGTAGACCCTGTCGACGTGCCAGCCCTTGGCCAGCGGGTACGACCACTTGACCTTGCCGGTGGCCGGGTCGTGCTCCTGGATCCGCTCGTGGTTCTTGGCGGTCTCGCCCGTGGAGCAGGCCGCGGCGGCGATCAGCTTGGCGCTGCTGGTGAAGGCGTACGGCTGGCACTCACCGGGGAGCTTGCCCCACAGCTCCTTGCCGTCCTTCATGCTGAAGGCGGTGGAGTGGCCGGTGCGGCCGGCGGTGACGGTGTTGCCGCTGATGGCGATGGTGATGTCGGAGAGGATGTCGAACGTCCCCTCCTTCTTCACCTCGGCCTTCCAGCCCGCCTTGCCGGTCTTGAGGTCGACCAGCTGGAGCTGGCTGCACTTGGCCTTCTCGGTGGTGCCGTTCTTGACGCCGATGACGATCTTGCTGTCGTCGGAGGTCCTGACGGGCGCCGCGCAGATCTCGGTGGAGAGCGGAAGGCTCCACTTCTCCTTGCCGTCGGTGGTGCTGTAGGCGGCGACCTTCTTGTACATCGCTTTGACGACGAGGCCGTCGGTGAACCACGGGCCGTACACGTCGGCGCCGTTGCGCGGCAGGTCCACGTCGTTCTTCTGCAGCCACAGGACCTTGGACTCGCCCGACTGGCGCCCGGCGTTCAGGTCGTCCCCGGCGTCGCGGCCGCCCGCGGAATCGTCACTGGTGTCGCCGGTGCCGCCGGTGGGCAGACCGTCCTGCTTGTTGTCCTTGCTGCTGTCGGCGACGGGCCGCTTCTTCTTGCCGCCGTCGTCACCGCCGACGGCGAGGTAGATGCCGCCGCCGACGACGAGGACGGCGGCGAGGGCCGCGCCGATGATGACCGCGGGCTTGCCCTTGAAGCCGCCGCCGGTGCCGCCGGTGCCAGCGGTGCCCGGGCCGGGTGCGCCGGGGAAGCCGCCGTAGGGACCCGGCTGCGGCTGGCCGTACGGGCCGGGCTGCTGACCGTAGGGGCCGGGCTGCGGCTGACCGTACGGTCCTGGCTGGCCGGGCTGCGGCTGGCCGTACGGGCCTGCCTGGCCGGGCTGTTGACCAGGCTGGCCCGGGTAGCCGTACCCCGGCTGCGGGGCCTGCTGCGGCGGTGCCTGCGGGTAGCCGTACCCGGGCTGCGCCGGGGGTTGCTGGGGCGGGGCTGCCAGCGGGCCGGGCGGGGCCGGGGGCATCTGCGGCGGCTGGGCAGGCGGCTGGGGCGGCTGCTGGGGCTGCTGGGGCTGCTGCTGCCGGGGGTCCTGGGGGGCTCCGAAGCCGCCCTGCGGCGGCTGGTTGGGCGGCTGAGACATCAGCGCTTACCTCTTCACACGAGACCGCCGCCCGTTCGGTCTCCCCCGCAATTCCGGCGGCGTAACTCCCCCAGAAAGGAGCGAATCGGGCTTGAGCCCCGCAGATCTACGTCAGTCGAGCGGGGCTTCTTTCTATCACTTGGGCCCCCTCCAACGAGGGGCCGGTCCGCCCCTGTTCCCAAGGGAGGACCGGCCCGTGACGCGCTCGTTATTCGGATTTGAGGATCTGCTACGCGTGGTTACGCGTCCTCGGCGAGTTCCATCCAGCGCATCTCCAGCTCGTCGCGCCCGGCGACCAGCTCGCGCAGCTCGGCGTCGAGCAGGGCGACCTTCTCGAAGTCGGTCGCGTTGTCGGCGATTTGGGCATGCAGCTTGGTCTCCTTGTCGGAGAGCTTGCTGAGCTGACGCTCGATCTTCTGCATTTCCTTCTGGGCGGCGCGGGCGTCGCCGGACGCCTTCTTCTTGACGGGCGCGGCGACGGCGGCGGGCGCCGGGGTGGCGGCCTCGATCATCTGCCGCCTGCGCTCCAGGTACTCGTCGAGACCGCGCGGCAGGTTACGCAGCGTCTGGTCGCCGAGCAGGGCGTACACCTTGTCGGTGGTCCGCTCGATGAAGAACCGGTCGTGCGAGATGACGACCATCGAGCCGGGCCAGCCGTCGAGCAGGTCCTCGAGCTGCGTGAGCGTCTCGATGTCGAGGTCGTTGGTCGGCTCGTCGAGGAAGAGGACGTTCGGCTCGTCCATCAGCAGCCGCAGGATCTGGAGCCGGCGCCGCTCACCGCCGGACAGGTCGCCGACGGGCGTCCACTGCTTCTCCTTGGTGAACCCGAACTGCTCGCACAGCTGGCCCGCCGTCATCTCGCGGCCCGTGCCGAGGTCCACCCGGTCCCGTACACGCTGAACGGCTTCGAGCACGCGCAGGTTCGGGTCGAGCTCACCGACCTCCTGGGAGAGGTACGCGAGCTTCACGGTCTTGCCGACGACGACCTTGCCCGCGACGGGCTGGGCGTCGCCCTGTGTGCTCGCCGCGTCGGCCAGGGCCCGCAGCAGCGAGGTCTTGCCCGCGCCGTTGACGCCGACGAGGCCGACGCGGTCGCCGGGGCCGAGCTGCCAGGTGAGGTGCTTGAGCAGCACCTTGGGGCCGGCCTGGACAGTGACGTCCTCAAGGTCGAAGACGGTCTTGCCGAGCCGCGAGTTGGCGAACTTCATCAGCGCAGAGGTGTCGCGGGGCGGCGGTACGTCGGCGATCAGCTCGTTGGCCGCCTCGACGCGGAAGCGCGGCTTCGACGTACGGGCGGGGGCGCCGCGGCGCAGCCACGCCAGCTCCTTGCGGACCAGGTTCTGACGCTTGGACTCCTCGGTCGCGGCGATGCGCTCGCGCTCGGCGCGAGCGAAGACGTAGTCGGAGTAACCGCCCTCGTACTCGTGCACGGCGCCGCGCTGCACGTCCCACATGCGGGTGCAGACCTGGTCGAGGAACCACCGGTCGTGGGTGACGCAGACGAGCGCGGAGCGGCGCGACTGGAGGTGCTTGGCGAGCCAGGCGATGCCCTCGACGTCGAGGTGGTTGGTCGGCTCGTCGAGGACCAGCAGGTCCTGGTCGTCGATGAGGAGCTTCGCGAGCGCGATACGGCGGCGCTCGCCGCCGGAGAGCGGGCCGATCACGGTTTCGAGCCCGTGCTCGAAACCGGGCAGGCTGAGCCCGCCGAAGAGGCCGTTCAGTACGTCGCGGATCTTGGCGGTGCCCGCCCACTCGTGGTCCGCGAGGTCGCCGATGATCTCCTGGCGGACGGTCGCGGCGGGGTCGAGCGAATCGTGCTGGGTGAGGACGCCGAGGCGCAGGCCGCCGTTGTGCGTGATGCGGCCGGTGTCGGCTTCCTCAAGCTTGGCGAGCATGCGGATGAGGGTCGTCTTGCCGTCGCCGTTACGGCCGACGACACCGATCCGGTCCCCCTCGGAGACGCCGAGGGACACGCCGTCGAGCAGGGCACGGGTGCCGTAGACCTTGCTGACGGCCTCGACGTTGACGAGGTTGACGGCCATTGATGCGCGCTCCAGGGACAGAAAAGGGATAGGCGTACCAGCGTAGTCGCCTGCGCCACGTCCCCGACGACCACCCGGTGGCTGGGGCCGGAGGGCGGCGCCGGCGTGCGGCCCCCGCCGATGCCGCCCCCGGGCCGCCGCTCCGAAACCCCGGCGCTGCGGGGCCGGGCGACCCGGCCGGAGCGGGGCCAAGGGAGGCACAAACCCCAGCGGGAGGCTGTGCACCGCCGACGGCTGCGGGCAGTGGGACCGGACCGGCGCTGCGCACCGGAGCCCTGCCCCACCCCGCCCACCCGCTGGCGGGGGCCAAGGGGCACACCGCCTTCCAGTGGGCGGCCCGACGCCGTCGGCGACTGCGGGCAGTGGGAGCGAATCGGCGCTGCGCCGCCGGGCGACGCGGGCAACGCGCACATAGCTTCAGTGGGCGGAGCGGCGCTGTCGGGGGCGCGGGCGGTGCGCCAGTAGCTTCTCCCGGCCCCTCTCCGGCCCCGGGATCAGGCGCCGACCACCGTCGCGCCCGCTGCCGGGGACTGCGCCACCCGGGCCGTGCGGCAGGTGCCGGATGCGGTGAGGGCCGCGGCCACCGACTCCGCCGACTCCGCGTCCTTCGTCAGGAACGCCGTCGTCGGGCCCGAGCCCGAGACCAGGGCCGCCAGCGCGCCCGCGTCCGTGCCCGCCGCCAGGGTGGCGGCGAGGGACGGGCGCAGGGACAGAGCCGCGGGCTGGAGGTCGTTCACCAGGGCGCCCGCGAGAGCCGTCGCGTCGCCCGTGCGCAGGGCGTCCAGGAGCGCCGGGGAGGCCGCGGGCGGCGGTACTTCGGTGCCTGCCGTCAGGCGGTCGAACTCGCCGTACACCGCCGGTGTCGACAGCCCGCCGTCCGCCACCGCGAACACCCAGTGGAACGTGCCGCCGACCTCCAGGGGGGTGAGGTTCTCGCCGCGGCCCGTGCCCAGCGCCGCGCCGCCCACCAGGCTGAACGGCACGTCACTGCCCAGCTCGGCGCAGATCGCGAGAAGTTCCGGCAGGGAGGACTCCGTACCCCACAGCTTGTCGCACGCCAGCAGCGCGCCCGCGCCGTCCGCGCTGCCGCCCGCCATGCCGCCCGCGACCGGGATGTCCTTGGCGATGTGGATGTGTACGTCCGGCGACAGCCCGTGGCGTTCTGCCAGCGCGATCGCCGCCCGCGCGGCCAGGTTCGTACGGTCCAGGGGGACCTGGGCCGCGTCCGGGCCGGAGCACGTGACGCGCAGGGAGTCGGACGGGGTGACGGTGACCTCGTCGTACAGGCCGACCGCCAGGAAGACGTTCGCCAGGTCGTGGAAGCCGTCGGGGCGCGCGCCGCCCACCGCCAGCTGGACGTTCACCTTCGCGGGGACCCGGACCGTGACCGTCATGCCGCTGCTCCCTTGTTCTCCGCGATACGCGCGAACTCCTCCACCGTCAGGGACTCGCCCCGGGCCTGGGGGGAAACCCCGGCCGCGACCAGCGCCGCCTCGGCCGCCGGCGCGGAGCCCGCCCAGCCGGCCAGCGCGGCCCGCAGCGTTTTGCGGCGCTGCGCGAAGGCCGCGTCGACCACCGCGAAGACCTCCGCCTTGGAGGCGGTCGTCTTGATCGGTTCGGTGCGGCGCACCAAGGACACCAGGCCCGAGTCGACGTTCGGGGCGGGCCAGAACACGTTGCGGCCGATCGAACCGGCCCGCTTGACCTCGGCGTACCAGCAGGCCTTCACCGACGGCACGCCGTACACCTTGTTGCCGGGGCGGGCCGCGAGGCGGTCCGCGACCTCCGCCTGGACCATGACGAGCGTCCGCTCGATGCTGGGGAAGCGCTCCAGCATGGTGAGGAGGACGGGGACGGCGACGTTGTACGGGAGGTTCGCGACCAGGGCGGTCGGCGGCGGCCCCGGCAGTTCGCTGACGTGCATGGCGTCGGAGTGGACGAGCGCGAAGCGGTCTGCTCGCGTCGGCATCCGGGCCGCGATCGTGGCGGGGAGGGCGGATGCGAGTACGTCGTCGATCTCTACGGCGACCACGCGGTCGGCGGCCTCCAGGAGGGCGAGGGTGAGTGAGCCGAGGCCGGGGCCGACCTCGACCACGACGTCGTCGGGGCGCACGCCTGCGGTCCGTACGATGCGGCGGACCGTGTTCGCGTCGATGACGAAGTTCTGGCCGCGCTGCTTGGTCGGGCGTACGCCGAGTGCCGCTGCCAGCTCCCGGATGTCGGCGGGGCCCAGGAGGGAGTCGGGCGCCGACGGGGAGGCCGGTGTGGGCTCGGGCGTCGGGTCAGGCAGGGGCTCAGAAGGCTCAGTGGTGCTCACCGCTCAAGCGTAAAGGCCCCCGGAACCGCGACCGTGCGGCCGGGCGGCCGGGCAGGCACCCGGGGGCTCTGGGGTCGGTGCCGCGCCGGGGCGTCTCCTCGGGTGCCGAACGTTCGGGCACTGCGTTTTGTTCGGGGTGGTTGCGTTCGACACCCTGCGGGGAGCGCCCCGCCACGTCCCCTCCTGGCACCGCGACCTGCGAAGCAGCGCCGGGTGCGGCGACGACACGGGGTCCGCACGGGTCCTGTCCCAGGTCGGCGGCAACTTCCAGCCCGTCCGGCGTTTGAGGACCGGGGTCTGGGGCGGAGCCCCTCATGCGGCGCAGCCGCACAATGTCGCAGCCGGAAAGGGGCGGGGTGGGGAAGAAGAGTGCCCCCTGCGCCGCCGCCAGCCAGTTCCAGCGCGCCGGGTCGGCGCGGCATACAGCCGGGCAGGCAGACAGCGACCGTGCAGGCGCGCAGCGCTGTAGGCGCGCAGCGGGCGCGGGATGCGCTCCTGCGGCGCCGGCGTGTTGGCGGGGAGGGCGTCAGCCCTGTAGGCGGGGGCCGCAGTGGGGCCAGGGGGTTGTGCCGCGCTGGATGTACAGCTTCTTCGCTCGGAACGTCTGCTCGCTCGCGGTCGCGTCCTCCGGACGGCCGCTGCCGCCCAGCCGCTGCCAGGTTTGCGCGTCGAACTGGTACAGGCCGCCGTAGTTGCCCGTCGCGTCCACCGCGCCGGGACGGCCGCCGGACTCGCAGTGGGCGAGCTCGTTCCAGTTGAGTCCGTCCGCGCCGGCCACGGACGCCGGCCTTTCCTTCGTGCCGACCTTCACGTGTCGCGCGACCGGCTGCCGCGCGATCTCCTCGGCGATCCGCCTCGGCGTTTGCCGGACACCGTTGACGGTCCGTACGGAGTACGTGATTCTCCTTGAACCCTGCTCGCCCGCCTGGACCACTACCTCTGTGCCCTTGAAGAGTGACGCGTCTTCGGTGCGGACGACGCCGAACGGGATCGGCTCCTCGCGCACTTCTTTCGTGCCCCGGATCCGCATCACGGTGATCGTCTGCCCGTCGCGCGGGAAGCTGCCGGACGGCACGGAGGTGGTGTCCTGGCCGCGCAGGCTGATGCCGGCCTCCTCGACCGCCTCCCGTACGGTCGCGGCGTTCGTACGGATGGTGCGCTCGCGCCCGTCCGCCATGAACGTCACGGTCCGCTCGGTGCGTACGTCGAGCGTGAGGCCGGCGCGCCCGATCTCCAGGGAGCGCGCGACGGAGAGGTACGCGCCCTCCGCACGCACCCCGAGCTGACGCAGTGCGCCTTCGACCGTACGGGCGGTGGTCCAGATCCGGCGCCGCTGCCCGTCCAGCGTCAGGGTGACCGGCCGGCCGTACCGGACCACCACCTCGTCACCGCTCTCCAGCGCCGCGCCGGGGGCGGGTGCCACGAGGTCGTGGGCGCCCACTTCGACGCCCTGGTCCTCCAGCAGTTCCGTGACGTCGTCGGCGAAGGTGTGCATCGTGCGGGGTACGCCGTCGACGCTGAGCCTGACCGCCTTGTCGCTGGCGACGAACGCCGAGGTGCCGCCGGCCAGGAACGCGACGACCAGCGCCTGCGGGACGAGCCGGCGCAGCGCCTCGGGGCGCTCGGCGCCCTTGCGGCGCTTGGCGGCCCGCCTGGCCTGCGCCCTGCCGCCCCCGGCGTTCTGGCGCGGCAGCATCGGCTCGCGGAGCTCGTACGACGGCACATACGTGTCCGTGCGACGGATGCTGCCGCGCACCGCTCGGTGACTGCCCTGCGAATTGCCCACGACGCTCCAGAAGTCCGGTCCGCCCCGATGACGCTGCGGGCCGGGACACTAGCGGAGCGGCGGTCACTCTCCAAAGCAACACGGCTACGGAGGGTTGCGAGGTTTCAGTAGTCGAACGCGCGTGCCGTGTTCGCGGCGAGCGCCGCCGTCAGCACGTCCTCCTCGATTCCCCTGACCGCCGCCATCGCCCGCACGGTGACCGGAATGAGGTACGGGGCGTTGGGCCGTCCGCGGTACGGCGCCGGGGTCAGGAACGGTGCGTCCGTCTCGACGAGGACGAGCTCCAGCGGCGCGACGGCGAGTGCGTCCCGCAGGTGCTGGGCGTTCTTGAAGGTCATGTTCCCCGCGAAGGACATGAAGTAGCCCTTGCGCGCGCAGACTTCGGCCATCGCGGCGTCGCCGGAGTAGCAGTGGAAGACGGTGCGCTCGGGAGCGCCCTCCTCGTCGAGTACGCGCAGTACGTCCTCGTGCGCCTCGCGATCGTGGATGACGAGCGCCTTGCCGTTCCGCTTGGCGATCTCGATGTGGGCGCGGAAGGACCGCTCCTGGGCCGCCATGCCCTCGGGGCCCGTACGGAAGTAGTCAAGGCCGGTCTCGCCCACACCCCGTACGTACGGCAGGGCGGCGAGCTGGTCGATCTCGGTGAGCGCGTCGTCGAGGGCGCCGTCCCCGCCCGGGATGCGCGCGCCCTGCCGCGACCAGCCGTCGGGGTCTCCGAGGACGATGCGGGGGGCTTCGTTGGGGTGCAGGGCGACGGCGGCGTGCACGTTCTCGTGCGCCGCCGCCGTTTCGGCCGCCCAGCGGGAGCCCTTCACGTCGCAGCCGACCTGGACGACGGTCGTGACACCGACCGCGGCGGCCTTCGTCAGGGCCTCCTCGACGGTGCCGTCCTGCATGTCCAGGTGGGTGTGCGAATCGGCGACCTCTCCCCGAAGGGGTTCGGGCAGCGGCGGGAGTGCGTCCTTGGGGCTCATGGTCACGATCGTACGAAAACCGGGCGCCCCTCCCACCGGCCGCTGCCCTGCCCGCGGCTCACTTCCGGTGGTGGAAGGGGTGCAGCAGATCGGCCACGCGCCAGTTGTGCTTCACCCGCACCGGGCCCGGGGCGTCCTCGAGCGCGGGCCCGGCGATGCCCACCACCGGCCCCATGGGGGCGTCCACTACGGCCGCCCTCAGCATTTCCCTGATCGACGAGACCTGCCCCGCCTTCATGATCCGCACGACATGCCCGCCGCAGTTCAGACAGGTGGGCCGGGACAGCGGCGAGGGAACGCGTTCTCCGTCAGCCGTGTAGGTCACGAATTCGTGGCCCTTGCCGTCGACGTGGTGGTGTATCTCGAAGGACTGCTCCCAGCCGTGCCCGCACCTCATGCAGGCGAAGGCGTAGGCCTCGTGAACGGTGGTTCCTGCGCCGGCGGTGTCTGCGATCTCGCTCATGCCAGCTCCTTTCCACTGGTCCAGTGGACGCCTTTATCGGCGGGAGCGCATCGGTGCCTGTCGATATATGGACCGGTCTTGGCCCTTCCATGGAAAAAGGCCCGGTGCGCGGTCTGCGGCTTTAGGAAGCTTTAGCTATTTACGATAGTCCTTTGACGTCCGCGGAGCCTGTTCGTGCCGCATTCTTTGCCGCGACGACCGCGTCGAACACCTCGCGCTTGGGCAGTCCCGCCTCGGCGGCGACCGCCGCGATGGCCTCCTTGCGCCGCTCCCCCGCCTCCTCGCGCACCTGCACCCTGCGCACCAGCTCCGCCGGGTCCAGATCCTGCGGCGCGTCCGAGGCACCTTCGACGACGACGGTGATCTCTCCCCGTACGCCCTCGGCCGCCCATTCGGCGAGCGCCTTGAGCGGGCCGCGCTTCACTTCCTCGTACGTCTTGGTCAGCTCGCGGCACACGGCGGCCCTGCGCTCGTCGCCGAAGACCTCGGCCATGGCGGCCAGGGTGTCGTCGAGACGGTGCGGCGCTTCGAAGAAGACCATGGTGCGCCGCTCGGCGGCGACCTCGCGCAGCTTGCCGAGGCGTTCGCCGCCCTTGCGGGGCAGAAAGCCCTCGAAGCAGAAGCGGTCGACGGGCAGGCCGGACAGGGCGAGGGCGGTCAGCACGGCCGACGGGCCGGGCACGGCCGTGACCTTGATGTCCCTCTCGACGGCCGCGGCGACCAGCCGGTAACCGGGGTCGGAGACGGACGGCATGCCCGCGTCGGTGACGAGCAGGACCCGCTTGCCGTCCTCCAGTGCCTCGACGAGTTCGGGCGTACGGGCGGTTTCGTTGCCCTCGAAGTACGACACGACACGGCCGGTCGTCTGCACCCCGAGCGCCTGCGTGAGGCGGCGCAGCCGCCGGGTGTCCTCGGCTGCCACGACGTCGGCCGTCGCGAGTTCGGTGGCGAGGCGCGGCGGCGCGTCGGCCACATCCCCGATGGGGGTCCCGGCGAGTACGAGCGTTCCGGTCGATGCGGTCGCGGTCGTTCCAGTCGTTCCAGTCGTTCCAGTCACAAGAGCCATCCTCGCAGGGCGCGCACACGACGCGCACAGATGTGTTCCCTACGATGGCGCGGTGACCAGTACCGCGTCAGAAGCCCAGCAGGGCCGGGCCCCAGGGGAACAGCCGCCCTCCTGGCAGCAGCGGCTGCGCCGATTCGGCTACGTACCCAGGCCCGTCATTGGGCTGCGCGAACGGCTCGTGCCGCCGTACAGCAAGCCCGGCACCCAGGTCTGGAGCGTCCTCGGGGTGCCGCCCGTACTCGCGGCGCACCTGGTGCGGTGGGCCGCGTGGGGCGGGCCGCTGCTCGTCGCGCTCGTCGCGGGGCTGATGCGGTTCTGGAACCTCGGCAGCCCGAAGGCGGTGATATTCGACGAGACGTACTACGCGAAGGACGCCTGGGCGCTCATTCACCAGGGGTACGAGGGCCAGTGGCCGAAGGACATCGACAAGTCGATTCTTGCCGATCCGTCGGGGGTCACGGTCCCCGCCGACCCCGGGTACGTGGTGCATCCGCCGGTCGGCAAGTGGGTCATCGGCATCGGCGAGCAGCTCTTCGGGTTCACGCCGTTCGGCTGGCGCTTCATGGTCTGCGTCCTGGGCACGCTGTCGGTCCTGATGCTCTGCCGGATCGGCCGCCGTCTGTTCCGCTCGACCTTCCTCGGGTGCCTGGCGGGCGCGCTGCTCGCGGTGGACGGCCTGCACTTCGTGATGAGCCGCACGGCGCTGCTCGACCAGGTGCTGATGTTCTTCGTGCTGGGCGCGTTCGGCTGTCTGCTGATCGACAGGGACCGGGCCCGGCGCAGGCTCGCGGCGGCGCTCCCGTGCGACGACGAAGGCGTACTGCGCCCGGACGCCAGGGTCGCGGACACGCTGCGGCTTGGGTGGCGGCCGTGGCGGATCGCGGCGGGGGTGTGCCTGGGTCTCGCCTTCGGCACGAAGTGGAACGGCCTGATGACCCTGGCGGCGTTCGGGCTGCTGACGGTGGCGTGGGACGTGGGGGCGCGCAAGACCGCGGGCGCGGTGTGGCCGTACCTCTCGGTGCTGAAGCGGGACATCCTGCCGGCGTTCGTCTCGACGGTCGTGGTCACCTTCGTGACGTACGTCGCCTCCTGGACGGGCTGGATCGTCACCAAGGGCGGCTACTACCGCAACTGGGCGCAGGGGGACGGCCGGGGCGGCAACTGGACCTGGCTGCCCGACTGGCTGCGCAGCCTGTGGCACTACGAGACCGAGGTCTACAGCTTCCACGTCAACCTGACGTCCGGTCACACCTACCAGTCGAACCCGTGGAGCTGGATCGTCCTGGGCCGCCCGGTCTCGTACTTCTACGAGTCGCCGAAGCCCGGCGAGGAGGGCTGCCCGGCGACCGAGAAGAGCGACTGCGCCCAGGAGGTGCTGGCGCTCGGCACCCCGCTGCTGTGGTGGGCGGCCTGTTTCGCGGTCCTGTACGTGCTGTGGCGCTGGGCGTTCCGGCGCGACTGGCGGGCGGGGGCGATCGCGTGCGGCATCGCGGCGGGGTGGGTGCCCTGGTTCTTCTACCAGGAGCGGACGATCTTCCTCTTCTACGCCGTCGTCTTCGTGCCGTTCCTGTGTCTGGCGCTGGCGATGATGATCGGCGCGATGCTGGGTCCACCGGGCTCCCACGAGCGGCGACGGACGGCGGGCGCGGTCGGCGCGGGGGTGCTCGTACTGCTCATCATCTGGAACTTCATCTATTTCTGGCCGATCTACACCGGCCAGACCCTCCCCATAGGCGACTGGCGCAACCGCATCTGGCTCGATACGTGGGTGTGACCGCCGGGGGGTTCGTCCCGGTCCTGTAACAGTCACCCCTGGTGTCACTGGGGTCCCGTACAGTGCGGTACAGCACTTCTTGAACATGTTCAGTTCAGGAAGCGGGGGACTCCTGGGGAGGGGACTGCACAGCATGCGCAGTGGAGCGAAGGTCGCCATAGTCGGCGGAGTGTTCGTGGTCGCGGCCGCCGGCGTGGGATTCGGGGCGTACTCCGTGGTGAGCGGCGAGGCCGACGGTTCGGACGTCGGGACTTTCTCGGCGCGGGAGAAGTCGGGGCCGCCGAGCGCGGACGAGATCGCGCAGGCTTCGAAGGAGTTCCTCGCCGCCTGGGCGGAGGGCAACGCCCCCCTGGCCGCTGATCTGACCAACAACGCCGCCGAGGCGCAGCCCGCGCTGACCGCCTACCGCGAGATGGCGCACATCAGTGAAGTGAAACTGACGGCGGGCACGGCGGCCGGGGCGAAGGTGCCGTTCACCGCCGATGCCACGGTGACGTACAAGGGCAAGAGCAAGCCCTTCTCGTACGAGTCGGAGCTGACCGTCGTGCGCGGCAAGACCTCGGGCAAGGCCCTGGTCGACTGGAAGTCGGCCGTCATGCACCCCGACATCAAGCCCGGCGAGGTGCTGAGGACGGGCGAGGCCTCGGCTCCGCCCATCAAGGCGGTCGACCGCGACGGCACCGAGCTGACGAAGGAGAAGTACCCGTCGCTCGGGCCCGTGCTGGACGCGCTGCGGGAGAAGTACGGCGAGCAGGCCGGCGGGAAACCGGGCGTCGAGCTGGCCATCGAGAGCGGCAGCGCCGGCGACGACGTGCCCGCCCCCCGAACCCTGGTCACCCTCACCAAGGGCAAGCCCGGCAAGCTGCCGACGACCCTGGACGCGGACGTGCAGGCGGCCGCCGAGACGGCGGTGAAGAAGTACAGCGAGGCGTCGGTAGCGGCGGTCAAGCCGAGCACGGGCGAGATCCTGGCCGTCGCCAACAACCGCGTGGACGGCTACAACGCGGCGGTCATGGGCGAGCAGGCGCCGGGCTCCACGATGAAGATCGTGACGGCGGCGATGCTGCTGGAGAAGGGCCTGGTGGGAGCGGACCGCAAGGCCGAGTGCCCGAAGACCGTGATGTACCAGGGCGTGAGCTTTCACAACCTGAAGATGTTCGAGATCCCGGACGGCACCTTCACCACCAGCTTCGCCCGCTCCTGCAACACGTCCTTCATCAAGCTGATCGACGACACCAAGGACGACGCGGCGCTGCCGAAGACCGCGCGCGAGGTCTTCGGTCTCGGACTCGACTGGCAGACCGGGATCGTCACCAAGGACGGTTCGGTGCCCGAGGCCACCGGCGGCGAAGCGGCGGCGCAGTACATCGGGCAGGGCACGGTCCAGATGAACGCGCTCAACATGGCGTCCGTCACCGCCACCGCCAAGGCCGGCACGTTCAAGCAGCCGGTCATCGTGCCGCAGTCGCTGGACGGCCGGGAGATCGCTACGGCGGCCCGCTCCCTCTCCCCCTCCGTACACAGCCAGCTGGTCGGCATGATGCGGCAGACGGCGGCGTGGGGCACGGGTGCGAAGGCGATGGCCTCGGTCGGCGGCGACAAGGGCGCCAAGACCGGTTCGGCCGAGGTCGGCGGACAGGGCAAGCCCAACAGCTGGTTCACCGCCTTCAGCGACGACGTCGCGGCAGCGGCGTCCGTCGAATCGGGCGGCCACGGCGGCGACGCGGCGGGCCCGCTGGTGGCGGCGGTACTGCGGGCCGGCTGACGGCGCCCGACCCGAAACCGGCTCGCATGGCCCGTACAACTACCGCTAGCGTGCGGCCCATGAGCACTCCGGAAAGCCAGGCCCACCCCCGGTTCGCCGAAGCCCTGCGCACGCTCGGCGTCGCGGAGCTCGAGGTACGCCGCTTCCCCGACGCCACGCGCACCGCCGCCGAGGCGGCGGCGGCGATCGGCTGTGGGGTCGACGAGATCGTCAAGTCGCTGATCTTCGAGGCCGACGGGGTGCCCGTCCTGGTCCTGATGGACGGCTCGTCGCGGGTCGACGTGGAGCTCGTACGACGCGAACTGGGCGCGGAGAAGGTCAAGCGCGCGAGTGCCGATCTCGTACGGCAGACCACCGGTTACGCGATCGGCGGCGTACCGCCCTTCGGCCACCGCACGAAGACGCGGGTGCTGGCCGACCGGGGGCTGCTCGACCACGCGGTGGTGTGGGCGGCGGCGGGCACCCCGCACACGGTCTTCCCGATGGAGCCGAAAACGCTGATCGCCCACGCGGGCGGCGCGCTGGTGGACGTACGCGAGCAGACCACGTGACGCCGATAGTCGCGGCGGCGGTCCTGATCGCCGCGATCACGCACGCCGGCTGGAACGCGATCGCGCACCACATCAAGGACCAGCTGCTCTCGTTCACGCTCATCTCGGGCGGTGGCGCCCTGATCGGCCTGGCCGCCGCCGCGTTCGTGCCCTTCCCGGCGGCGGGCGCCTGGCCGTACCTGATCACCTCCGCCGTGCTCCACGTGGCGTACATGGCGCTGCTCATGCGGTCGTTCACGCTCGGCGACTTCGGGCAGATGTACCCCATCGCGCGCGGCACGGCGCCGCTGGTGGTGACGGTGCTGGCGGCGGTCTTCGTGGGCGAGGTGCCGGACGGGTGGCAGATGACGGGCGTCGTGGTGGCCTGCGCGGGCCTGGTCGGCGTCGCCCTGTGGGGCATCCGGGGCTCGCGGCCGCACTGGCCGGCGCTGGTGGCGGCGCTCGCCACCGGTCTGTCGATCGCGGCGTACACGGTGGTGGACGGCGTGGGGGTGCGGGCGTCGGGCTCGTCGCTGGGCTACATCGCGTGGCTGATGATCCTCGAAGGCGTCGGGATCCCGGCGTACACCTTCTACCGCCGTCGCTCCCAACTCCTCACCCAGCTCCGCCCCCTGGCCGCACGGGGCCTGTTGGGCGCGGCCATGGCGGTCTCGGCGTACGGCCTGGTCCTGTGGGCCCAGACGCGCGCCCCGCTGGCACCGGTCGCGGCGCTGCGGGAGTCGTCGATCATCGTGGGGGCGGCGATAGGCGCACTGTTCTTCAAGGAGCGCTTCGGGGCCCCGAGAATCGCGGCGGCGGGATTGATGGTGATCGGGATCGGCCTGATGCTCCACACGAGTTGACGGGCGCAGCCGGACGGCGCGGCCCGCAGCGGGCCACAACCGCCGCTCCCCCCACCGCAGGACTGGGCCCGCCGCCCCCGCATCGCGTTCCACGGTGGCGGAGGGGACGTGTCGGGGCGCTCCCCGCAGGGTGTCGAACGCAACCACCCCGAAGAACCGGGAGTGCCCGAAGGTTCGGCACCCGAGGAGACGCCCCGGCGCGGCACCGACCCAACGCCACCGCCCAGTCCACGGTGCGGGAAGGTTGAGGGGCGGCGCGAGTCAGTCGTCCTGCGGGCCGGCGAACGCCCCCCTCAGGCCCAGGTTGCTGATCAGCAGGCCGCCGTCCACCGGGAGCGTCACCCCCGTGATCCACGCCGCGTCGCGGGACGCGAGGAACGCGACCGCCGCCGCGATGTCGTCCGGCTCCCCGACCCGGCCCAGCGGGTAGTGCGCCGACGCCCGCCGGAGCGCGCCGTCCCTGCCCGCCCACGCATCTGTCCGTACCGTCCCCGGCTCCACCAGGTTGACCCGTACGCCCCGCGCCGCCGCGTGCCCCGCCAGTGTCCGGGTCAGGCTCGCGAGACCCGCCTTGGCGGCGCTGTACGCGTGATTGCCGAAGTCCTGCTGCCCGTTGACCGACCCGACGCTGACGATCGCCCCGCGCCCCGAAGCGACCAGGTGCGGCAGCGCCGCCCGCGCGCAGCGAAAGACGCCGGTCAGCGTGACGTCGAGGTCGCGCTGCCACACCGCTTCGTCCGCGTCCTCGAAGAGCTCCGCGTCCGGCGCGCAGGAGTACGCGTTGTTCACGAGTACGTCGAGCGCCCCGAACTCCCGTACCGCGTACGCGACTGCCGCCTCCACCGACGCCCGGTCGCCCACGTCGCAGGCGAACGCCCGCGCCCCCGCGATCGCTCCAGCGGCCTTCTCGGCCCGTGCGCCGTCCACATCCGTGACGAGGACCCGCGCCCCCTCGTCCGCGAACCGCCGCGCGATCGCCTCGCCGATGCCGCGGCCGGCGCCGGTGACCAGGACGCCGTACCCCTCGAAACGTGTCGAACCTGTGGTCTGCATCAGCCGATCATGCAGCGGAACGCACCGCTGTGACCAGGGCCTGGGCACGCGGGTCGGCGGTAACTCCCTTCTGGTGCCCATTGGTTACGTACCCGAAGGCGATCCCCGACTCCGGATCGGCGAACCCGAGCGAGCCGCCCCGCCCCGGGTGCCCGAACGAACCGGGCGCGAGCAGCGGCGCGCCGGAGCCGTGCAGCATGAAGCCGAGCCCGAAGCGGGTGTTGACGATCAGGACCCGGTCGGGACCGGACGATTCCTCGGTCCGCGCGAGGGTGAGCGTCGCCGGGGCGAACAGCCGGTGCCCGTCGACCTCCCCGATCATCGCCGCGTAACAGCGGGCCAGCGCCCGCGCGGTGGATATCCCGCCGGACGCGGGAAGTTCGGCGGCCCGGTACGCCGGGTCGTTCTCGTCCGCGAGCGGATCGATCGCACCGAACGCGCGCCGGGTCAGCGACGCCGGATCTCCGTACGCCTCGCTGACGCTCCGCTTGGGCCGCAGCCGCAGCGACCCGCCGTCCAGGGGCGGCGGCTCGACGGGACCGACGCGGCCGACCCGGTGCGCCTCGTCCGCCGGCAGCCCGACCCAGAAGTCGAGGCCGAGCGGCCGGGCGATCTCCTCGGCGATCCAGCGCCCGACGGTCCGCCCCGTCACGCGCTTCACGAGCTCGCCGATCAGCCAGCTGTACGTCTGCGCGTGGTAGCCGTGGTCGGTGCCGGGCTCCCAGGCGGGCGCCTGGGCGGCGACGGCGCGCGGCCCGGAGACTCCGTCGATGGCCTCGGCGGGCGTCAGGGGGCGGTCGAGCACCGGTACGCCGGCCCGGTGGGACAGCAGGTGCCGTACGAGCACCCGCTCCTTGCCGTTCGCCTTGAACTCCGGCCAGTAGGTGGCGACGGGGGCGTCCAGGTCGATTTGTCCGCGCTGATGGAGGAGCAGCGGGACTGCGGCGGCGACGCCCTTGGTCGCGGACCGTACGACCTGGGCGGTGTCGACCGCCCACGGCTCCGTGCCGTCCACGTCTCTCGTCCCCGCCCAGAGGTCGACGACCTTGCGGCCGTGGCGGTAGACGGCGACTGCGGCGCCGCGCTCACCGCGCTGCCCGAAGTTACGTACGAACGCGTCCCTGACCGGTTCGAATCCGGCGGCCACCGTGCCCTGTGCATCCACTACTGCGCTCGCGCTCATGCCCCCCATGGTGCAATGCGGCTGCGCGGGGCCTTGAACTGGGGCGCTGCCCCAGACCCCGCTCCTCAAACGCCGGAGGGGCTGAAAGGTTGCCGCAAGCGGCAACATCCAGCCCGTCCGGCGTTTGAGGACACGCCCGTAGGGCGTCTGTGTGGTCCGGGCCTGGGGCAGGGCCCCAGTTCGGGAAGGGGCGGGTCGGGGAAAGCCCCGCGCAGCGGCTCCAGCACCCAGCCCGCACCCACCCCACCTGCGGCGTCCCTACGCCTCCACCCGCACCGAACCCGGGTCGAACCCGAACGGCAGTTCCAGTCGATGCTCCCGCATCACCACATCGTCCGACAGCAGCTCCTGCGTCCGCCCGTCCGCCACCATCACGCCCCCGCTCAGAATCACCGACCGCGGGCACAGCTCAAGCGCGTACGGCAGGTCATGCGTGACCATGAGCACCGTCACGTCCAACGACCGCAGGATGTCCGCCAGTTCGCGCCGCGACGCCGGGTCCAGGTTGGACGACGGCTCGTCCAGCACCAGGATCTCCGGCTCCATCGCCAGTACGGTCGCGACCGCCACCCGCCGCCGCTGCCCGAAGGACAGGTGGTGCGGCGGCCGGTCCGCGTACTCCGCCATGCCCACCCGCTCCAGCGCCGCCGCGACGCACGCCTCCAGCTCCGCGCCGCGCATGCCCGCCGCCGCCGGCCCGAAGGCCACGTCCTCGCGGACCGTCGGCATGAAGAGCTGGTCGTCGGGGTCCTGGAAGACGATGCCGACCCGGCGCCGGATCTCGGCGAGGTGCTGCTTCCCGACGGGCAGCCCCGCCACGGTCACGGAACCCGCGCCCGCCGTGAGGATGCCGTTGAGGTGGAGCACGAGCGTGGTCTTGCCCGCGCCGTTGGGGCCGAGCAGCGCGACTCGCTCGCCGCGTGCGACCGACAGGTCGACGCCGAAGAGCGCCTGGTGGCCGTCCGGATAGGCGTACGCGAGGCCGCTCACCTCAAGAGACATCGTGGGCATCGTGGTCATAGGGTCCATCCCAGCAGACAGACCGCCAGCGCCGAAACCGGCAGTGCGGCCGCGTACGACCACTGCGTTCGCGTCGCGGTCACTTCGTCGATCACCGGCATCGTGCCGGTGTACCCCCTGCTGATCATGGCCAGATGCACCCGTTCACCTCTCTCGTACGAGCGGATGAAGAGCGCACCCGCGGTCTTGCCCAGGACACCCCAGTGCCGCACGCCCCGCGCCTCGAATCCGCGCGAGCGCCGGGCGATCGACATCCGGCGCATCTCATCCGTGATCACATCGCCGTACCGGATCATGAACGACGCGATCTGTACGAGCAGCGGCGGCAGCTTCAGCCGCTGCAGCCCGAGCAGCAGAGACCGCAGTTCGGTCGTGGACGCGAGCAGGACAGAGGCGGCGACGCCGAGCGTCCCCTTCGCCAGGACGTTCCAGGCACCCCACAGCCCCGAGACGCTCAGCGACATGCCGAGCACCTCCACCCGCTCCCCCTGCGCCACAAAGGGCATCAGCACCGCGAACGCCACAAAGGGCACTTCGATGAGCAGCCGCTTCAGCAGGAGCCCGGCCGGCACCCGCGCGGCGTACGCGACCATCCCCAGCAGCACCGCGTACAGCCCGAACGCCCACATCACCTCACGCGGCGTGGAGACGACAACGAGCACGAAGCAGAAGACGGCGGCGAGCTTGCAGTGCGGCGGCAGGGCGTGCACCGCGCTGTGCCCGTGCCGGTAGAGCTTGTGGGCGTGACCCGCGCCCATGTCAGGCGGTTTCCTTGTCCTTGGTACGCGCCGGCGTGACCTCGGCCGGCCGGCCGGCGTCGCGACGGCGCCGCACCGTCCAGAAGATGCCGCTGCCGACGGCGACGGTCGCACCGACGCCGACGACTCCGGCGAGGCCGCCGGAGATACGGCCGTCGGTGATGCCGCTGATGCTGTAGTCGGCGAGCGGGGAGTCGGCGGCGGCGTGCTCCTCGGCCTTCTTGTCGAAGCCCTGGTCGGCGGCGACCTTCTCCAGTCCGTCCGGGCTCGCGGAAGCGTAGAAAGAAACGAACCCGGCGAGGATGAGCGCCGAGGCCAGCCCCGCGCCCCACACCTTGCGGGTGGAGCGAGCGGCGACGGGAGCCGGGGCGTCGGCGGGGGCGGCGTCCACCAGCTCGCCGCCGACCAGGAGCTTGAGCGGCGCGGAGAGTCCGCGCGCCCCGTGGACCAGGTCGGGGCGTACGGCGATGACGGCGCCCACGGTCAGCGCGGTGATCGCGGCCTCGCCGATGCCGATGAGGACGTGTACGCCGACCATCGCGGTCAGCACCTTGCCGATCGGCACGTCCGTCGTGCCGCCGACGGCGTAGATCAGCGTGAAGGCCGCGGCAGCGGCGGGCACGGACACCAGCGCGGCGACGAACGCGGAGGCGGTGACGGACGGGCGGCGGCGCGGAAGGATCTTCACGAGGCCGCGGAAGAGCGCGTACGCGACGAGAACCGTCACCACGCCCATGACGCTGATGTTGACACCGAGCGCGGTGAGCCCGCCGTCCGCGAAGAGGATGCCCTGCATCAGCAGGACGACCGAGATGCACAGCACACCGGTGAACGGGCCGACGAGTATCGCGGCGAGCGCGCCGCCCAGCAGATGCCCGCTGGTGCCGGCCGCGACGGGGAAGTTCAGCATCTGTACGGCGAAGATGAACGCGGCGACGAGCCCGGCGAGCGGGGCCGTCCGTTCGTCCAGTTCGCGGCGCGCGCCGCGCAGGCTGACGGCGACGGCGCCCACCGCGACAACACCTGCCACAGCCGAGACAGGTGTGTTGATGAATCCGTCGGGGACATGCATGGGGAGGCTCCGCTTCCTGCGCGTGCGCGGGGGTGATTAACCGTTCGATGATAGTGCCCTCTTGCAAAGAGGTCGCAAGAGCGCACTGGTCACAAATAAAGCGGAGCGCGCGCCCCAAAATATGGGACATTAGAGGACAAAGCCCCCGAAACTGAGGAGCCGCCCGATGCACCCCGCAATTGAGGACCACGCACGGGCTTGCCTGATCACCGATGGCCCCCAGCGCCACGCCGTCCCGGTCGCCCTCCGGTACGACCCCGGGGAAGACCCGCTCGCGGTGCACCTGATCTTCCCGCCGGACGTCTCGCCCGACGGCGCCGAGAACGAATGGGTCTTCGACCGGGCCCTCCTGGAGGGGGGCATGAGCCGCCCGACCGAAACGGAGAACGGTGACGTCAAGGTCTGGCCGTGCGGCAGGGTGCAGGCGGTGATGGAACTGCGTTTGCCGCAGGGCATGGCTGTGATCCAGTTCGACCGGACGCCGCTGCTGCGCTTCCTGCGCCGTACGCACGCCGTCGAAGAGCCACCACTCGCCGAAGCCGACCACTGATCCCGCCCGTCCCTCCCACCGAAAAACGGTGAGGTCCCCCTGGACCGGACCGGCAGTTGCCGTAACCCGCAGGGGGACCTCACCGTCGCACCGGATCCCGTCCCCACGAGCCGGTGCGCGACCGGGACCGCCTTCCGCTCAGGCAGCGGCCCCGGAGCTCTACAGCTTTCAGCGCCTACGCACGCACCAGCTCCCGCTCACCCGGGGCATCGCCGCCGGCGCCGTCGTCGCCCAGCTCCTTGCGCAGCTGCTCACCCTCGACGTCCACGTTCGGCAGCACCTTGTCGAGCCCGCGGGGCAGCCACCACGCCTTCTTGCCGAGCAGTGCCAGCACCGCCGGCACGATGGCCATCCGGACGACGAAGGCATCGAAGAGGACGGCGATCGCGAGCCCGAAGCCGATCATCTTGACCATCGACTCGCTGGAACCGATGAAGCCGGCGAACACGGCCATCATGATCACGGCCGCCGCGGTGACGACGCGCGCGCCGTGCTGGAAGCCGGTGACGATCGCCTGTCCCGGCCGCTCCCCGTGGACGTACGCCTCACGCATGCGCGTGACGAGGAAGACCTCGTAATCCATGGCGAGACCGAAGACGACACCCACCATGAAGATCGGCATCATCGACATCACCGGCCCGGTCTGCTCGACGCCGAACACACTCGCCAGCCAGCCCCACTGGAAGACCGCGACCACCGCGCCCAGCGCCGCCACCACGGACAGCAGGAACCCGAGCGCCGCCTTGAGCGGTACGAGAACCGACCGGAAAACGACCATCAGCAGCAGAAACGCGAGGCCGACGACGAGCGCGAGGTAGGGCAGCAGCGCGTCGTTCATCTTCTGCGAGAAGTCGATGTTCATGGCCGTCGAGCCAGTGACCAGGACTTCGGCGCCGGTGTCGGACGTCAGGTCCGTACCCGCGTCGCGGATGGACCGTACGAGCTCCTCGGTCCCCTCCGAACTGGGCCGGTCCTTCGGAACGACGGTAACCACCGACGTGTCGCCGGCCTTGTTCAGCGGCCCGGGCACGGTGGCGGCGACGCCGTCCATGCCCTTCACGGTGTCGGTGACCTTCGCCAGGGCGTCCTTGGGCTCGTCGGCGCCCTTGACGTCGACGACCAGCATGAGCGGCCCGTTGAAGCCCGGCCCGAAGCCGTCGGAGAGCAGGTCGTACGCCTTGCGCTGGGTGGTGCTGACGGGCTGCGAACCGTCGTCGGGCAGCCCCATCTCCAGCGAGGCCGCGGGTACGGCGACGATGCCGAGCCCGACAACCGCGGTGACGAGCACGGCGACCGGCCGGCGCAGTACGAACCGAGCCCAGCGCGTACCCATGTTGGGCTTGCCCGCGCCGTCCGCGGCGACCTCACCCTGCCGCTTGCGGGCCTTGCGCCCGAAGACCTTCTTCCCCGCGAACCCGAGCAGCGCCGGAACCAGCGTGAGCGCGATGAGAACGGCGATCACCACGGTGCCCGCTGCGGCGAAGCCCATCTTGGTCAGCATCGGAATGTTGACGACGGCGAGCCCGACCAGCGCGATCACAACGGTCAGCCCGGCGAATACAACAGCGGACCCAGCAGTTCCGACGGCCCGCCCAGCCGCGTCCTCCGGCTCACGCCCCTCGGCCAGCTCGGCGCGGTAGCGGGACACGATGAACAGCGCGTAGTCGATGCCGACCGCGAGCCCGATCATCATCGCGAGCGTGGAGGTGGTGGAGCCAAGGTCAAGAACGTTCGCCAGAGCGGTAATGGCGGAAATGCCAATCCCCACCCCGATGAGCGCGGTGAGCAGCGGCAGCCCCGCGGCGATCAGCGACCCAAAAGTAATGACCAGCACGATCGCGGCGATGGCCACTCCGATGATCTCGCCGGACCCGGTCTCGGGCACGGCCTGGAGCGCGTCACCACCGATCTCGACGGTCAGCCCCGCGTCCCGCGCCTCGTCACCGGCTTCAACGAGCGCCTCCCGGGCCGCGTCCGTCAGCTCCATACCGCTGACCTTGTACGAGACCTGCACATAAGCGGTCGTACCGTCACGGCTGAGAGCCTTGCCCGCGTACGGATCGACAATCGAGGCGATCTGATCGGCCCCGGAACCACTCTTGAGCCCGGCAACAACCCCCTCAACTTCCTCCCGGTGGCCGGCATCGGTCATCCGCTCCCCTTCGGGAGCCTTGAACACCACGCGGGCGGTGGCGCCGTCCGCGGCAGCACCGGGAAAGCGCTCATCAAGAAGGTCGAACGCCTTCTGAGCCTCGGTCCCGGGTATGGAGAAGGAACTGGAAGTGGCGGTGGACGCGGAGGCGGCGCCGACACCGGCGAGCACCAGCAGCGCGACCCAGGCGAGGGCGACGAAGGGGCGGCGGCGAAAGGCGAACCGGCCCATTGTGTAAAGGAATGTGGCCACGAGGGCGTACTCCCGGTCAGGTCGTTGGTACGAACAGGGCATGGGTGACCAGCCCGACGACGAGAGCGGTGCGCGTCAGGTGGAGCGTTTCTACGGGGACGGACGCCGGGCGGGGAGATTCCACGGCGCCGCTGGGACTAAGCCACTGCTACACCGGAGCCATCAGGCGGCACCCAGCGCGGGCAGCACCACGGCATCGACGTAGTCGGCGAGAAAGGCCCGGTCGGGCGACCGGCCCTCGATGAGCTCCTGGGCGACGAAGGCGCCGACCAGCATGTGCGGGACGTACCGCAGAGCGGCTGTCTCGGCAGGGATCTCCCCCCGGTCGACAGCACGCCGCAGCAGACCGTCCAACCCAGTGAGTTCAGGCGCGATGAGCAATTCCCGCAGCGCCTGATGGAGATCAGGGTTCGCGTGCACGGCCTGGGCGAGCCCCCGCATCAGCGCGGAGTCCCTCTCCAGCTGGCAGTCATCGGTCCGTTCCACCAGGGCGTGGAAATCGCCCCTCAGCGTCCCGGTGTCGATGTCGGCAACACTGACGGGCTTGTTGTGCCGCAGCGCCCTGGCCACGAGCTCCGGCTTGCTCCCCCACTGGCGGTAGAGGGTGGCCTTGCTCGACCGCGTGCGGGACGCGACGGCATCCATGGTCAGCCCGTCGTACCCGACTTCCCGGAGCAGGTCGAGGACGGCTTCGTACAACTCACTCTCGCGCTCGGCCGTAAGCCGCGTGCGTCCCATCCCAACCTCCTCCGAACCGAACGAAACGGTTTCGTACACCAAGTACGCTACGCCCCCGCCCCACCGAAACGAAACCGTTTCGATCGTGATCTGTCCCACAAGTTGCCGCGCCCCCGCCATGCGGAAAGCATTGGGGGGTGAGCGACGCACCCGGGTCCGTCGGCCCGCAAGAGACCACGCCCGCCGCGCGAAGCACGGTGCCAGGAGGGGACGCGTCGGGGCGCTCCCCGCAGGGCGTTGAACGCAACCACCCCGAAGAGATCTCCGTACCCGAACGTTCGACGCCCGAGGAGACGCCGCGGCGCGGCACCGACCCCGCAGCCCCCGCACACGGCAGAGGCGCGACCCCCGCGACCACACGAAGCGACACCCTCGCCTACCTCCGCTTCCCGCACCTGCACGGCGACCTGCTCTGCTTCGCCGCCGAGGACGACCTCTGGCTGGCCCCGATCGTCCCGCCCGGGAAGCAGCCGGACCGCGCCTGGCGCATCACCGTCGACCGTACGAAGGTCTCCCACCCCCGCTTCTCCCCCGACGGCCGCCACATCGCGTTCACCACCTGGCGCAGCCTCGACCCCGAAGTCCACCTCGCCCCCGTGGACGGCGGCCCCGCCCGCAGGCTCAGCTACTGGGGATCCCTCGACACCCGCGTCTGCGGCTGGACCCCCGAATCGCCCGACCACCCTCCGCACATCCTCGCCGTCGCCTCCCACGGCCAGCCGTTCTCGCACTTCTCGTGGGCCTACACCCTCCCCACGGACGGCAGCCCCGGCTCCCAGCTCCCCTGGGGCCCGGTCTCCGACATCGCGGTAGCGGACATCAACAACGAGCGCCGTACGCTCCTGCTCACCGGAAAACCCCCGCACGAGCCGGCAGCCTGGAAGCGCTACCGGGGCGGCGCCACCGGCCGCCTGTGGCTGCACGGCGAGCGACTGCTGCCCGACATCGGCGGCCACCTCAACTGCCCCATGTTCGTGAACGGACGCATCGCGTTCCTCTCCGACCACGAGGGCGTGGGCAACCTCTACTCCTGCCAGTACGACGGCACCGATCTCCGCCGCCACACCGACCACGACGCGTTCTACGCACGCAACGCCTCCAGCGACGGCACCCGCGTCGTCTACCAGTGCGCGGGCGACCTGTGGCTGGTCGACGACCTGTCCCCCGGCGCCGTACCGCGCCGCCTGGACGTCCGCCTCGGCGGCCCCCGGGCCGGCCGGCGCACGTACCAGGTCCCGGCCGCCGCCAACGTCGACGGCCTGTCCGTCGACGCCACGGGCCGCGCCAGCGCGGTCGTGGTCCGGGGCAGCCTGTACTGGCTGACCCACCGCGACGGCCCCGCCCGCACCATCACGGACACCCCGGGCGTACGGGCCCGCCTGCCCGAGATGCTCGGCGGCAGCGGCCAGGTCGCGTACATCACGGACGCGGAGGGCGAGGACGCGATCGAGATCGCGTACCTGCCGCGCGCGAGCGGCGGGCGCGAGCCGCGCCGCCTCGCCGCCGGCAAGCTCGGGCGCGTACACGACCTGGTGTCGGACCCGGAGGGCGAACGCATCGCGATCGCCTCCCACGACGGCCGCCTCCTCCTGGTCAGCACGATGGAAGAACCGGAAGGCGAACCCGGCGAGGTCACCGAACTGACCCGCTCCGCCAACGGCCCCGTCCGCGACCTCGCCTTCTCCCCCGACGGAGCCTGGCTGACCTGGTCGCACCCCGGAATCGGCCGCTCCCTGCGCCAGATCAAACTGGCCAAGATCGAATCAAAGCAAATCATCGACGTGACGAACGGCCGCTTCGAGGACGAGAACCCGGTCTTCACGAGCGACGGCCGCTATCTCGCCTTCCTCTCCTGGCGAGGCTTCGACCCGGTGTACGACGTCCACACCGGGGACCTCTCGTTCCCGCTGGGCTGCCGCCCTTACCTCGTCCCGCTCTCCTCCGCGACGCCGTCCCCCTTCGCGGTGTCCGCGGAAGGCCGTCCGGCGGCGGGCGGTCTTGACCCGGTGGAAGGCGAGGAGAGCGAGAGCACCGACGGCATGACGGTGCTCGTCGAGGTCGAGGGCCTGGCGAGCCGGGTGACGCCCTTCCCCGTGGCCGCCTCCAAGTACTCGGGCCTGCAGCCCGTTTCCGGCGGCGGCCTGGTGTGGCTGCGCTGGCCGATCTCGGGAGCGCTGGGCGAGACGTTCGCGAACCCTGCCGACGTGTCGGGCCGCCCCACCCTCGAACACTTCAACCTCACCAAGGCGCGCAAGACGGAACTCGTGGCCGACCTGGACTGGTTCGCGGTGAGCGGCGACGGCACCCGCCTGGTGGTGATGGACGAGGGCGAGATGCGCGCCGTCCCCGCCACCGAGACCGGCGACACCGACACGACGGTCTACCTGGACCTGCGCCGCATCATGCACCAGGTCGACCCGGAGGCGCAGTGGCGCCAGGCGTACGCGGAGGCGGGCCGCATCGTCCGGGCGTACTTCTGGGAACCGCACATGTGCGGCATCGACTGGGAGTCGGTCCTCGACCAGTACCGCCCGCTGCTCGAACGCGTGGCGACCCCCGACGAGTTCGCCGACCTGCTGCGCGAGGTCCTGGGCGAGCTGGGCACCTCGCACGCGTACGTCGCCTCCGCGCGCCGCAACGAGGGGCCGCCGCACTACCAGCGGGCGATGGGCCTGCTCGGCGCGAACTTCGTGTGCCGGGACGGGGCATGGCTGGTACGCCGCATCCTCCCCGGCGAGTCGTCCGACTCCAAGGCACGCTCACCGCTGGCCGGTACGGGCATCAGGGAGGGCGCGGTCCTCACGCACGTGGACGGCCGCCCGGTGGACCCGGTGGCGGGCCCGTACCCCCTGCTTTCGGCGGCCGGGGGAACGACGGTGGAGCTGACGTTCAAGCCGGCGGAGGGCGAAGGCCCGGCCCGCCGGGTCGCGATCGTCCCGCTGATCGACGAGCGTCCCCTCCGCTACCAGGACTGGGTGGCCAAACGCCGGGAGGTGGTGCGGGAGTTGAGCGGCGGGAAGTGCGGCTACCTGCACATCCCCGACATGGGCGGCTCCGGCTGGGCGCAGTTCAACCGCGACCTGCGGATGGAGGTCTCACTCCCGGCCCTGATCGTCGACGTACGGGGCAACGCGGGCGGCAACATCAGCGAACTGGTCGTCGAAAAACTCACCCGCACCATCATCGGCTGGGACCTGACGCGGGACGCGCAGCCGGTCTCGTACGCCTCGAACGGCCCCCGGGGGCCGGTGGTCGCCCTGGCCGACGAGGCGACGTCGTCGGACGGCGACATGATCACGGCGGCGTTCAAGTTGCTGAAACTGGGCCCGGTGGTGGGCCAGCGCACCTGGGGCGGCGTGGTGGGCATGACCGGCCGCCACACTCTGGGCGACGGCACGGTGATCACCGTGCCGATGAACGCGGCGTGGTTCGACGCGTACGGCTGGACGGTCGAGAACCACGGCGTGGAGCCGGACATCGAGGTGCTGCGTACGCCGCTCGACTGGGCGGAGGGCCGCCACGCACAGCTGGCCGACGCGGTCCAGGTGGCGCTGGACCTCCTGGCTTCGCGCCCGGCGGCAACCCCGCCGACGTACTCGAACGTCCCGAACAAAACCCGCCCCAACTTGCCCCCGCGCACGGGGTGAGTGGGCAGAGATGACGCGGGGCTCCGCCCCGCGCGCCCCACACGGCGCTCCGCGCCGCTGCGTAAGCCCGGCGCTGCGCGCCGCCCCCTGCCCCACCCCGCCCACCCGCTGGAACGGAGCTGCGAGAGGCACAGGTCTCCCGTGAGTGACGGAACACCGTCGGCGCCTGCGGCACTCAAAACGGCGGGCGCTGCCCTCGGCCACCGTCCGCCTGCGCGGCAGCGCAGTGGCGCCGCACCCAACCCGCAGCCGCCAACGGCGCCCGCACAGTGGCGCCCCACCCAATCCCCAGCCGCCAACGGCGCCCAGCAACCCACCGGAGACCCGCACCTCCGCAGCCCCGCCCCAACGGGCGGGCGTGGGTGGGCAAGGCCACGGCGCGCAGCGCCGGGGATCCCCCACCGGCGCGAAGCGCCGGGCGGGTGGGGGGCCGGGGCGAAGCCCCGCCCATCGGTGTCCCGCACCCCCGCCCCGCCACGCGAAAGACGCACCCAGTGGTGACCGGGTGCGCCCTTCACGACGATCACGAGGCAACGCCCCGCACCGCGTCAGCCGCGGTAACGCTCCGGGCCCTCGCCCAGCTCGTCGTCCATGTCCAGCATGTCCCGGCCCCGCCCCGGCTCCCGGTCCTCCCGGTCCTCCCGGGCCCGACGGACCCGCTCCGACGCTTCGTCCTGCACGCCGCCGCCACGCGAGGGCTGCGAGGGCCGCGTACCCTGCTGCCCACTCTGCTTGGCCTGCTTGGCCTGGTCCGCAAGCTCCTGCGCCTTGTCCTTGAACTGGTCCTTGATGCCCATGAGGTTCACTCCTGTTGGGGTGTGACGGGATGGAAGCGGGGCGTAGCGCCCCGCGGGCTCGACCAGACTGACACGACCGGACATTCAACGCATTTCGATCACTAACGCTGCGTACGCACCTTCGCGTCCGCCTCGCCCCCCGCCCCCACAAGCCCCTTCGAGACCCCCGCCAGCCGAGGCTCGAACCGCTTCATCTCCCGCTGCCCCACCACCCCGATCAGCGTCGGCAGATAGCCCCGCACGGACTGCATCCCGCGCAGCCACCACTGCGCGTACACATGCGACGAACGCCGCTCTATCCCCGCGACGATCCGGTCGACCGCCGGACCGAGCGGATATGTCCGGTTCGAAGGCCACGGCAGCCGCTGCCTCAACTCCCGCATCACGTCGTCCTGGTCCGCGCCCCGCACCATGTCCGTGTCGGTCCACGAAAGGTACCCGACCCCGACCCGCACCCCGCGATACCCGACCTCGGCCCGCAGCGAATGCGCGAACGCCTCGACCCCCGACTTCGACGCGCAGTACGCCGTCATCATCGGCGCCGGCGTGATCGCCGCCAGCGACGCGATCTGGAGGAAGTACCCCCGGCTTTCCATCAGCACCGGCAGGAACGCCCGCCCCGTCACCGCCCCGCCGATCAAGTTGACCTCGATGACCCGCCGCCAAGCGACCGGATCGGAGTCCACGAACGGCCCACCGGCCGCGACCCCCGCGTTGGCGACGACGATGTCGACCTTCCCGAACCGCTCCTTCACCTCCCGCGCGACCTGCGCCATCGCCTCGTGGTCGGTGACATCGGCGTACCACCAGTCCGCCTCGGCGTGCAGCCGCCCCGCCACCTGCTTCAGCTCGTCCGGCTCCAGCCCGACCAGCGCCACCTTCGCGCCGCGCGCCGAGAGCTTGCGCGCCAGCAGCTCGCCGACACCCCGTGCCGCGCCCGTGACGACCGCGACCTGACCCTCCAGGCTCCGCTTACTGCTCATACGGCCTGCTCCTTCTCTTCACTCGAATCGGCCGGAACGGCGACGTACTCACTCACAAGCTCACGAAGCTTCGCCGTAACGACCTCCGGCGCCTCCACCGGCGTCATGTGCCCGACGCCGGTCAGCTCGGTGAGCCCCAGCGAATGCGGCAGCGCCGCAGCGATCTCGCGGGCGTGCACAGGCGGCGTCAGCCGGTCGGCGGTCCCCGCGATGACGGCGGTGGGTACGGTCAAGTCCCGTACACCCGCAGCCAGATCCAGCTCGCCCAGCACGTGCGACCAGGCCACTCGCGCCGCTCGCGGACAGGCGTGGACGATACGAGCGCACTCCGCCACCCGCTCCGGCGACGCCCCGGGCCCCATGGTCCCGTACTTGAGAATGACCTTCGACAGCGGCGTGACCGGCCCCAGCGGCGCCCGCGCCCCCAGCACCGCCCGCGTGATCCGGGTCCGCAGCCGCCCGGCCCGCATCGGCAGTACGAGCGACTCGGCGACCAGCCGCGAAGTCCCCGTACTGCACAGCAGAACCGCCGCCGCGTGCTCACGGAAGCCCGGCCGCCCCGCGGCGGCCATCATCGTCATGCCGCCCATGGAGTGCCCGGCCAGTACGGCCCGCTCCCCGGGCGCGAGCGCGGTGGCGAGCACCGCTTCGAGGTCGTCGGCGAGGGCGTCGGTGCTGTATCCGTCGCGCCCGACGGCCGGGGAACGCCCGTGCCCCCGCTGGTCGTACACCACGACCCGGCACTCACCCGCACCGGCCAGCTCGCGGATCTGTGCCGCCCAGAAGAGCGTCGAGCACGTCCAGCCGTGCGCCAGGACCAGCGCGGGAGCATCCGCGGGCCCGTACACCTCCACGTGCAGGCGCGATCCGTCGGCGGAGACGGCGGTCAGCTCACGCGAGGCGACGAGCGGCTGCGGCTCTCCCACCACCCGCATCAGCCGGCTCATGCGACAACCTCCGCAGCCTCGACGCCGGCGTCGGCCCCGGCGTCGACCCCGGCCTCGCCCTCGCCCTCGTCCTCGCCCGCAGCGGCCCGCACCCGGATCACCTCGTACTCCGCGAGGTTCACCTCCCGAGTCGCGCGCCGGAACTCGCTCGGCGTACCGGGCCAGATGGTGGTGTTGCGACCGTTCGCGTCCAGGTACCAGCTGTCGCAGCCGCCCGTGTTCCACACGGTCCGCTTCATCCGGTCCTGCACCCGCCGGTTCCACGCGTGCACGGCCGAAGCCCGCGCCCCGAGCGCCGCCTTGCCGCCCAGCACCCTCAACTGCCGCAGATAGTCGGCCATGTAATTCAACTGGGACTCGATCATCAGGATCATCGAGCTGTTCCCGAGCCCGGTGTTGGGCCCGATGATCGTCATCCAGTTCGGGAAGCCCGCCGCCGTCGCGCCGCGCAGCGACTCCATCCCGTCCTTCCACGCCTCGGCGAGCGTGATGCCGTCCGCGCCCACCACTCGCTGGGCGATCGGCATGTCGGTGACATGGAAGCCCGTGCCAAACACAATCGCGTCGACCTCGGTCTCGGTCCCGTCGGCCGCCACGACCGTGGATCCGCGCACCTCCTTGAGCCCCGAAGCCACCACGTCCACATTCGGCTTCGCGAGCGCCGGGTAGTACGAGCTCGACAGCAGGATGCGCTTGCAGCCGATCCGGTACGACGGTGTCAGCTTGGCCCGCAGCGCCGGGTCCTTGATGGCCTTGGCCATGTTGGCCTTGGCGAGCGACTCGACGAGCCCGAGCTGGTTCGGGTGCTTGGTGAAGGCGGTGACCTGCAACTCCCGCACCCCGAAGAGCAGTCCGCGCCGCGCCTTCCCGGTGAACGGCAGCTGCCGGTGCAGCCACCGCTCGGGCCCGGTGATGGCCCGGTCCATGCGCGGCATCACCCACGGCGGCGTCCGCTGGAACAACGTCAACTTGGCCACATCGGGCTGGATCGACGGCACGATCTGAATCGCGGACGCACCGGTCCCGATCATCGCGACGCGCTTGCCGCGCAGGTCGTAGTCGTGGTCCCACTGCGCCGAATGGAAGACCTTGCCAGGGAACCCGTCGAGCCCGGGAATATCCGGAATCTTCGGATCGGACAGCGGCCCGGTAGCCGAAACCACCACATCCGCGGTGAGCGTGTCGCCCCGCGCGGTCTCGATCTCCCAGCGCAGCTCGTCGCCGTCCCAGTGCATCATCTTCACTTCGTGGTTCAGCCTGATGTGCGGCCGCAGCCCGAAGGTGTCGGTGACGTGCTCCAGGTACGCCCTGATGTGCTCCTGCCCCGAGAAGGTGCGCGGCCAGTCGGGGTTGGGCGCGAACGAGAACGAGTACAGATGGGACGGTACGTCGCAGGCGCAGCCCGGGTAGCTGTTGTCCCGCCAGGTGCCGCCCACCGAATCGGCGCGCTCCAGGACGACGAAGTCGGTGATCCCCTCGCGGCGCAGCCGGACCGCGGCGCCCAGGCCGCCGAATCCGGATCCGATCACCGCCACTCGTACGTGCTCGTGCTCGGCCATGCCGACGCCTCCCGCGGTCCCACGACTCTGCCAGCAATCACTGGCACGATTGGGAGAGTAGAGCAGCGCCGTACTCATGGGTAGGGGTCCGACAGAGGAAAGTTACCGGCGGTACGACATAAGGTTCCGGGGTGGACAAAGTCACAGCAGCACGCGAGTACCGCATGGAGGAGCTGGCCAGGGAGGCCGGCATCACCGTGCGCACCCTGCGCTTCTACCGCGAGCGCAAGCTGCTGCCGCCACCGCGACGTGAGGGTCGTATCGCCTGGTACGACGACCACCACCTGGCCCGGCTGCGCACCATCGCCGCCCTGCTGGAGCGCGGCCACACCCTGACCGGCATCGCGGACCTCACCGCCACCTTCGAGAGCGGCCGCGACGTCGGCGAGCTCTTCGGCGTCGGCGAGGACGCCGCCTCCGCCACCTGGAGCGAGGAGACCCCGGTCCGGCTCACTCCCGAGGACCTCGCCGACCATTTCGCGGGCGAGGTCACCGCGGAGAACCTGGCCACCGCGCTCGACCTCGGCTACCTGGCCACCGACGGCGAGGAGATCGTCCACGTCAGCCGCCGCCTGCTGGACGTGTCGGCAGCCCTGGTGCGCGAGGGCGTACCGCTGGCCGCCGTGCTCCAGGCGGGCCGGGAGGTGCGCGAGCACACGACGGCCATGGCGGGGATCTTCGCGACGATGGTCCGCTCCCACCTGGACGAGGACACGGCCGGCGCCTCTTTGCAGCGCCTGCGCCCGCTCGCCAAGAGCGTCGTCGAGGCGGAACTGTCGATGGCCCTGGACCGCCTGATCAGAGCGGAGAAAGACGTATGACCGACGTCAGCGCTCGAAAACCACCGTCACCGGCGCATGGTCCGACCAGCGCAGGTCATAGCTGGCCGCCCGCTCGACGTACGCCTTGACCGCCCGGTCCGCCAGCCCCGGCGTCGCCACCGCGTAGTCGATGCGCCATCCCGAGTCGTTGTCGAAGGCCTTCCCGCGGTACGACCACCAGGTGTACGGGCCCTCCTGGTCCGGGTGCAGTGCGCGCACCACATCGACGTACGCCGCCTCCTCGAACACCCGCGTCAGCCAGGCCCGCTCCTCCGGCAGGAATCCGGAGGACTTCCGGTTCGCCTTCCAGTTCTTGAGGTCGGCCTCCTGGTGGGCGATGTTCCAGTCGCCGCACACCAGCACCTCGCGCCCGTCCGCCGCCGCGCGCTCCTTCAGCCCCTTCAGGTACGGCAGGAACTCGTCCATGAACCGCACCTTCCCGTCCTGCCGCTCGGTGCCGACCTCACCGGAGGGCAGATACAGACTGGCGACGGTCACACCAGGCAAATCCGCCTCGACGTACCGCCCACTCCCGTCGAACTCAGCACTGCCGAACCCGACCTGCACCCGCTCCGGCGCCCGCCGCGTATAAAGCGAAACACCGGCCCGCCCTTTGGCCGCGGCCGGTGCGTGCACAACGAACCAGCCCTCGGGGTCGCGCACCTCCTCGGGGAGCTGCCCGGGTTCGGCCCGTACTTCCTGGAGGCAGATCACATCGGCGGAGGTCCCGGCCAGCCACGGCACGAAGCCCTTCTTGGCGGCAGCGCGCAGGCCATTTACATTTGCGGAAGTCACAGTGAGCACCCCGGCACAATACAGACCCCGAAAATCGTCCGATGCCAGATCCTGCATAGAAGTACGCTGACACGCATGAATATCCGCAGACGCCCGTACGACCACCCCGACGCCGTGAAGCTCGAAGCGGAAGTGCAGCAGGAGTACATCGAGCGCTACAACGGCGAGGGCGACACGACCCCGCTGGACCCCGCCATGTTCCGGCCGCCGGGCGGCCTCTTCCTCATCGCGTACGACGAACAGGACCGCCCCGTCGCCACCGGCGCCTGGCGCACGCAGGACGAGAACGGCGAGGGCTACACGGACGGCGACGCCGAACTCAAGCGCATGTACGTGATACCCGATTGCCGCGGCATCGGCCTGGCCCGCCGCATCCTCGCCGCCCTGGAGGACGACGCCCGCGCGGCCGGCCGCATACGCATGGTCCTGGAGACGGGAACGCAGCAGCCGGAGGCCATCGCCCTCTACACGTCGAGCGGTTACACCCCCGCCAAGAAGTTCGGCCACTTCCGCGCATACGAGGACAGCCGCTGCTTCGCCAAGCCGCTGACCCCGTAACGGACATGGCGCGGCATCAACGGAACGCCAAAGAGCCCCAGCCGGATCTCTCCGACTGGGGCTCTGAGCTGCGGTGGACCTGTGGGGATTTGAACCCCAGACCCCCTCGATGCGAACGAGGTGCGCTACCAGACTGCGCCACAGGCCCTTGCAACGAGTGAAACTTTAGCACCTCGATCGGGGTGCTTGGAAATCCGTTCCTCGCAGGTCACTCGTTGGCCGCCCGCGGCCGGTCCCCCTCCTCGTACTGGTCGAAGAGCGGCGTGCGCCCGCGGCCCCGGTCGCGGCGTGCCGGGTTGGCGCGCCGGCCCTGGGGCGGGTCGGTGGCGGGCGGGGATTCGGGGGCGGGCGTCGGCTCGGCGGTGCTGGAGCGGGCCGAGCTCCAGGTGCCCGGGTCGCCGAAGTCCACGCCGGCGGTGGCGCGCGGGGCGACGGGAGCGGTGACGTACGTCGGCAGCGGGACCGGGACCGGGTCCCAGCTCTCGCCGCGGGCCGCGCCGCGCTCACGCTCGCGCTGCTGGTCCACCCATTCCGCGTGGTCCGTCTGCTCCACCAGCGCGCGGCGGCCCGCCTCCTGCGGCGAGACCGCGGGCGCCGGTTCGGGTTCCGGGCGTACGACGGGCTCCTCGTCAGGGTCTGCCGAAACCGGCCGACGGCTTGGGTGCGGGCGGCGCTCGCGCAACCGCTGCGCCGCCACTTCCGCCCTGCGCCGGTCCATGGTGAAGGCGAAGCGCCGCCGCTCGGTGGCCCGCAGATGCACGATGTACGTGCTCAGCAGCACGGCGGGCACGGCCGGCGCCCAGAGGAACTTCAGCCCGCCGACCGCCGCGACGATCGCGCCGAGCGTGAAGGCGAGGAAGAGGATCACGGTGGTGCGTCTGCGGCGCGCGAGGACCTTGGAGCGCCGGGCCCGTTCGGCGGCGGCACCGGCGGTGCGTGCCCGCCGTTCCTCCCGCGCGTCGTCCCGGGCGCTCTCCCGCGCCTGCTCCCGCACGTCGTCCCGTGCGGCAGGGCGCTCCTTCTGTGTCGGGGGCACGGCGAAGGCCCGGACGTCGACGGAACTCAATCGGTCCGTCACGGCGTCCGGGTCCGCGTCGGGCTCCACCTCACCCGCGGCGCGATCCTGCAGCTCCCTGGCATATCGGCGCTCCATTGCCGCCCGTCCGGACAGCAGCCGGATGGCGGTGCTGAAGCGTTCCGTCGGACGGGCTTCGTTGAGCTCGTCCTGCCTGCGGAGCCACATCGGCACCAAGTAGGCGGCCCAGGCCCCGACAATGACTGCGTAAATCAGGCCGCTGCTGCTCACACCCCACACCGTAGAGGGGTTCGCGCAAGGCCATCGGCCAATTGAGCCGGTGTGTCGCACGATCTGGCTGATAACTCGAACTTTTTTGTTACTGATCGGATCAACGGGCTGCTTTGCCGATCAATTTCGAACACTTATTTCATTTATGAGATGTGCCGGGTCGCGCCTGGTGCCAGCGGTTCAGCAGCCCCTCGGGGACTTCTTCCGCCGTGAGCGCGTAGACCAGATGGTCACGCCACCCGCCGTCAATGTGGAGATATCGGGGACGCAGCCCCTCCTCGCGGAATCCGAGCTTTTCCACGACTCGGCGACTGGGCGTGTTCTCGGGCCGAATACAGACCTCGATGCGATGCAGGCCGACCGTACGGAAGCAGTGGTCGACGGCGAGGGCGACCGCCGTCGGCATCACACCGCGGCCCGCCACCTCGCGGTCCACCCAGTAGCCGACGTGCCCGGAGCACATCGATCCCCAGGTGATCCCGGCGACCGTCAACTGGCCGACCAGCTGCCCCCGGTACTCGATGACGAAGGGCAGCATCCGGCCCGCGTTCGCCTCGGAGCGCAGGTGGCGGACCATCTGACGGTACGTCGGACGCTGGGCCACCGGGCCGGCCGGCGCGGGCGGCGGGATCGTAGCCTCCCAGGGGCGCAGCCAGTCGCGGTTGCGCCGGTTCACCTCGCGCCAGCTCCCCTGGTCCCGCAGCTTTATCGGGCGGAGGGTGACATCGCCGTCCACCAGCTCGACGGGCCAGGACGAAACGTTCAGCTCTGGCTCCCGGATAGCGGCGATCCGGAGCCGGATCCGGGGTGGTCGCCGCCCCGGATCTGGTCCACGGCGTGGAGCAGGAGGCGCTCCAGGACCGCGAGTCCGTCCCGTACGCCGCCGGTGGAGCCCGGCAGGTTCACGATCAGCGTCCGGCCCGCGACGCCCGCGAGACCGCGGGAGAGCGCGGCGGTCGGTACCTTCCCCAGGCCCTCGGCGCGGATGGCCTCGGGGATGCCGGGAATGTCGTAGTCCAGGACGCGGCGGGTGGCATCGGGGGTGCGGTCGGTCGGCGAGATGCCGGTGCCGCCCGTGGTCAGGATGACGTCGTACGCCGCCGCGACGCCGGCCCGCAGGGCCTGCTCCACCGGGTCGCCGTCGGGGACCACCTGCGGCCCCTCGACCTCGAAGCCCATACCGCGCAGCCCCTCGGCGAGGATCGGACCGCCCCGGTCGGCGTAGACGCCGGCGGACGCGCGGTTGGAGGCCGTCACCACCAGGGCGCGGCGTGGCGGCTGAGCGGCCGGGGCCGGCTCGATCCCGGGCTCGGCCGCCGGCTCGTCGCCGTGGCTGTGGCCGTGACTGTGGCTGTACACCTCTCCGGCGCGCGGGGCGGGGCTCATGCCCGGCTCCAGTCGCCGGACTTGCCGCCCGTCTTCTCCTCGACCCGTACGTCGGTGATGACCGCGCCCTTGTCGACCGCCTTCACCATGTCGATCACGGTGAGCGCGGCGACCGTGACGGCGGTCAGCGCCTCCATCTCGACGCCCGTACGGTCCGTCGTACGCACGGTCGCGGCGATCTCGACGGCGTCGTCGGCGACCGTGAGGTCGAGCTTCACGCCGGAGAGCGCGAGCGGGTGGCAGAGCGGGATCAGGTCGGGCGTGCGCTTGGCGCCCATGATGCCCGCGATACGGGCGGTGGCGAGGGCGTCGCCCTTGGGGACCCCCTCGCCGCGCAGCAGCTCGATGACGCGCGGGGCGACAAGGACGCGTCCGGTGGCGCGCGCGGTGCGCGCGGTGACGTCCTTGCCGGAGACGTCGACCATGCGGGCCGCCCCCGCCTCGTCGATGTGCGTGAGCCGTTCGTGCGTACTCATTACGTGTGGCGCTCCCGGTCAGGGCCTATGAGGGCAGACACGGTACCCCCACCGGGCCCCGGTCACCCGAGCAGGACCACGTCGACCTCGGTTCCGGGTTCGGCCTCGGTGGTGTCCTCCGGGACGATGATCAGGGCGTTCGCCCGGGCGAGGGCCGCTACCAGGTGGGATCCGGCACCGCCGACCGGGGTGACGGTGCCCGCCTCCTCGTCGTACGTACCGCGCAGGAACTGGCGCTTTCCGGAGGGGGAGGAAAGGGGCTTGTCTGCTGTCAGGGTCGCGCGGGCCTTCGGGCGGTGCACGTCCTTGAGGCCCATCAGGGCGCGGATCGCCGGGCGTACGAAGAGCTCGAAGGAGACGTACGACGAGACCGGGTTGCCCGGGAGGGCGAGCAGCGGGGTGTGCTCGGGGCCGATGGAGCCGAAGCCCTGGGGCTTGCCGGGCTGCATGGCGAGCTTGCGGAATTCGATGCCGCTGCCGGGCTCGTCCTCGTCGCCGACGGAGGACAGTGCTTCCTTCACGACGTCGTACGCTCCGACGCTGACGCCGCCGGTCGTGACGATCATGTCGGCGCGGATCAGCTGGTCCTCGATGGTGGCGCGCAGCGTGTCGGCGTCGTCCGTGACGGCGCCTACGCGGTAGGCGATGGCTCCGGCGTCGCGGGCGGCGGCGGTCAGCGCGAAGCTGTTGGAGTCGTAGATCTGGCCGGCCGCCAACTGCTCGCCGGGCTGGACCAGTTCGCTGCCCGTGGACAGGACCACGACTCGCGGGCGCGGCCTGACCTTGACGGTGGCGCGGCCGATGGCGGCGAGCAGGCCGATCTGGGGCGGGCCCACGACCGTACCGGCCTCCAGGGCCAGGTCGCCGGCCTGGACGTCGCTGCCGCGCGCGCGGACGTGCGCCCTCGCCTCGACGGGGCGGTGGACGCGGACCTCGCCGGTCGCGCCCTCGGGGGCGTCGCTCGCGGCGCGCATCGTGGCGACCGGGCCGCCGCCCGTGCCCCCGTCGGTCCACTCGACCGGGACGACGGCCTCGGCGCCGGGCGGCAGCGGGGCGCCGGTCATGATGCGGGCGGCCTCGCCGGGGCCGACGTGAAGTGTCTCGCCGCTGCCCGCCGCCACGTCACCGATGACGGTGAGGACGGCGGGGAACTCCTCTGTGGCGCCCGCGACATCGCTCGTACGGACCGCGTAACCGTCCATCGAGCTGTTGTCGAAGGGCGGAAGCGCGATCTGGACCGTGATGTCCTCGACGAGGACACAGCCCTGCGCGTCGGGCAGTTGCAGCTCGATGGGCTCGAGCGGCTTCACCGCGGCGAGGATGTCCTCAAGGTGCTCGTCGACAGACCAGATCGTGCTGCTCAAGGTGCCTGCATCTCCTCGGTCACGTAACTGCGAAGCCAGGACCGGAACTCCGGCCCCAGGTCTTCACGTTCGCATGCGAGTCTGACAATGGCACGCAGATAGTCTGCGCGGTCGCCGGTGTCATAGCGGCGGCCCTTGAAGACGACGCCGTGCACGGGGCCGCCGACCTTGTCGTCCTCGGCCAGGTGCTGGAGGGCGTCGGTGAGCTGGATCTCGCCGCCGCGGCCCGGCTCGGTCTTGCGCAGTATGTCGAAAACGGCCGGGTCGAGCACATAGCGGCCGATGATCGCGTAGTTGCTGGGCGCGTCCGCCGCGTCGGGCTTCTCGACGAGGCCGGTGACCCGTACGACGTCACCCTCGCCGGTCGGCTCGACGGCCGCGGATCCGTACAGGTGGATCTGGGAGGGGTCGACCTCCATGAGCGCGATGACGCTGCCGCCGTACAGCGCCTGGATCTCGATCATCCGGGACAGCAGCGGGTCGCGCGGGTCGATCAGGTCGTCGCCGAGGAGCACCGCGAAGGGCTGGTCGCCGACGTGCGGCGCGGCGCACAGGACGGCGTGGCCGAGGCCCTTGGGGTCTCCCTGGCGGACGTAGTGCATGGTGGCGAGGTCGCTCGACTCCTGCACCCGGGCGAGGCGTTCGGCGTCGCCCTTGCGGCCGAGGGCCGATTCCAGCTCGTAGTTGCGGTCGAAGTGGTCCTCGAGCGGGCGCTTGTTGCGGCCGGTGACCATGAGGACGTCGGAGAGGCCCGCGGTCACGGCCTCCTCGACCACGTACTGGATGGCCGGCTTGTCGACGACAGGCAGCATCTCTTTTGGAGTGGCCTTTGTCGCCGGCAGGAACCTGGTACCGAGGCCGGCGGCAGGGATGACAGCCTTGCTGATCCCGGGGTGCGACTGAGTCATGGTCAGAACGATATCCGTTGCGTATGGGAGGAAGATGAGGCTCCGGTCATTAAATTCTCATACGAGCCGTTTTGTGGAGCCGCTGTGGTGTGTGACGAGCCTGACAAGGCCGGGTTGCGAAGAGAACTCCTCGACATGAGATCCCGGTTGACCAGGGATGACGTCGAGAAGGCCGCTGCGGTTCTGGCCCGCGTGGCACTGGAGCTGCCGGAGCTCGCGGACGCCGGGACCGTCGCCGCGTACGTCTCCATCGGGAGTGAGCCCGGCACCCGGGCGCTGCTCGACGCGCTGCGTGCGCGGGGCGTGCGGGTGCTGCTTCCCGTGCTGCTCGTGGACAACGATCTGGACTGGGCCGCGTACGAGGGGGCGGAGCAGCTGGCGCGCGCCCGGCTCGGGCTCCTTGAACCGCGGGGCGCGCGGCTCGGCGTGGAGGCCGTGCTGGAGGCCGACGCGGTGCTGCTGCCGGGGCTGGCGGTGGACGGGCGCGGGATGCGGCTCGGGCGGGGAGGCGGATCGTACGACCGAGTACTCGCCCGGCTGGAGGCGGCGGGCGCGCGGCCCCACCTGGTGGTGCTCCTGTACGACGAAGAGGTGGTCGCGCGGGTCCCGAGGGAACCGCACGACCACCCCGTGAGCGCCGTGGTGACGCCGGGCGGTGTCAGGCGTTTTACGGCCTGAGTACCAGTTTGTCGGTGGTGTTCTTCTCGACCGCCTGGTCGCTGAACGGCCAGTCCAGCAGCTCGCCCTTCGCCCACATGTCGGTCTGGTCGGTGTAGTGCGAGCTGTACGCGTGGCCCGACGCGCCGGTGAGGTTGATCCAGCGGGACTTGTCGAGGTCGTTGAGGTTGACCACCATGCGCATGGACGGCACCCAGATGACCTCGTAGCCGCCCGCCGCGTTCCAGCCGGTGGCGTTGACGGCCGCCTCGCCGCCGCCCAGGTTCCACGGGCCGCGGTTGAGGAGCGACTGGACGACGCCGGGGCCGCTCGTACCGAGGGTCTGGTTCTTCAGGTTCAGCTGGTGCAGGCGGCCCCAGCTCCAGGAGTCGATGTCCTTGCCGAGCTTGGCGGTCAGCTCCCAGCGGGCGTCCTTCAGCGCGCGGGCGAGTAGCTCGTCACGGGTGTCGGTCGGTCCGTCCAGGCGGTTCTTCGGCGCCTGCCACCACTCGTTCTTCTCGTCGCCCAGCATCTTGCGGACGACCTCGTACCAGCGGTCGCCGCCGTCCGGCTGCGCCGAGTCCTTGGCGCGCTGGCCGCATTCGCGTACCCGCTCGTCGAGGTCGTCGACCGGGCCCGTGGCGTCGGCGGGACGGACGCTGAGGCACTGTCCCTTGGCCCGCAGCTCCTTGGGGAGTTTGTTGCCGAAGGCGAGCTTGAGGACGTTGCGCCACACCGCGTTGAAGTACGCGGCGGCCGCCGAGTCCGGCTCCTGGGTGTAGTCCCAGCCTTCGAGCAGCTTCTGCGTCTCGCGGACGTTCGGGTCGGACACGTCGATCTTCAGCAGGTGGGGGGTGAGCAGCTTGGCGATCTCGCTGCTGTTGTCCATCTGCATGGTGCGCATGTCGTCGGTGGAGATCTTGCCGCCGTCGGCGATCTTCGACTCGATGAGGTCGTTGATGCGCTGACTGCGGGCGCCGTATCCCCAGTCCTCGGTGAGGAGGTAGGGGTACTTCTTCTTGTCGATCACGGCCTGGTTGGCGGTGACGATGTAGCCGCGCTCCGGGTTGTACTCGTACGGCAGCTCGGCCTGCGGGATGAAGCGCTTCCAGCGGTAGCGGGAGTCCCAGCCGGCGGCGGGTGTGGTGCCGTCGCCTGCGTTACGGACCGGGATGCGGCCGGGGGCCTGGTAGCCGATGTTGCCCTTGGTGTCGGCGTAGATGAGGTTCTGGGAGGGGACCTCGAAGTGGGCGGCGGCGGCGCGGAAGGTCTTGAAGTCCGTGGCCCGGTTGAGCTCGAACACGGCGTCCATGGACTTGCCGGGCATCAGGGCGGTCCACTTGAGGGAGACCCCGTAGCCGGCGCCGCGGTCAGGGGCGGCGTTGGTGACCGGGGCCTTCTCGCCGACCTTCCCGAGCTCGTCGTTGCGGTCGGAGACGAGCGGGCCGTTGGTGGTGGAGCGGACCGTGATCGTCTTCGGCTTGCCGCCGGCGACCTTGATGGTCTCCTCGCGGGTGGTGAAGGGCTTCGTACGGCCGTCGTAGAGGTAGCCCTCGTCGGAGACCTTCTCGAGGTAGAGGTCGGTGACGTCGGCGCCGAGGTTGGTGAAGCCCCAGGCGATGTCCTGGTTGTGGCCGATTATCACGCCGGGCATGCCGGAGAAGGTGTAGCCGGCGGTGTCGTACTGGCAGGTCTTGGAGAGGCTGCGGCAGTGCAGGCCCATCTGGTACCAGAGCGACGGCAACTGCGGCGCGAGGTGCGGGTCGTTGGCGAGCAGCGGCTTCTTGGTCGTCGTGTACTTGCCGGAGACGACCCAGGAGTTGGAGCCGATGCCGCTGCCGTTCGGGCCGAAGAGTGCGGGGATCTCGTCGAGGGCGTCGGAGATGCCGGAGAGCTGGGACTGGAAGCCCTGGGTGGCGTCGGCGGCGGCGTTGCCCACGATGCCGGTACCTGCGGTACCTGCGGTGCCTGTGCCGACGCCCGTACCTGTGCCGGTTCCAGTTCCGGTTCCGGTGCCCGTGCCCGTGCCGGTTCCCTCGGCCGAGGTGGCTGACGCCTTCGGGTCGTACTTCTTCGTCGTCTCGTCGACCGCGCCCTCTTCGACGACCGGCTTGTTCCGGTCGTACGGGTAGGACGGGTAGAGGTCCTTGATCTGCTTCGCGCTCAGCCTGCTCGTCATCAGCGAACGGTCGATCTCGTCCTGCATGTTGCCGCGCAGGTCCCAGGCCATGGCCTTGAGCCACGCGACCGAGTCGACGGGCGTCCACTTCTCGGGCTTGTAGTCGTTCACGAAGCCCAGAGCGGCGTACTCGACGGAGATGTCCTTGCCCTCGCGGCCCGCGAGGTAGGAGTTGACGCCGGCCGCGTACGCCTGGAGGTTCTTCTTCGTCTCCGGCGACAGCTTGGTGTCGTACTCCTGCTGCGCGACCTGGCGCCAGCCGAGCGTGCGCAGGAACGCGTCGATGTCGACCTGGTCCGCGCCGAACATCTCCGAGAGCCGACCCGACGTCATGTGACGGCGGACGTCCATCTCGTAGAAGCGGTCCTGCGCCTGGACGAAGCCCTGGGCGCGGAAGAGGTCTTCGTCGGTGTCCGCGTAGATCTGCGGGATGCCGTAGTTGTCGCGCTTGACGTCGACGAGGCCCGAGAGGCCGTCGATCTCGATCGACCCTGTGGTCTGCGGGAAGGAGGCGCGCACCGTGCTGATGCTCCAGTACGTGCCGTAGCCGACACCCGCGACGAGGGCCAACACCAGCACGATCACGATCAGGCGGGCGCGACGCCCCTTCTTCTTCTTGCCGGAAGAGGCGGTGGTGTTGGCGGGCATCGCTGTCCTTCGAGGGGCAGGGTGGTCCTTGAGTGCTGGAGCAACCATAGGCGCAGCGCTCCGGCGGCCTGGACTCGGTGCCTCCAACGGCGATCGTACGGACGATCGAGCGCGTCAAGGAAACGTTAAAGATTAGGTAAGGTAACGAAGTACCGGCCGCTGGAGGAACGATCCGGCAGGCGTGCGAGGGAAGGAACGGCCCGCTGACTGTCCACCAGCTCAATGAACTCCTGCTCATCTGCTCGCTCGTTCTGCTCATCGCCGTCGCGGCGGTACGCATTTCGTCCCGAAGCGGACTCCCCAGTCTGCTGCTGTACCTCGGGATCGGGATCGCCATAGGGCAGGACGGCATTTTCGATGTCCACTTCGACAACGCCGAACTGACGCAGGTGATCGGCTATGCCGCACTTGTGGTGATCCTGGCCGAGGGCGGCCTGGGCACGAAGTGGAGGGAGATCAAACCCGCGTTGCCCGCCGCGGTCGTCCTGTCGACCGTCGGCGTCGCGGTGAGCGTGGGCGTTACGGCGGCCGGTGCGCACTATCTGGTGGGGCTGGACTGGCGGCAGTCACTGATCGTCGGAGCGGTCGTCTCGTCGACGGACGCCGCCGCGGTCTTCTCCGTACTGCGCAAGGTGCCGCTGCCGTCGCGCATAACGGGCGTACTGGAGGCGGAGTCGGGCTTCAACGACGCTCCTGTCGTGATCCTGGTGGTCGCCTTCTCGACGGTCGGTCCGGTGGACGACTGGTACGTCCTGCTCGGCACGATCGTCCTGGAACTGGCGATCGGCGCGAGCATCGGTCTCGCGATGGGCTGGCTCGGGGCGTACGCACTGCGTCATGTGGCGCTTCCCGCGTCCGGTCTTTATCCGATCGCCGTCATGGCCATCGCCGTATCGGCGTACGCCGCAGGGGCCATCGCCCACGGCAGTGGCTTTCTCGCCGTCTATCTGGCCGCGATGGTGCTGGGCAACTCCAAGCTGCCGCACTGGCCGGCTACGCGCGGGTTCGCGGACGGGCTCGGCTGGATCGCGCAGATCGGCATGTTCGTCCTGCTCGGGCTTCTGGTGACACCGCACGAGCTGCTGGTCGACTTCTGGCCGGCGGTGATGGTGGGACTGATTCTCACCATGATCGCGCGGCCCCTGTCGGTGCTGCTCAGCCTGCTGCCGTTCCGTATCCCGTGGCAGGAGCAGGCCCTGATGTCGTGGGCCGGGCTGCGCGGCGCGGTGCCCATCATCCTGGCGACCATCCCCCTGGTGTCGGAGATCGAGGGCAGCGACCGGATCTTCAACATCGTCTTCGTCCTCGTCGTCGTCTACACCCTCGCCCAGGGGCCGACTCTGCCCTGGCTGGCGAAGTGGCTGCGGCTCGGCGAGGACCCCTCCGAGGCCGCCGACCTGGGCATCGAGTCGGCGCCGCTGGAGCGGCTGCGCGGGCATCTGCTGTCGGTCGCGATCCCCGAGAAGTCGAGGATGCACGGCGTGGAGGTGGCCGAGCTGCGGCTGCCGCACGGGGCCGCCGTCACCCTGGTCGTACGGGAAGGCACGAGCTTCGTACCGCTGCCGACGACCGTGCTGCGGCGCGGCGACGAGCTGCTCGTGGTGGCGACCGATCCGGTACGGGACGCCGCCGAGCGGCGGCTGCGGGCCGTCGGGCAGGGCGGCAAGCTCGCCGGGTGGCTGGGAACGGGTGGCAACGGCTCCCACCGATCACGTTGATCACGCTGATCACAGGTGGTGTGACGTAATCCGTACGCAATCGCAGGTGCGCCGCCGCGGATGCCCTGTAACATGAAGGCCTACTGATCGACCAACTCTGCCTGACGCAGAGCTGGCGCGACCGTACGGCGGCCGGCCCCCTCGCAGTGGGTGTCCTGGTATCTACCGCCGGTCCTGCGCAAGAGGACAGCTCTCGGCGGCTCCCGCACGCACACACCGCGTGCACAGGGGAGCGTCACCAGGCGGCAGAAAGGCAAGGACCGTGTCCAACACGGTCACTACCCCCCGTCCCGGTTACGGCCAGCTGCTCCGCACCCCTGGAGCATGGACGTACCTGGTGCCGGGATTCCTGGCACGGCAGCCCTTCGCGATGCTGACGATCGGCATCGTGCTGCTCGTGCAGCACACCACAGGGTCGTACGGAAGCGCGGGCGCTGTCGCCGCCGTGACCGGCGTTTCCATGGCACTGTTCGCGCCGCAGAGCGGCAAACTGGCCGACCGTTTCGGACAGAGCGCCGTTCTGTTTCCGGGCGTTCTCGTGCACACCGCTTCCGTCGTCACGCTGCTCGTGCTCGCGCTCTCGGGAGCGCCCATGTGGGCGCTCTTCGTCGCGGCTGTTCCCACCGGTGCCTCTGTTCCGCAGATCGGCCCCATGGTGCGCGCCCGCTGGGCCGCCAAGCTGGAGGGCTCGCCGCTGATGTCGACCGCCGCGGCCTTCGAGTCCGTGACGGACGAGTTCACCTTCGTCGTGGGACCGGTTCTCGCGACCGCGCTGTGCACCGGTGTGCACCCGGCGGCCGGTCTGGCCGCCGAGGCCGTGCTCACCCTGGTCGGCGGTCTGTTCTTCGCCGCACAGCGACGTACGCAGCCGCAGGCCGGACGCCTGTCGATGACCGACGGGCCGCGCGCCTCCGCGCTGTCCATTCCGGGCGTACGGGTGCTTGTGGTGGCCTTCCTCGGCATCGGCGCTGTCTTCGGGGGAATGCAGGTCTCGCTGACCGCGTTCTCCGAGGAGATCGGTAACCCCGGCGTGAACGGACTGCTCTACGGAACGTTCGCCGCGGGCAACATGCTCGCCGGTATCGCGTGCGGCGCCATCGCCTGGAAGGTCGGGCCCCGGCGCCGTCTGATGGTCGGGTACGCCGCGCTGACGCTGGCCGCCTCCGGACTGTGGGCGGTGCACTCCGTGCCCCTGCTCGCGGGCCTGGGACTGCTCGTCGGCCTGTGCATCGCGCCCGCGCTGATCACCGGCTACACGATGGTGGAAAGCCTGGTGCCCGCCACGGCACGTACCGAGGCGTTCACCTGGCTGACCGGCGCGGTCGCGCTCGGCCAGGCCGCGGGCGTCACGGTCGCGGGACGGCTGGCGGACGCCAACGGCGCGAGCGCCGGGTTCCTGGTGCCCCTGGTGGGTACCGCGCTCGCCCTCGCCACCCTGGTGGCGCTGCGCTCGCGGCTCGCACCGAAGGCTCCGGGACGGGTCGCCGCACGTGGCGTGAGTCACCGAGTGCCTGTGACGGTGGACTGATCCAGCGGAATACGTCAGTATGGAACGTCGTTAGCACTCATTGAGTGAGAGTGCCAGGAGGAGCAAGTGCCGACCTATCAGTACCAGTGCACCGAGTGCGGCGAAGGCCTCGAGGCGGTGCAGAAGTTCACCGATGACGCACTGACCGTGTGCCCCAGCTGTGAGGGACGCCTGAAGAAGGTGTTCTCCGCGGTCGGCATCGTCTTCAAGGGTTCCGGGTTCTACCGGAACGACAGCCGCGGCTCTTCGTCGAGCAGCACGCCGGCCACGGCGTCGTCCTCGAAGGCTGCCGGGGCGTCGTCCTCGACGTCCTCGTCGGGGTCCGACTCGAAGCCGGCCGCTTCGTCGTCGAGCTCGTCGTCGGGCTCCAGCAGTTCGTCCAGCTCTTCCAGCAGCTCCTCGGCCGCCTAGGCCTACCGCTTCTGGGTGACCCCGCCGTTTCCGACGGCGGGGTCCTCGGCGTTTTCGCTCCCGGCTACTGTGGCCGCCATGGCGAATGCGGAGATCGGCGTGATAGGCGGCTCGGGCTTCTACTCCTTCATGGAGGACGTGACCGAGGTCGAGGTGGACACCCCGTACGGGAAGCCGAGCGACTCGCTCTTCCTCGGTGAGATCGCCGGGCGGCGGGTGGCCTTCCTCCCCCGCCACGGGCGCGGTCACCACCTGCCGCCGCACCGCATCAACTACCGCGCCAACCTGTGGGCGCTGCGGTCCGTCGGTGCGCGTCAGGTGCTCGGGCCGTGCGCGGTGGGCGGGCTGCGGGTCGAGTACGGGCCCGGCACGCTGCTCGTACCGGATCAGCTGGTGGACCGTACGAAGGCACGCGCGCAGACGTTCTACGACGGCGAGACGCCGGTGGACGGGAAGCTGCCGAACGTCGTTCACCTGACCTTCGCCGACCCGTACTGCCCCGAAGGGCGCAAGGCGGCGCTCGACGCGGCGCGCGGGCGGCAGTGGGAGCCGGTGGACGGCGGGACGCTGGTCGTCATCGAGGGGCCGCGGTTCTCGACGCGGGCGGAGTCTCGGTGGCATGCGGCGGCGGGCTGGTCGGTGGTCGGCATGACCGGACACCCCGAGGCCGTGCTCGCCAGGGAACTGGGACTTTGCTACACGTCGCTGGCGCTGGTCACGGACCTGGACGCCGGGGCGGAGGCGGGCGAGGGTGTCTCCCACGAGGAGGTGCTCAGGGTGTTCGCGGCGAATGTGGACCGGCTGCGCGATGTGCTCTTCGACGCGGTGGCGGGGCTGCCGGCGGACGAGACGCGCGACTGCCTGTGCTCGCACGCGCTGGACGGGCTCGACACCGGGATCGCGCTGCCCTAGCGGGTGGCCCCGGACGCCCATGCGGGTGAGCGGATTGTCCACAGCCGGGGGCCTGTCCACAGGCGTGGGCGGGATTCGGGCTCACCGTGGATCGTGAGGAGCGTTAAGCCGGAACTCCTCGAGTCCTCGTGGCAGGCGGTGGTCACCGTGTCCCTCTATCCCTACGTCCCCACTCCCCCCACTCTCCCCGTGCCGCCCGTTCCCGGGCCGGATCCGTGCGGTGTGCCCGAATTCGCCCCGCTGCGGGTGCGGGGCGGCAAGCACCGGCTCCGGCGGGCGGTGCGTCGCAGGAGGCGGGCGATGGCCGCCGGGCTCGCGATGACCGCCGCCGCGCTGGCCGCTTCGGGGGCGCGCGACGCGGGGCGTACGGGCGGCGGTGCGGCACAGGCGCGAGCACAGGCACAGGCGCGGGAACACGCGCTGTCGCGGGCCGACTCGGGTGCGGCGGCGCGGCGCGAGCGCCGGCCGGTGGAGATGGTGTCCGCGCCGGTGCGTATCGCGGACGCCGGGACCGTGCGGCTGCTGCGCCGGGGAGACCGTGTCGACGTGATCGCGGCGGCGGCCGACTCGTCGGTGGCGGGCGGTGAACCGCCGGACGCGCGGGTGGTGGCCGCCGGTGCACGGGTGGCGGAGGTGCCGAAGGTGCACGAGTCCGCAGGGGCCGCAGGGGCCGAGGGCGGCGGAGCGCTGGTCGTCCTGTCCGTACCGCGAACCACGGCCGCGGCCCTGGCCGGTGTGGGCACGACGTCCCAACTGGCGGTGACACTGTGCTGACTCGAGTGCCGGCTCGAACTGGCCGACTGTCAAGTCGCTGGTGCGTGGGTCGGGATTGGACAGGGCCGTCACCTGCTGACGTAGGTTTCGGAACTGTTTGCTCCGCCCCCGGTACATGCGAAAAGAGGCTCATTCGTGAGCGAGGAGAAGAAGCAGAGCGTGCTGGCCGGCTTCAAGGCCTTCCTGATGCGCGGCAACGTGATCGACCTGGCTGTCGCGGTGGTCATCGGCGCCGCGTTCACCAACGTCGTGAACTCGATCGTGAAGGGGGTCATCAACCCGCTGGTCGGTGCGTTCGGCACGCAGGACCTGGAGAAGTACAGCTCCTGCCTGAAGCAGCCGTGCAAGTCGGACGAGAACGGCGTGATGCAGGGCATCCCGATCAACTGGGGGCTCGTTCTCAGCGCGGTCCTCAGCTTCCTGATCACCGCGGCGGTCGTCTACTTCCTCATGGTGCTCCCCATGGCCAAGTACCTGGCGCGGCGGGCGGCGCGGGACAAGGCGAGGGAAGCCACCGTGGAGGTCATGGAGGTCACCGAGGTCGAACTGCTGAAGGAGATCAGGGACGTCCTGGTCGCGCAGCGCGGCACGGAACCCGGCACGGAGCGCGGCACGGGCCGCGACAACACGCCGTAGCCCGTGCTCAGAGGTGGTGCGGCGGCTTCTCGTCCAGGAATCGGGCGAGGTCGGCCGCGCTGCCACCACTACCGGGAGGCCGCTCACCCCACCCTCGGTCCGTATCGTCCGCTGATTGGTGGTCCAGTGGATCGCCGAAGTCCAGCGCCGGCTTCGGCCGTGGCTTGCTCTCGGCCTGCTGCTCGGACGTCTGCTCCGGGTCTCGCGATCCGTGGGCGGGGGCGGTGCTCATGTTTCCAGGGTACGGCGAACGGCCCGTGCGGGTACGCCGGCAGTCTCCGCGGCCGTGCCCTCCGGTGGATTCTCCCGTGATACGCAGGACTTCATGGGACACCAGACGAGGGCGGACGCCCTGACCGATGTGACCGGACTGCGGGTCGGCCACGCGAACGTGCCGGGCGACCGGGCGCTGAGCGGCACCACTGTCGTGCTGGCGCCGGAGGGCGGGGCGGTCGCCGCCGTGGATGTCAGGGGCGGTGGTCCGGGCACCCGCGAGACGGACGCCCTCGACCCGCGCAATCTGGTGCAGCGCGTCGACGCCATCGTCCTGACGGGCGGCAGCGCCTTCGGTCTCGACGCCGCGTCCGGGGTGATGGCCTGGCTGGAGGAGCAGGGCCGGGGCTTCCGGGTCGGGCCAGGCCCGGCGCAGGTGGTGCCGGTCGTCCCGGCCGCCTGCCTCTTCGACCTGGGGCGCGGCGGCGACTGGCGGGCCAGGCCGGACGCCGCGACGGGACGGGCCGCCGCCGAGGATGCCGCGCGTACGGACCTCGGGGCGCCCGTGGCCCAGGGCGGGGTGGGCGCGGGGACGGGCGCTGTCGCGGGCGGGATGAAGGGCGGGGTCGGCACGGCCTCCGTGGTGCTGGACTCGGGGGTCACGGTCGGGGCGCTCGCGGTCGTCAACGCCGCCGGTTCGGCCGTCGATCCGCTGACGGGCGTCGTCTACGGGAGGTACTTCGAGGGGCGGTGCGAGTATCCGGCGGCGAAGGTGCACGCCGAGGCGCAGCTCAGGCTGGCCGACGCGCGGGCACAGACGCAGCGTCGCAGCTCAGTTGCCTCCGCCGGCTCCGCGCTGCCCCCGTTGAACACCACCCTGGCTGTTGTCGCCACGGATGCCGAGTTGACCCGCGCGCAGGCGCAGAAGCTCGCCGGTACGGCGCACGACGGCCTCGCGCGCGCCGTGCGGCCCGTGCATCTGCTCACCGACGGGGACACCGTTTTCGCGCTGGCCACGGGCACGAAACCGCTGTTGGGTGGGTCGGTGGAACCCGCGTTCGCGGCGCACGCGGGGGCGGCCGCCCTCAACGAGGTACTGGGGGCGGGTGCGGACGCGCTCACCCGTGCGGTGGTGAAAGCCGTGCTGGCAGCGGAGGGGGTCGACGGGCCCGGGGGTGTTTACCCGGCGTACCGGGACCTCTACTGACGTACTGGCGGAGCCAGTTGGCCAGGGGGCGCGGGAACCTTGGGTGCGCCCCCTTCGTTTTGCTCAACCCCGGCGACGTTGTCAGACCCAGGGGCTACGTTGAGCACTCGGCAAGTAACAAGCGGCGACGGCCTGGAGAAACCCTTGAGCGATCCGTACGAGACAACCGAGGAGCACCTCGAGCGACTCCTGGGGCGCGCACTCAACTCGTTCGACCTGCCCGACGTGGCGGTGGAGCGGCTCGAATCGGCGCTGGCACACAGCACGTCCCTGCACTCCTCGCACCACAGTGCGGGGCTGCACCGTGAGACGTTCAAGCATGTGTTCCTGCTGGCTGACGGCAGCTCGCTCGTGTTGTGGGAGCTGGCGCACAACGCGGGGCGCGACGGCACCACGCAGCACGAGCTGTACACGGAGGCGACGGAGGTCCGGCTGGCCGCGTCCAGACTGCCGCGCCCGGGCGGCACCGATGCCTTCGGGCTGCCCGGTGGGGATGACGCCGACCTTGACGCCGACCTCGAAATCCTCGCCACGCTCATGGCCACGCGGCCGGCCGCCGCCCGGCGCATTTTCATCCCGGACGACTCCGCCGACCACGCACGCCGGGTGCTCCGCCGCGCGGAGAACGCCGGGCGGCCCGGGCAGGACATCGCGCTGCGCCTGAGCGGCGCCGTCGCCCACCAGATCACGCAGGCCTTCGGCCGCCAGTGCAGCGTGGAGGGCCGGGACGCCGGCTTCACTCTGTACGAGCACGCGTTCCTGCTGTGCGACAACAGCGAGGTCAGCCTCTGGGAGGTCGAGCACACGGCGACGCCGGACGGCCGTCACATGTGCGAGGTGTACGAAACGGAACGCGCCGCGCGCGAAGCGATGGAGCTTCGCGCGCGGGTGCGGTGACGTTGGCGGTGCCGGTGCGTTGACACCGCCGCGGTGTCGATACCCCGGCTGGGTCAGGCTGCTACTGCGACCTTTTCGGGGTGGGCCGGGGCTTGGTCGGTGTTTGGGGGTTGGGGTGTTTTGCGCAGGCCCTTGAGGGTTATTACCAGGGTTGCGCTGACCACCGTTCCGGCCAGGATGGCGGTCAGGTAGAGGAACGGGTTTCCTATCAGCGGGACCACGAAGATGCCGCCGTGCGGGGCGCGCAGCGTGCACTCGAAGGCCATCGACAGGGCGCCGGTCACCGCGCCGCCCGCCATCGCCGCCGGGATCACGCGCAGCGGGTCCGCCGCTGCGAACGGGATCGCTCCCTCGGTGATGAACGACGCGCCCAGTACCCAGGCCGCCTTGCCGTTCTCACGCTCCGTCTTGGTGAAGAGCCTGCGGCGTACGGTCGTGGCCAATGCCATCGCGAGGGGCGGGACCATACCGGCGGCCATGACTGCGGCCATGACCTTCAGGCTGCCCTCGTTGGGGTTGGCGAGGCCGCCTACCGCGAAGGCGTAGGCGACCTTGTTGAGCGGGCCGCCGAGGTCGAACGCCATCATCAGGCCGAGGATGACGCCGAGGATGATCGCGTTGGCGCCGGAGAGGCTGGACAGCCAGTCGGTGAGGGCGCTCTGCAGCTTCGCGATCGGCTCGCCGATCACCAGGAACATCAGGAAGCCGACGATGATCGAGGAGATCAGGGGGATTACTACCACCGGCATGATGCCGCGGAGGGGGGTCGGGACCTTCAGCTTCTGGATCGCCATCACTACCGCGCCTGCGATGAGGCCCGCCACCAGCCCGCCGAGGAAGCCGGCGTTGATGGCTACGGCGATCGCGCCGCCTACGAAGCCGGGGACCAGGCCTGGCCTGTCCGCCATTCCGTACGCGATGTAGCCGGCCAGGATCGGCACCAGGAAGTTGAAGGCCACGCCGCCTATCTGGAACATCAGCGCGGCCCAGCTGGTGGTGTCCGTCCAGGCGAAGTGCTCGATGACCGAGGGGGCCTTGTTGATCTCGTAGCCGCCGATGGCGAAGCCCAGGGCTATGAGGAGGCCGCCTGCGGCTACGAACGGGACCATGTAGCTGACGCCGGACATGAGCCACTTGCGGAGCTTTGTTCCGTAGCCTTCGCCCGGTTCTCCGGTTTCTTCCACCGGGGAGCCCTTGGCCGCAGTCGAGACCTCGCCCCGCTCTGCTTTTGCGCGTACTTCGGTGATCAGGTCGGCGGGGCGGTTGATGCCTGCCTTTACGCCTACGTCGACTGTTGGCTTGCCCGCGAAGCGCTCTTTGTCGCGTACGGGCACGTCGTGCGCGAAGATCACGCCGTCGGCGGCGGCGATTACGGCCGGGTCGAGGCGCTGGAAGCCGGCGGAGCCCTGGGTTTCGACTGTCAGCTCGACGTTGTTGTTTGCTGCGGCCCGTTCCAGTGCTTCGGCTGCCATGTAGGTGTGCGCGATGCCTGTGGGGCAGGAGGTGACGGCGACGATCCTGAAGGGGGTGGCGGGCGGGGCGGGTGCTTTGGGGTCGGTCCCGCGCTGCGGCGTCTCCTCGGGTGCCGAACGTTCGGGCACCGCGTCTTCTTCGGGTCGGTTGCGTTCGACACCCTGCGGGGAGCGCCCCAGCACGTCCCCTCCTGCCACCTCGGTCTGCGAAGCGGTGGTGGGCGCGTCCTGCGGGGTGTCGCCGCGGATCAGGGTCGCTGTCGATGACGGGTCCTCGGCCGCGCGGAGGGCGGAGGTGAAATCCTCGTTCATGAGCTGGCGGGCCAGGGCCGAGAGGATCGTCAGGTGTGCGTCGTCCGCGCCTGCCGGGGCCGCGATGAGGAAGATCAGGTCGGCCGGGCCGTCAGGGGCGCCGAAGTCGATGCCGTGTGGGCTGCGGCCGAAGGCCAGTGTGGGCTCGGTGACGTGCTCGCTTCGGCAGTGCGGGATGCCGATGCCGCCGTCCAGGCCGGTCGGCATCTGTGCCTCGCGTGCCGCGACGTCGGCGAGGAAGCCGTCGAGGTCTGTTACGCGGCCGAGCGCCACCATGCGCTCGGCCAGCGAACGCGCCGCCTCTTCCTTCGTGCCGGCGGCCAGGTCGAGATCGACCAGGTCCGCGGTGATCATCTGGCTCATCGCGGGCTCCTTGCGGGGTGTGGGTGCCATGCGGCCGGCTCCGCCAGCGCGCGGTCGAGGGGGACGTCGGCGGTCATGGTGACCGCCGAGGGGTTCAGGTCGGACGGCGTCGGCATGACGCTGCCCGGGAGTTGCACGGCGGCCGCGCCGTGCGCGACGGCGGAGGCGAGGGCGTCCGGGCCCTCACCGCCTGCGGTGAGGAAACCGGCCAGGGAGGCGTCGCCCGCGCCGACGTTGCTGCGGATCAGGGTGATTCGGGAGGTGGCGTAGTACGTGCCGTCTTTGCTGATGAGGAGTTGTCCGTCGGATCCCAGGCTGGCGAGCACCGTGCGCGCGCCGGCGTCCCGGAGTTCCTGCGCCGCCTTCAGCGCGTCGCCGATGGTGATGAGGGGGCGGCCTACGGCCTGGGCCAGTTCGTCGGCGTTGGGCTTCACCACGTCCGGGCGTTCGCGGAGTGCCGCGAGGAGGGACGGGCCCGAGGTGTCGAGGGCGATGCGGGCGCCGGCTTTGTGGGCGCGGGCCACCAGTTCGGCGTACCACTCGGGGGCCAGGCCGCGCGGGAGGCTGCCGCAGCAGGCGATCCAGGCCGCGCCGGTCGACTCGTTTTGTGTGGTGGTGAGCAGCGACTCGGACTCGGTGGGGGAGAGTTCGGGACCCGGGGCGTTGATTTTGGTGAGGGTGCCGTCCGGTTCGACGATGGAGATGTTGGAACGGGTGTGGCCGGCTACTCGGACCGGGGCGACCTCTATGCCCTCGGCGCTGAGGAGTTCGGCTACGAGTGCCCCTGGTGCCCCGCCCAGCGGCATGACCGCGATGGTGCGGTGACCGGCCGCCGCGACCGCGCGTGAGACGTTGACGCCCTTGCCGCCCGGATCCATCCGGTCGGCGGTGGCGCGCAGCACCTCGCCGCGCTCCAGGGCCGGGACCTCGTACGTCCGGTCGAGGCTGGGGTTGGGGGTGATGGTGAGGATCATGTGCACTCGTTCCTTAAACACACTGCACTTCGGTGCCGGCCGCCTTGATGGCGGCGGCGTCTTCCGGGCTCAGACCGGTGTCCGTGATGAGCAGGTCTACGTCGGTGAGGTCGCCGAAGCGGGCGAAGTGCTCCTGGTTGTGTTTGGCGGAGTCTGCGAGCAGGACGACTCGGCGGGCGGCCGCGACGCATGCGCGCTTCACTGCTGCCTCGGCCAGGTCCGGGGTGGTGAGGCCGCTGTCGAGGGAGAAGCCGTTGGTGGCGAGGAACGTCACGTCGGCGCGGATCTCGCCGTACGCACGCAGGGCCCAGGCGTCTACAGCCGCGCGCGTACGGTGGCGGACTCGGCCACCGACGAGGTGCAGGTCGATGCCGGGGTGGTCGGCCAGGCGGGCGGCGACGGGGAGCGCGTGGGTGACGATCGTGAGGCCGCAATCCAGCGGTACGTCGGCTGCCAGGCGGGCGATCGTCGAGCCGGCGTCGAGGATGACGCTGCCGGAGTCGGGCAGTTCGGCGAGGGCGGCTCGCGCGATGCGGTCCTTTTCGTCGGCGGCCGTCGACTCGCGCTCGGCCAGGTCGGGCTCGAAGTCGAGTCGGCCGGCGGGGATGGCGCCGCCGTGTACGCGGCGCAGGAGGCCGGCGCGGTCCAGGGCCTTGAGGTCGCGGCGGACGGTCTCGGCGGTGACCTTGAAGGTCTCGGCGAGGGAGAGCACGTCCACCCGTCCGCCCTCGCGTGCGAGGCGGAGGATTTCCTGCTGGCGCTCCGGTGCGTACATGTGGGATTACATCCGTTCGATGCCCGAACCTGTGGTTTCACTGGCAGAGTACGACCAGGTTGCGGGCATGTAAACAGATTCGGGCAGACGGTCGGACATATTCGGGCGCCTGAATGCCGTACGGCGCCCGTGTCCAGGGGACACGGGCGCCGTCGGATGGCGGGTCAGTGCGTGAGCGCCGGCTCACCCTTCGCCGCTGGGGTGCCTGCTGCCTCGGCGCCCTCCGCGCCCACTCGGGGCCGCGCCGGCAGCGCGAACATCACGCAGAAGATGACCACCAGCACCGCCGTCGTCCACCAGAGTGCGTTCTGGAAAGCGTCCACGAACGCCATGCCCAGCGCGTTCGGGGCGAGACCGTCGTCGATCACTCCGAAGAAGACGACCGACACCAGGCCGAGGCCCAGCGCGTTGCCCATCTGCCCCATCGTGTTGATGAGGCCGGACGCCGAGCCGGCGTGCTCGCGCGGCACGTCGGCCAGCACCGCGTCGGTGAGCGGCGCCACGATCAGGCCCATGCCGAGGCCCATGACGATGAGCGGCAGCGCCATCTGCCAGGACTGGATGGCCGTCCCGTACCGGTCGGCCTCCCAGATGTAGAGGAGGAGTCCCGCCACCATCGTCAGCGCCCCGGCCTGGAGGACCTTCCGGCCGAAGCGCGGGACGAGCTTCTGTACGGAGAGGCCTGCGGCGAGTGAGACCGCGATGGAGAACGGGATGCCGGTCGTGCCGGCCCGCAGCGGGCTCCAGCCGAGACCGAACTGCATGTACATCGTCCAGACCAGGAAGAAGATGCCCAGCGCCACGCCGAAGGTCAGCTGCACCGCGATGCCCGCCGCGAAGCTCTTGACCTGGAAGAGGGACAGTTCGACGAGGGGGGAGCCGTCCTTGCGGGTCTTGTAGCGCTCGTACGCGATGAAGAGCGCGAAGACCGCCGGGCTGGCGATCATCGAGAGGTGGCCCCACAGCGGCCAGTCCAGCTCCTCGCCGCGGGTGAGGGGGTAGATCAGCATGAGCAGGCCGAGCGTCGCGAGCGCTACGCCGACGAGGTCGAGGCGCAGCGCCTTGGGAGCCTTGGACTCGGTGATGAAGCGGATGCCGAGGATCAGGCCCGCGATGCCGACCGGGAGGTTGATGAGGAAGATCGGGCGCCATCCCATTCCGAACAGGTCCCACTCCGTGAGCAGCGCGCCCAGCATCGGGCCCGATACGGCGCCGAGGCCGACGACGGCGCCGAACAGGCCGAAGACCTTGCCGCGTTCGTGCGCGGGGAACGTGGCGTGGACGATCGACAGCACCTGCGGCACCATCAGGGCCGCCATCGCGCCCTGGAGGATGCGGGACGCGACCAGGGTCTCCGGGTTGGGAGCGAAACCGCAGAGCGCGGAGGCGAGTGTGAAGCCGGTGATGCCGATCAGGAAGAGGCGCTTGCGGCCGTAGATGTCACCGAGCCTGCCGCCCGTGATCAGCCCGGCCGCGAAGGCCAGGGCGTATCCCGCGGTGATCCACTGGATCGCGCCGAAGTCGGCGCCCAGGTCCTGCTGGATGCTGGGGATCGCTATGTTGACGATCGTGACGTCGACCAGGTCCATGAAGGCGGCGGTCATCACGATGGCTAGCGCGAACCACCTGCGGCGGTCTGGCGGAGGTGTTGAAGTCATGTGAGTGAGGCTATGGGGAATGTAGGACAGTTTTTGTCCTAACGGGACGGCATCCTGAAAACATGACGACCGACACACCGGCCCGGCTGCTGCAACTGCTCTCGCTCCTCCAGACGCCCCGCGAATGGCCCGGCAGCGAACTCTCCGAGCGGCTGCGCGTCAGTCGCCGCACCGTGCGGCGCGACATCGACCGACTGCGCGACCTCGGCTATCCGGTACAGGCGACGATGGGCGCGGACGGCGGCTACCGGCTCGTCGCGGGCAAGGCCATGCCGCCGCTGGTGCTCGACGACGAGGAGGCCGTCGCCATCGCGGTGGGACTGCGGGCCGGCGCGGGCCACGCCGTCGAGGGCATCGAGGAGGCGTCCGTACGGGCGCTGGCGAAGCTTGAGCAGGTGCTGCCGTCCAGGCTGCGCCGGCAGGTTTCCACCCTCCAGGCCGCCACCATCCCGCTGACCAGCGGCGACGGCGCGACGATCGACCCGCGGACGCTCACGGTGATAGCGGGCGCGGCGACCGGGCAGGAGCGGCTGCGGTTCGGCTACCGGGCGGGGGACGGATCCGAGAGCAAGCGTCTCGTCGAGCCGCACCGGCTGGTCAGCACGGGGCGGCGCTGGTATCTCGTCGCGTACGACCTGGACCGGGAGGCGTGGCGTACGTTCCGGGTCGACCGGGTCAGTGAACCGTTGGCCACGGGGGCGCGCTTCACGCCCCGGGGGCTGCCGAGCGGGAACGCCGCCGAGTTCATCCGGCAGTCCTTGAACCGCTCGCAGGCGCGGTACCGAGTGGTGGCGACGTTCGACGCGCCCGCCGAGTTCGTGGCGGCCCGGCTTCCGGGCTCCCTCGGCACACCGGAGCCGGTGGCGGGCGACGACAGCCGCTGCCGGCTCGATGTCACCTCGACCGACTCGATGGAGTGGCTGGGGATCCGACTCGCCCTGGTCGACTGCGAGTTCACCGTGTCCCAGCCGCCGGAACTCGTCGACTATCTGGCCGGGCTCGGCGGACGGATCAGCCGTGCGACCGGCGACAGGCGATGAGGGGTAGGGGACAGGGGATGGGGCGAGCCCCGGCGCCGGGGGGAGGGCGCCGGGGCTCGGCTCTGGGGCGACGCGTACTTCGCCGGGGCGCTTATGCCGCCGATTCGAAGCCCGTGTCGCGGGCGAGGCGCTTCAGCTCCAGCAGTGCGTGCTTCTCGATCTGCCGGATCCGCTCGCGCGTCAGGCCGTGCTGCTTGCCGACCTCGGTCAGGGTCCGCTCGCGGCCGTCCTCAATGCCGTACCGCATGCGGATGATCGATGCCGTGCGCTCGTCGAGGTGGCCGATGAGATCCTCCAGCTCCTCGCTGCGCAGCAGCGACATCACCGACTGCTCGGGCGACACCGCCGAGGTGTCCTCCAGCAGGTCGCCGAACTGGGTCTCGCCCGCGTCGTCGACCGGCATGTTGAGCGAGACCGGGTCACGCGCCCAGTCCAGGACGTCGCTGATGCGTGCCGTCTTGGCGTCCAGCTCGGCCGCGATCTCCGCGTGCTCCGGGTCGCGCCCGTGCATGCGGTTGAACTCGCGCTGCACGCGCCGGATGCGGCCCAGCTCCTCCACCAGGTGCACGGGGAGCCGGATGGTACGGGACTGGTCGGCTATGGAGCGGGTGATGGCCTGGCGGATCCACCAGGTCGCGTACGTCGAGAACTTGAAGCCCTTCGCGTAGTCGAACTTCTCGACCGCGCGCACCAGGCCCGCGTTCCCCTCCTGGATCAGGTCGAGCAGGGGGAGACCACTGCGCGGATAGCGGCGCGCGACAGCGACGACAAGGCGGAGGTTGGAGCGGATGAACAGGTCCTTGGCGCGCTCGCCCTCGGCGACCAGCGCTTCCAGCTCTTCCCGGGAGGCACCGCCCGCCTCGCTCTCCACCTCTTTGTCGAGGATCTGCTGGGCGTACACGCCCGCCTCGATGGTCTGTGAGAGATCGACTTCCTTGGCGGCGTCGAGCAGCGGCGTCCGTGCGATCTCGTCGAGGTACATGCCGACCAGGTCGCGGTCGGCGATCTCCCCGCCTACGGCGCGAACGCTGCGTACCCCGCCGGACCCGCCGGTGGCGGTCTGACGACGGGCGACGGCACGGGTTGCCATGCGGTGCTCCCTTGCGTAAGTAGGTCGCGGTTGCGCGGTCGGTGGCTGCGGGACTCCCTTCGGGTGCCCTGCCTCCGATGGAAACAACGACTGGAATCCGGACAGAATTCCCATGGCGTGCATTCATTTTCGTGATCTTGCAGTACCCTGTCGGCTCCCCGAGGGGAGGCGCGTGCCGCGGCATCCTCAGAGGTGCAGGTCAGCGCGGGCGCCGAGGCCGCCGGGCAGCGCCGCCCGTGATTGCGCTCTTACCCCTGAAGACGGCCCCCACCGGTTTCTGGTTGCTCGGTTGCTCGCGATGTGGGTGCGCGGGCAGACGTCCGCAGCGGCTGGGGTCCGCTGCGCGGAGCATTTCCCCTCCCCGCCCCTTCCCGAACTGGGGGCAAGCCCCCAGACCCCAGTCAACACAGACGCCCTTCGGGCGTGTCCTCAATCGCCGGACGGGCTGGGCCTAGGCCGGGGCCTACACCCCGGCCTAGGCCCAGCGCCCGATCCGCTCCGCCCGCCCCGGACATAGCCTCCACCGCATGGACACGACAGGCACTCTCGATGAAGCACTCGAACGTCTTCACACCCACGGCCCCGAACGCCTCGGCCGTCTCACCAATCACGCCCCGATGGCCGTCGAATCGCTCGCCGCGCGCGGCGAGGCCCGATCCGTCCACCGTTGGCTGGATCTCTACGCCGACAGGCTGGAGGACTTCCCCGCCCTCCACACACCGGTGACCGACAGCAACTGGCAGGCCGCGCTCGGCGATCCGCGCCGCGCCGCCGACTGGATCGCCTACTTCGCACGCCTGGTTGAGGAGCAGCCGTGGCGCGAAGTGCTCGCCACCTGGTGGCCCCGCCTGCTGCCCGGCATGTACGGCGGCGCCGCGCACCCCGTGATCCGCGTGGGCCACGCGGTACGCACGCTGCTGGCCGACAGCAAGGACGGCGAGGACGGCCCCCGGCGCACCGAACTCGCCCACGGCCTCGGCTACTGGGCCGCCCGCCACCTCCCCGTCCAGCCGCCCGCCCCGCTCCCCGGCGCGCGCACCGCCGCCGAAGCGCTCGACGCCGTACCGGCCATCGACGTACGGCAAGGAGGCTTCCCGGACCGCCTCGCGCGGGTCACGCGCCTGCCGGTCTGGGAGGGGGCGCAGGCGCCGATCGGCCCGGACGAGGCGCGGCAGAAGCTGGCGGAGCTCGTACGGGCGGCCACCCACAGGTACGCCACGCACGGCCACGGCGACGAAACCATGCTGGTCCACGCGGCGACCGCCCCGAACGCCGTCCTGCGCGCCCTGCCCGCACTGCCCCGCACCCTGTGGGCACCGAGCCTGCACGCCGCCTGGACGGCGTCCGCCGCAGTCACCTCGATGTACGCCCCGGACGCACCCGTGCCGTACGCCTCGCCCGGCTCCATCACCCCCGAGGAGGTCTTCGAGCGGGCGACGGCGCACGGCGACGAGCACGTCATCAAGCTCACCGACACCGCGCTCGATCTGGGCGACGAGCAGGCGCTCGCGGCCGCGCTGCGCGCGATCGAGCTGAGCGAGCCGCTGGTCTGACGGCCCGGCACCGGCGTCAGCCGAACTGCAGCGAACGCTTCGCCAGGCCCATCCAGAAGCCGTCAATCACATTGCGCTGCGTACCCAGTTCGCCCATCGACGCGCCCAGCGTCACGAACAGCGGCGCGAAGTGCTCAGTGCGCGGGTGGGCGAGCCGGCCGGCCGGGGACTTGTGCTCGAAGTCGAGCAGCGCGTCCACGTCCGCCGCCGCCAGCGCCTCGCGCCCCCACGCGTCGAACTCCGCCGACCAGCCGGGCACTCCCCCACCCTGGTGCCGCAGGGCCGCCAGGTTGTGGGTGAAGAAGCCGCTGCCGACGATCAGTACGCCCGCGTCACGCAGAGGCGCGAGCTTGCGCCCGATGTCCAGTAGCCGCTGCGGGTCGAGGGTGGGCATGGAGATCTGGAGTACGGGGATGTCGGCCGCCGGGAACATCTCGACGAGCGGGACGTACGCCCCGTGGTCGAGCCCGCGGTCCGGGAAGTCCTGGACGGGCGTACCCGCACCGCGCAGCAACTTCCGTACGGATTCCGCGAGTTCGGGTGCGCCGGGTGCGGCGTACTCGACACGGTAGTAGTGCTCGGGGAAGCCCCAGAAGTCGTAGACCAGCGGCCTCGCCTCTGTGGCGCCGAGCGCTAGCGGGGCCTCCTCCCAGTGGGCGGAGACCATCAGGATCGCGCGGGGGCGCGGCAGCTCGGCGGACCAGGCGGCGAGCTGACCGGGCCAGACGGGGTCGTCGGCCAGCGGCGGGGCGCCGTGGCTCAGGTAGAGGGCGGGCATACGCTCCATGGCCGGACGAACCTCCTTGAAGTTTCAAGCTGCGGGTTGTTTGGACTCTAACTCCATCTAGTTTAAGTTTCAAGAAGTGGGTCGTAGAGTGGTTGCATGACGACGGGACCCCGCTGGCTCAGCGAACAGGAACAGCGCACGTGGCGTGCCTACCTCCAGGCAACCACGCTTCTGGAGGACCACCTCGACCGCCAGCTTCAGCGCGACGCCGGGATGCCGCACGTCTACTACGGCCTGCTCGTGCAGCTCTCCCAGGCACCGCGGCGGCAGCTGAGGATGACCGAGCTGGCCCGCATCGCGAAGATCACCCGCTCCCGGCTCTCGCACGCCGTCGCCCGCCTGGAGCGCAACGGCTGGGTGCGCCGCGAGGACTGCCCGTCCGACCGGCGCGGGCAGAACGCCGTACTGACGGACGAGGGGTACGCGGTGCTGAAGGAGACCGCGCCCGGCCATGTCGCCACCGTCCGCCAGGCGATGTTCGACCGGCTCACCCCCGAGCAGGTGCGGCAGCTCGGCGAGATCATGCAGGTCATGGCGGAAGGGCTGCAGCCGAAGGACACGGACGCGGACCTGCCCTGGCTCCGCTGACGCTGAGCGGAACCAGGGCAGGTGGCTTGTACGACTGCGTCAGTGTGCGATGACGGGGATCTTCATCTCGTCCGCCGCATTCGCATCCGTACCCGCATCCGTACCCGAGCCCGCGATCGTCGTCGTTCCCGGGCGGCCGGTGTTGATCAGCGTCAGCGCGATCGTCGCGGAGACGGCCAGGATGCCCACCGCCCACCAGATGGCACTCGCGTAGCCGTGCACCATCGCCTGCGCCTGGAGCAGCTGCTCGTTGGTGGCGCCGGCGGCGTGCGAGGCGACGTACGCCGTGGTGGCGCTCGCCGCGATGGTGTTCAGCAGGGCCGTGCCGATCGCGCCACCCACCTGCTGCGAGGTGTTGACCATGGCCGAGGCCACGCCCGCGTCGCGCGGCTCGATGCCGTGCGTCGCCAGCGACATGGCCGGCATGAACGCCGTACCCATGCCCAGACCCAGTAGCAGCTGCGCGGGCAGGATCAGACCGGCGTACGACGAACCGATCTCCAGCTGCGTCAGCAGCAGCATGCCGAGCGCCGCGACCAGGAAGCCGGGGCCCATCAGGTAGCGGGGCGCGACCCGCGTCATCAGGCGGGCGCCGATCTGGGTCGAGCCCGTGATCATGCCCGCGATCATCGGCAGGAAGGCGAAGCCGGTCATGACGGGCGAGTAGCCCTTCACGATCTGGAGGTAGTACGTGAGGAAGAGGAAGAGGCCGAACATCGAGATGACGGCGAGGCCGAGGGAGAGGTAGACACCGCCGCGGTTGCGCTCCATCAGGACGCGCAGCGGCAGCAGCGGCGACTTGACCTTCGACTCGACGAACACGAAGGCGAGCAGCAGCACCGCCGAAGCGATGAACAGGCCGACCGTCGCGCCCGCCGCCCAGCCGTCCGACTCGGCGCGCGTGAAGCCGTACACGAGCGCGACCAGGCCGAGGGTGGAGAGGACGACGCCCGGGATGTCGAGCGGCGAGCGGTTGCGGCCGCCGGCCGGCTCGCGGATCACGAAGTACGCGCCGGCGGCCGCGACGATCGCGAAGGGGATGTTGACGAAGAAGGTCCAGCGCCAGTTCAGGTACTCGGTGAGGAAGCCGCCCAGGATCAGGCCGACCGCGCCGCCGCCACCCGCGATCGCGCCGAAGATGCCGAACGCCTTGGCCCGCTCGCGTACGTCGGTGAACGTCACCGCGAGGAGGGAGAGCGCGGCCGGCGCGAGCAGCGCGCCGAAGGCGCCCTGGAGGGCGCGTGAGCCCAGCATCATCGCCTCGCTGGTGGCCGCGCCGCCCAGCGCGGAGGCCGCCGCGAAGCCGAGCAGGCCGACGACGAAGGTGCGCTTGCGGCCCCAGATGTCGGCGATACGGCCGCCGAAGAGCAGCAGACCGCCGAAGGCCAGGGCGTACGCCGTGATGACCCACTGGCGGTTGGCGTCGGAGATTCCCAGGTCCTGCTGGGCCGACGGCAGCGCGATGTTCACGATCGTCGCGTCGAGCACCACCATCAGCTGGGCGAGGGCGATGAAGACCAGCGCTTTCCAGCGGTTGGGATCAGGGAGAGCGGCCGTGTCGGGTGTTTTTGGCATGGAGGTAGCCACCTAGGGGTGCGAAGAGGCGAAAAGGTACGTAACTAAGTCGTCGTGGGAAGAGTCAGGACTCCCGGCGCAGGTCCTCCAACGTCGCGGGAGAGCCGGGGAGAACGGAGCGCGCCGGTGCCTCCAGGCCGTCGAGGAAGAGTTGCAGGTGCCGGTGCACGAACTGGTCGAAGTTCATGCAGGCACTGCCCGGCAGCGGCCGGGTGAGCTGGGAGAGGGCGATGAGCAGGTCGCCGACGGCGACGTCGTCGCGGAGCCGTCCGCACTGCCGTGCGCGCGCCATGAGGCCGTCGACGGCCTCTTCGAGGCGTTCGCGCTCGGCCAGCAGTTCCGGATGGTCCTTGTCGAAGCCGCCGGCGAGCATCGGGCACAGCGCGCCGATGCGCTCGTCGGCGGCCGCGTGGACGAAGCGGCGCAGCGCGTCGAACGCGTCGGCCTCTTCGGCGGTCGCCGTCCGCGCCTGGTCCGTGGCGCGGGCCATGACGGAGACGACCACGTGGTGGATGAGTTCGTTACGGTCCGGGAAGTGCCGGTAGAGCGTCGCGTTGCCGACGCCCGCGCGGCGGGCGATCTCGTCGAGCGGCACCTCGGGGCCGAACTCGACGAACATCTCGCGCGCGGCCGCGACGATCCGCTCCCGGTTGCGCAGCGCGTCGGCGCGCGGGCGCGGCGTCCGGCGCCGATCGGTTTCGGGCCGATCGGTTTCGGTGCGGGTGACGGTGGCCACGGCGCTTCCTCTCGTACATAACCGGGGATCGAGTCCCCGCTTCGGCTGACACTCCTGCAAACGGGGAGAGTGTCCCCGGTTATTTCCCGAAGTCGCACATGTGATCCGGAACACAGCCAGGCCGGGAAATTCCCACGATCGGGTCACCCAGCGGGCGGCCGGACGGCCCCCGGCACAGGGTGATCGAACGAGAGCAGTCTGGGACGGCCGGCTGCCGCGGACCCGAAGGCGAACGTATGCAGCGGACCCGCCCCCGGATACGCAAGCCCCGCCACATAGTCAGCGTGGCCGCCCTCACCGGCCTCGTCCTCACCGCCGTGACCTCCGACGGATCCCCGCTCAACAACCGTTCCAGGGCATCGGCCGGCCCGGTGGCCACCGCCGACCAGGCCGTTTCGGTGGCCGACGAAGCCGCCCTCAAGCCGTGCCGGATCGCGGGCACCATGGGCGTACAGATGTCGGAGGGCCTCCCGACGCCGCCCGGCTTCGCGCGCTCCACGGGTGACGTACGCGCCCTCACCCTCATGATCGACTTCTCGGACGCGCCGGGGAGGGGCCCGGCGCGCGACCGGTTCGAGGAGTTCTTCCCGCAGACGACGCAGTGGTTCACGACGAGCTCGTACGGGCGTCTGCGCTACCGGCCCGTCACGCCGTTCACGGACTGGGTGCGGATGCCGATGCCCTTCGCGGAGTACGGCATAGACCGCGGCTCACCGTACGAACCGGGCTACCGCAGCCTCGTCGAGGACATCATCGCCGCGACCGACGACCGGGTGGACTTCCGCTCGTACGATCTCGTCAACGTCCTGGTCACACCCAACGCCGGACCCTCGGCCCTGGACACCGTCCTGTCCGTCACCTTCTCCGGCAACGACGACGCGCCGCGCGCGGACGGCGTCCCGCTCGCCAACACGTCGTTCGTCTACAGCCGCCAGGACGACGGGTCGGGATCGTACGGCGAGACGGGCTATCGCGTGCTGCCGCACGAGAACGGCCATGTCTTCGGGCTGCCGGACCTCTACACCGTGGACGGCGGGGGTGCGGTCGGGCACTGGGACATCATGTCCGAGGACTGGGGGGCCAACAACGACCTGCTCGGCTGGCACAAGTGGAAGCTCGGCTGGCTCGACAGCGCGCAGATCCGCTGCGCGTCCGAGAACGGCACCAGCGAGCACGTCCTCGCGCCGCTCGCCTCGCGCGCCGGGAGCGGCGAGGGTGACGCGGGCGACGCGGGCAGTGACGGCCGCGAGGACAGCCGGGTGAAGCTGGTGTTCATACCGCTGACGGACAGGGCGGGGTACGCCGTGGAGGTACGCACCCGGGCCGGCAACGACGAGGCCGTCTGCAAGCCGGGCGTCCTGATCTACCGGGTCGACGCCGACGTCGACACCGGCCACGGTCCGGTGACCGTCGCCGACAGCGAGCGCGACAGCGGGGGCTGCACGCGGCGGCCCAATGTGCACGCGGAGCTGTCGGACGCGCCGTTCGGGGAGGGCGAGACCTTCAAGGACCGGCAGTACGGGATCCGGATCTCGGTGACGGAGGAGGACGAGCGCGGCAACTTCCGGGTCCGCGTCAGCCGCCGCTGACGAGGCGGTCCGTGGTGGTGCGCAGCTCCCGCTTGAGGATCTTGCCGGTGGCGTTGCGCGGCAGCGGTTCGTCCCGTACGAGCACGTGGGCGGGCACCTTGAACGCGGCGAGACCCTTGGCGACATGCGCGCGCAGCTCGTCCGCACCGGCCGTGGCGCCGGGCCGCAGCTGCACGACCGCTGCGACTTCCTCGCCCAGGACGGGATGCGGAACGCCGAGCACGGCCGCGTCGAGTACGTCCGGGTGGTCGTGCAGCGCGCTCTCGACCTCGACGCAGTACACGTTCTCGCCGCCGCGTATCACCATGTCCTTGATGCGGTCGACGATGCTGACGCGCCGGTCGCGCACGGTCGCGAGGTCCCCGGTCCTGAACCAGCCGCCGTCGGCGAAGGCCTGCGCGGTCGCCTCGGGGTCGTTCCAGTAGCCCCTGACGAGCGACTGCCCGCGCAGCCACAGCTCACCGACCTCGCCGTCGAGCAGCGGCTGCCCGTGTGGCCCGGCGATGCGGACTTCAGTGCCCGGTGCGGGCCGGCCGACACTGCCGGGGTACGCGCGGTAGGCCGCGCCGAAGTTGGCCATGACACCGCCGCTGGTCTCCGTGAGCCCGTAGCCGTTGCGCGGCTCGATGCGCTCGCCGTGCCGGGCGGTGAGCCGCCCGACGAGGCCGGCGGGCGCGGCGGCGCCGCCGGTGTTGAGCATGGCGAGGCTCTGCAGCCCGTCCCCGGCCGCTTCGGCGGCGTCCAGCAGCTGGAGGGCGGTGGCCGGTACACCGGCGTAGTGCGTGACCTTGTGCTCGCGGATCAGCGTGAGCGCCCGCCCGGCGTCCCACTTGTGCATGAGGACGAGGGTGCCGCCGGCCGCCATGGCGGCGTACAGCGCGGTGAAGGCGGCGACGTGGAAGAACGGGAACGTCATGAGCGATACGGGGGTCGGCCCCTGCCCCGGGATCTGCCCGCGCCCCAGCGCGGACAGCGCGGCGTGGAACCGGGGGTGCGTGGCGGCGCCGGCCTGGGCGAGGTGGGTGGCTACGGCGCCCTTGGGGCGGCCGGTGGTGCCGGAGGTGTAGATGATCGTCGCGTCGTGCTCGGCGCGTACGTCGACGTCGGGCGGGGCGAGGTGCGGATCGGCTGCCCTGATGCCCTCGTAGGCCTCGCCCCACTGGCCCGCGTCGCCGTGGAAGACGACGACCTTGGGCCGCCGTGGCTCGCTGCGAGCCGCTAGCCACGGCTGCACTCGGGGCAGGCGCTCGCCGTCGACGAGCAGCACGCTGGGTGTGCAGTCGTCGAGGGCGTACGTGAACTCCGCCTCCGTCCACCAGGCGTTCAGCGGCACGGCGACCACCCCCGCCAACTGCGCGGCCCAGAAGGCTACTTGCCACTCGGGGTGGTTGCGCATGGCGATGACGGCACGGTCCCCGGGGGCGAGGCCGTAGTCCTCGACGAAGCGGCGGGCCAGGGCGGAGGCCGCGGCGAAGAACTCGCCGTAGGTGTAGCTCCCGCTCTCCGCGATCAGGAACGGCCGGTCTCCGTACGCCCACGTCGCCTCGACGAACTCCCGCAGCGTCCGGGGGCCGCCGGCGTACATCGGACTGCCGTCCTCCGCGCGCACGACTTCGAAGGGCGCGCCTGGGGCGGTCAGCGCGGCTTCGGCGACGCGCAGGGGATCATTGTTCGGCACGGACGAACCTCTCTAAGCGCTTGCTCAGCTCTCAGGACGCTATGCCCGCCCCCGCCTCACGTCAAGATTCGTGCGTCATACACATTTCTGCCAGGCCCAACCTTCACCACCTGATCGCACCTGGGGCGGGTGGGCGGGGCTGCGCACCAACCTGAGCGGAAAATGATGGACCAGGTGTGACCTGCGGAAACACATTGATCGTGTGTGGGGCGTCGGTCCTGCAGAGACCTCGCTCAAGCCGCTGAGCGAGGTGGGTCACGCTACCTTGACGGCATGCGGGCCGATGCTGACCGTGACGTCGACGTGGCCGCCGAGAGCGGCCGCATAGGCGCGCAGCGTCTCCAACTCCATGGCGTCGATGTCACCATTCTCGATCTGCGAGATCCGGGACTGGGAGACACCGAGGACGGCGGCGACCTCGCCCTGAGTCTTTCCCACCAGCTTGCGCAGCTCGCGCAGGTGGTAGCCGGCGATCTGGGCGTCCAGAGTGGCGTCCGCGCGTGCCTGGAGCTGGGGATCGCTCATCTCAGGGTTGCGCCGGTGCGCTTCTGCCTTCACGTCCTGCCAACGACGGGCCGGGCTCATCGCTTGTCTCCCTTCGAGGGCCGTTCCTGCTCTGCCTGCTTCTCCTCGCGGTACGCCGCGTAGCGCTTCTCCGCGAGGGCGATCGATTCGGGGTACCACTGTGACCAGCGGCCGGCTTTGTCACCCGCGACGAGGAAGACCGCCTCGCGGTCGGGGTCGAACACGAACAGTAGACGTAACTCGCTGCGCCCGCGCGACCCAGGGCGCAGTTCCTTGAGGTTCGAGAGACTGCTGCCGGTCAGAGTGTCGACCAAAGGGCGGCCCAGTCCAGGTCCGATCGTCGCCAGCCGGTCGATGGCGCGCTCCACGAGCACTGCCGTCTCAGGGTCGGACTCGGCCAGGGTGAGGAACCACTCATTGACCGGTTCCAGAAGAACGATTTCCCACGCCACCCCCAAAATATAACCCAGGACTCATTTCGATGCCAGGGGTCGCGTGGAGCTGCCTGCCTTGCGGGCGGAAGCCGTTGAGACGCGTCGACCTGCCCGGCGTCGCGTACGACACCTTCACCATCGGCGTCCAGATCCGTGCCGGACAGTGGATGCGGGCAGAGCTCCAGCGGGTCATCCGTACGGTCCGCCCACTTCCACCAGGCGGGCTGGCCTGGGCACCGCCGCAGTATGCGGCAAGCTCGCGCGCCGTCGTCTTCCCGGCCGCAGAGGACGACGCCGCCCGCCGCCCCTCTCACGCCAGGCCAGCGAGTACCTCCGCCTCCTTTTCGGCGGAGAGGCCGTCCGCGAGGGGTGGCGCGGTATCCGCCGGTAGTGACTGGCGCCAAGCCCACGTGTCCTTCACCGTGTCCAGCAGCGGGCGGCAGCGCAGGCCCGTGGACAGGGCCCTCGAGACGTCGCCCGCGTGCACCGCCGCGTGGAGTTCGCTGCCCGGCGGAGCCCAGATCGGCAGGTCGCTCCAGCCCTCGACGCCCGCGGCTTCGATGGCCTCCGGGGAGAGCCAGCGCAGTTCGGCGTCCGATCCGGTCGCCTGTACGCAGGCGTCGAGCAGGTCGCCCATCGTGGCGTGGTCGCGTGGGCCGACCAGGTTGTACGGGCCTTGCAGGCCGGCGTCCACCGCGTCGAGCACCCACGCCGCGAGGTCGCGCGCGTCGACGTACTGGAGGGGCGTGGTCTTGGGGCCCGGGGCAAGCACCGGGCCGCCGGCCTCGCGGGCGATGCGGTCCAGCCACCACGTCAGGCGGCCGGGGGTTTCGCGGGGGCCGAGGATCACGCCGGGACGGATGATCAAGGTGCGCTTCTCGCCGAGTTCGCGGAGGACTGCCAGCTCCGCGCCGCGCTTGTCCGCCGGGAATTCGGTCGCTTCGGCGTCGGGGTCGCCCTCGGCCAGCGGGCCGTCCTCGTCAAGGCCCGCCGGGGCCGGCCAGGCGTACACCGAACGGCTGGAGACGAAGGCGTAGCGGCCCACGCGGCCTGCGAGCAGCCGGGCCGCGTCGCGCACGACGGACGGGGCGGACGACCAGGTGTCGACGACCGCGTCCCACTCGCCGGTGGCGAGGGCGGCCAGGCCGTCGGGTGCGGTGCGGTCCCCGTGCAGGGCCCGCACCCCGGCCGGCGCCGGGTGCTCGCCCCGGTGGAAGACGGTGACCTCCCAGCCCCGGTCCCGCGCGGCCTCGGCGACCGCGCGCCCCCCGAAGTCCGTACCACCGAGCAGCAGCAGCTTCACAGCTTCGTCCCGGTGCGGTACGCCGCGAAGCGGTCGGTGATCTCCCGGGCGCGGTCCTCCGCCTCCGACAGCTTCATCTCGGCGCACTCGTAACCGAGTTCCTCCGTCATGATGGCCATCGATGCGGGCTCGAAGACAACGGTGCCGTCCGCCTGTATCTCGCTGATGCCGTCCTGGATCTGGCCCGACACGTTGATGGCGTGCGCCTGCTCCTCCGTCATGCCGTCCGGCAGCAGCGGCCGGAACTTGCCGGACTCGATCGCCACCGGGAAACCCCCCAGCGCGCCGTCCGCGCCCGGCGCGTGGACGACGGCGTCGCGGCCGTCGGCCAGCGGCTCCAGGACGCTGAGGGCCGAGGCCGCCGTCATGGTCTGGCCCGGCATGCCGCCGGTGCGGCGGTACTGCGCGGGGAGCCGGTTCAGCAGCGCCTCGATGTCCAGCTCGGCGGTGATGTCGCGGCCGTCTACGCGGATGCCGAGGCCCATGGCGGCCGGGCCGCTGTTGCCGTGGCGCGACAGGCGGTGCGAGACGTAGTGGTGGGCGACGAGCCGCACCTCGACGTCGGCGGTGCTGCGGCCGAGTTCGTCGGCGGCGGCGGCCGTGATGCCGGGGACGTTGTTGGCGACGTTGCCGATGCCGATGTCGGGGGACATGCCGATCGCGGTGAGCGCCGGGTGCACCGCGTCCGGGTAGGCCGCGTTGACTACGACGGCCTCGGTGCCGGAGAGCTTGACCGCTTCCATCGCCTTCATCACCGGGACCAGGTGCATCGGCAGCCACGGGCCGTAGTTGGCGGCGTACACGCGCTGGAAGGCGGACGGCTCCAGGGTGGAGATGACCCACCACGACTGGTAGCTGGCGGCGAGGAAGATGACGTCCGGCGCGAAGGCCGCGATGCGCTCGGCGGTCCGCGCTACGTCGGTCAGGTCTGTCACGGCGTGGCTCACGGTGGGGGTGTAGCCGCGCTGCACCGCACAGAAGCGGGTCAGGTTCGTCGCGCGCAGCGCCACCTCCTCGTCACGGCCTACGAGTTGGACGTGACGGTCTCGCGTGCTGTGGGCGAGCTCGTGGAAGACGCGGCGGCCGATGTCGCCGGCGCCCAGGATCATGATCTTGCGGGGCTGGTTCATGACGTACCTCCGAGGTGGGCGTGAGCGGTGGCCGGCGGGTAGGGGGCCGCGAGCCGGTGCGCGTCGCGGACCAGGCGGGGCAGTTCCCGCATGGAAGGGAAGGCGAGGGCGCCGTCGCGGTGCGGGCCGACGGCGGGATCGGCGGTGTACTGAAGGACCCGCATGCCGGCGCCGAGCGCGGCGTCGACGCCGACCGGGCTGTCCTCGACCACGACGCAGTCGTCCACGTCGGCGCCGCACTCGGCGGCCGCCCACAGGAACAGCTTCGGGTCCGGCTTCCAGGCGTTGATGTCGTACGCCGAGAAGAGCCGGCCCTCGAAGTGGTGCAGGATGCCCGACTTGCCCAGGCGGCTCGCCATGATCTCCGGCGGGCTGTTCGAGGCGACGCACATCCGGGCCCCGAGGAACGACCTCAGCTGCTCAAGGGCGTACGCGACACCCTCGATGGGCTCCAGCCAGGAGCCGATGAGCTCGTCGCACTTGGCGCGCGCGAGCGCCATGGCGTCGGCCGGCGGCGCCGCACCCGAGATCTCCTCCATCAGGTCGATGCACTCCTGCATCTTCTTTCCGGAGAACAGCTCGTCCCGCCGCTCCTTGGTCAGGTGAAGGCCCATCAGCTCGCCGATGTACGCGAGCCCGCCGTTCTCGGCGTCCTGGGTGTCGACCAGGACGCCGTCCAGGTCGAAGATGACGAACTCACTCATAGGTGATCCAGTCCACGCTCTCGATGGCGGCGACGGTCGCGGCCAGTTCCCGGTGGTTCGCGGCGGAGCCGATGACAGCCGCCGTGTTGCCGCGCGCGCCGATGCGCCAGTCCGCGGCGGCGCCCGGCTCGGCCAGGACCGTGACGCGGTCCACGTTCGGGAGGCGGCGCAGGGCGGAGACGTTGCGGATCGACGCCACCCTGCGGGCCCCGACGGGCGGCACGATCAGGTAGTGGAAGGCGATCGGCCCGTCGTGCTTCACCTCGGGTGTCTCGTACGGGCGGCCCAGCGCGGCGGCGACCGCCACGTACGCGGGGTCGGAGGTGCCCGAACGGACGGCGAGGTCGTCGACCCAGGCACCGAGGCGGCCGTTGACCTCGATGACCCGGGGTCCTTCGGCGGTCAGCTTGATCTCTACGTCGGCGACGCCGTGGATGCGCAGGGCGCGTACGGCGCTGCACGCCAGGTCGCGTACGGCGCGCTCCTCGGTCTCCGGCACGACGGAGAAGCCGCCGTAGCCGCCGCGCTCGCGGAACGGCTCGGCCAGCGCGAACTTGCTGGTGGTGAAGACCGGACGTACATCGTCACCGTCGCCGTCGGCGACGCAGTCGACCGCGATGTAGTCGCCCCAGGGGGCCGGGGTGTCCCGGCCGACCAGCAGCTCCTCCAGCATGACGGCGGTCTCGGCGGGGCCGCCTTCCCCATCGCCGCTGAACAGGTCCGCGAGGGCGGCGTGGCACTCCTCGGGGGTCGTCACGGCCTGGGTGTTGCGGCTGGACGCGCCGATCACCGGCTTGATGATGGCGGGCAGTCCGACGTACGCGATCGCCTCGTGGGCCTGCTCGGGCGTGGTGATCGTACGGAAGCGGACGCTGTCGACGCCCGCCTCGGCGAAACGCTGCCGCTGGAGGTCCTTGTGCGTGATCGCGTCGACGTCGGCGGACCGGTGGTAGCGCAGCCCGAGCGCCTCCGCGAGCCGGACGGTGCGCGCGATCTGGAACTCGCTGAAGGTGATGATGCCCGCCGGGGCGAGGGCGCGCAGCGCGTCCAGCAGCTCCGCCTCGGTGCGGCCCGCCGTGTCCACCACGGAACCGACCGTCTCCAGCGTGGGGATCATCTCCCGCGCGTGGTCGGTTTCGGCCGTCACGAAGACCAGCGAGCAGCCGTTGTCCCGGGCGGCTTCCGCCAGCCGGGTCGGTGCGAGGCTCCCCGCGTCGTAGACGACGAGAAGCACCGGCTTGTCACTCATGGGGCAACCTCTGTGTTCCGGATAGCAGGGGGCGGGATGTCAGGAGAAAAGGGGATGTCCGGGGAAAAAGGGGCGTGACGGTCCTGCGGGCTGTCGTCGGGTGACAGTCCGCCGGTCGTACGGCGACGGATCAGGCGGCCGTGAATCCTCCGGCGCGGCGGGCGGTGGTCAGGGCCTTGGCGAGCGTTTCGACGGTCGAGCAGGTGAACAGCACCCGCACCGGGATCTCCAGGCCGAACTCCTCCTGGAGCCGCAGGGCCACCCGCGTCGCGGTCAGCGAGTCGCCGCCGAGCTCGAAGAAGTCGTCGTGTGCGCCGACCTCGTCGGCCCACAGCGCCTCGGCCCAGATACGGGCGACAGCACGCTCGGCGGGGGTGCGGGGCGCCACGAACTCGGCGTCCAGGCCGGTCCGTTCGCCGTCCGGGGCGGGCAGCGCGGTGCGGTCCGTCTTGCCGCTGGTGGTCAGCGGCAGCCGGTCGAGGAAGACGAAGGCGCCGGGCACCATGTAGCCGGGCAGACCGCGTCCGCACCAGTCGCGCAGGGCACCGACGCTCAGCGTGCGGCCGTCCGCCGGCACGCAGTACGCGACGAGCGCCTTCTCGCCCGGTACGCCGCCGGGGACGTCCTCGCGGACGGTCACCACGCAGGAGGCCACGTCCGCGTGGGCGAGCAGCGCCGACTCGATCTCGCCGAGCTCGATGCGGAAGCCGCGCACCTTCACCTGGTGGTCGAGGCGGCCCAGGAACTCCAGGTTCCCGTCCGCCAGCCACCGCACCAGGTCCCCGGTGCGGTAGACCCGCGCCTCGGGCCCTTCGGCGCCAGACACCGGGAAGGGATGCGCCGGGAAGGGATGGGCGGTGAAGCGCTCGCCGGTGAGTTCCGGGCGGCCCAGGTAGCCGCGGGCGACGCCCTTGCCGCCGATGAGCAGTTCGCCGGGTACGCCGACGGGCACCGGGCGGTCGGCCTCGTCCACGACGTACACCTCGGTGTTCGGCGTGGGGCGGCCGATCGGGACGGGGCCGGAGGCGTCACGGATTTCGGCGACCGTCGCGTAGATCGTGGTCTCCGTCGGGCCATAGCCGTTGACGACGCGGCGGCCCGCGCGCAGCATCTTGGCGGCCAGGTCGGCGGGCAGCGCCTCACCGGCGGTGAAGATGGTGAGCTCGCGCGGCTCGGAGCGGTCGCCGAGGGCGTCCAGCAGGGGCCGCCAGGCCGACGGGGTGGCCTGGACGAGGGTGACGTCGTGCCGGTCGACGAGGGCGGCGAGCGCGCGCGGAGTGTGGACCTGTTCGCGGTCGGCGCCGATGATCCGGCCGCCGCTGATCAGCGGCAGGAACACCTCGACGTTCGCGATGTCGAAGGTCGCGGACGTGGTGAACAGGACCCGGTCGCTCGCGGGCTCCGGGAAGATCTCCCGCATCGCGAAGAGCAGGTTGACCAGCGACCCGAGCGTGATGGCGACGCCCTTGGGAGTGCCGGTGGACCCGGAGGTGTAGAGGACGTACGCCAGGTCGTCAGGACCGGCGGCCGGGGCGGGGTCCGCCTCGCTGCGCGCGGCGACCGTCTCGCGGTCGGTGTCGCTGTCGACGGCGACGAGCGCACGGCCCTCGCCCGTGAGCCGTGCGCGCAGGGACTCCTGCGTGACGACGACGGGCGCGGCGGTGTCGCGCAGCACGAAGTCGAGCCGGTCCACGGGGTGTTCCGGATCGAGCGGTACGTACGCCCCGCCCGCCTTCAGCACCGCGAGCAGCGCGACGATCAGCTCGGGGCCGCGCTCCAGGCAGACGCCGACCGGGACGTCCGGCGCGACGTCGAGGGAGCGCAGGTGGTGGGCCAGCCGGTTGGCGCGGACATTGAGGGCGCGGTACGTCACTTCCTCGTCCCCGAAGACGACTGCGACCGCGTCGGGCGTCTGCCGGGCCCGCTCGGCCACCAGCTCGGCGACACCGCGCCCGGCCGGGAACTCGGCGGGGCGCACGCTCCACTCGGTGAGCAGGCGCCTCCGCTCGGGCGCGTCGAGGATGTCGAGGGCGTTCAGCGCGGGGTCGCCAGGGTGCTCCGCGACGGCGGCGAGCAGGGTGAGGTAGTTCCCGGCGAACCGCTCGGCGGTCGCGGCGTCGAAGAGTGCGGTGCTGAAGTCGAGGCACACCTCGATCTCCGGCTCCCCCCGGTCCGCGAAGACCAGGGCCATGTCAGGCGGACAGTTTCCGGCCGTGGCGGGAAGCTCGGCGTCCGAGACGGCGAACAAGGCCTGCACCAGCGGATGGTGGCTGGTGTCCGGCTCAGGTACGAGGGCGGCGACGAGCTCGGAGAACGGCAGTCCCTGCCGGGCCTGCGCCCCGCGCACCGCCGCACCGACCCGCTCCACCAGGTCCCCGAAGGTCGCCGCTGCCGCCAGGTCGGTCCGTACGACCGCGAGTTCGCCCGATATTGGCTCGCCGACGGCAACGTCCTGCCGACGGCTCCAACGGCCCAGCAGCAGCTGGTACGCCGCGAGCGCCACGACCGGCAGCGGCGCGCCGTATCCGGCGGCGGCCTTGCGCAGGGCGTCCGCCGTAGCGGCCGGGACGGTGCGGGTGTGGCGGGCCGTACCGGGCTCACGCACGGAGGGGCGCGGGCGGTCGGCGGGCAGCTCCAGGGGTTCGAGGCCGGCCAGTTCGGTGCGCCAGTGGTCCAGGTCCAGGCCCAGGTCCAGCTCGGTCGCGTCAGTCATGACCCCTCCGGGGTGCCGAGGATCCGCGCCAGCGCGTTGCGGTCCGTCTTTCCGTTGTCGTTGAGCGGCAGGCCGTTGAGCCGCGTGATCCGCGCGGGCACCATGTGCAGCGGCACCTGGTCGCGCAGCCACGCGTCGAACCGCGCCGCGTCCGTCTCCCGGCCCGCGTAGGCGGCGACCAGCTCGGTCTCGCCCTCCGCCGTCGGGAGTGCGATCACGGCGACGTCGACGACGGCGGGATGGCGGCGCAGGACGGCCTCCACCTCGCCGATCTCCACGCGGTGGCCGCGGATCTTGACCTGCTGGTCGAGTCGGCCGCAGTGCACCATGAGCCCGCCCTCGCGGCGGACCCGGTCACCGGTGCGGTACCAGTGGCGGTCGGTGAGCGGGGCGGCGCCGTCGTACACGGTGGCCCGGCCGCCCTCCTCGTACGACAGGAACCGGCCGGTGTTCTCGCGCGGGTCGAGGTAGCCGTCGAACCGCTGCGGGCCGCGTACGCACAACTCGCCCTCGTCGGCGGGCAGTCCGTCCTGGTCGAGCAGGACGCCCTCCATGCCCGGGTACATCGTGCCGATCGGCACCGTGCCGCCGGTGAACTCGGGCCAGTCGGAACTCGGGCCGGTCAGGCGGTGGTTGGCGCAGCAGATGGCCAGCTCGGTCGGACCGTACACATTGTGGATCTGCGAGTACGGGGCCACCTCGCGCCACAGCGCGGCGTGCTCGGCGGTGACCGGCTCGGCGCCGAACATACTGTGCTTCAGCGTGACGCAGCGTCCCAACGGGAGATTCCCGAGCCGATGGGCCTCGCGCACCACCGACGGCACCGAGAACCAGTGGGTCAGCTTGCGCTCCACGGTGAAGTCGACCGGCGTGTACAGGTCGGCCGCCATCGGGACGACCAGGGTGCCGCCGCCGCCCCAGGTCGCGAAGAGGTCGAAGGCGTGCGCGTCGAAGGTCAGGCCGAAGGACTGGGTGAGGCGGCTGCCGGGTGCGATCTCGTAACGCGGGATGTTGTGTTCGAGGTACGGCGAGAGGTGGCGGTGCAGGATCGGTACGCCCTTGGGCTGGCCGGTCGACCCCGAGGTGAACAGGATGTACGCCTCGCGGTCGAGGTCGGCGGGGACCGGCGGCAGCGTCTCCTCCAGCGCCTCTTCGAGCAGCTCCGGGTCGGCGCGCTCGTCCTCGTCCAAGGCCAGCACGGTGGGCCGGTGACGCTCGGGGAGCACGCCGAAGAGCTTGGCTGACCGGTCGTCCACGAGCGCGACGGTGACCCCGGCGCGCTGGGCGATGTCGAGGTTGCGCTGCTGCGGATAGTCCGGATTCAGCGGCACCACGGCCGCGCCGAGCCGCTGGATCGCCAGGTATCCGGCGTACGCGCCCACCGAACGGGCGGCGGCCAGAGCGACCCGGTCGGGCAGCCCGCCGTGCTTGTGCACGATGCGGGCGGCCAGGGTGAGGGCGAGGCGGCGCAGCTCGGCGTAGGTCAGGACTTCGTCGCGGATCTCCAGTGCGGGGTGGTCCGGCAGGCGCAGGGCCGATTCCTCGAACCACTGGTACATCGTGCGGTGGGGGAGAGGGGCGGTGTCGGGCGTCATCGGTTCCTCGATATCCATGTACGTTCCAGGTTCTCCACGAGGTCGCTGCCGGTCGGGCGGCGCCGAAACGGGTCTTCGGACGCCGCGTGCGCGTGTCGGGTGCTGCGGTCGCCGACAACGGCCGGAGTGGCCGACCCGGCCGCGCGGCGGGTGAGGTCGTCCGGTCGGCCGAACCCCCGGTGGCCACCGGCCAGTTCCGCGCTGAGTCCGCTCGCCTGCCGCTCGAGGCAGCGCCGTCGGGCGGGGCGGGCTGTCGGGCGCGGGAGGCCCCGCGCCGACCGGTCGGCGGTGTACCCCTGTCGCACGGAGAGCACCTTCGTCGTCATCGCGACCGCCCCGGGGTCCGCTCCCTGGTCGGCCGGGCGCGCATGGCGCGCAGCCGGGCCTGGCCGCGCTCCTCCGCGCCGGTGGCGGCCTGCACGGCGGCCGGGGGCACGGCGCCGTCTCCGCCGCCGGCGTTCTTCCCGAGGAAGGCCGCCATGGCGCGCACGGTGGAGTGCCGGAACAGGTCGACCACGTCGACCTCGCACTCCAGCGCGGTCCGCAGCCGGTCGCGCAGCCGGATCAGCAGCAGCGAGTTGCCGCCCGCGTCGAAGAAGCTCTCGGCGGGACCGACCGTGCGGCCGAGCACCTCCCGCCAGGCGGCGGCGACGAGCTGTTCGGTGCCGCTCACCGGCGGCTGGGCCTCGCGCTGGGCGGCTTTCGCCTCCTCGGCAAGTGCCTGCTCCAGCGCCTGGGCGACGGCCGCGCCGTCCGGTCTGCCGCTGGGCAGCAGCGGCAGCTGCTCCAGTACGCCGATCCGGGTCGGCAGCATGTAGCCGGGCAGCAGCTCGCGCAGGTGCGCGCGCAGCTCGTCGGCGGTCGGGGCCGCCGCCCCCGGCGGGGCGGCGACAGCGGCGTCGATGCCCTCGGGCGCCCCCGTCGTCACATGGGCGCGTACGACGCGGGGGTACGCCAGCAGCGCCGCCTCGATGTCGGCGGCGGCCACCCGGACGCCGCGCACGCGCGCCTGCTCACCTGTCCGCCCGGCGAACACCAACCGCCCGTCGGGCGTGTGCCGTGCCAGGTCACCGGTGGCGAACAGGCGCCCGCCGGGGCGCTTCCCGTACGGGTCGGGGCGAAAGCACTGCGCCGTGCGACGAGGATCGTTCAGGTAGCCACGGGTGACGGCGTCGCCCCCGATGTGGACTTCACCGACGACGCCCGGCGGGACGAGCTCCCCACGCCGGTCGAGGACGTACGCCGTGGCGCCGGCCGGAAGCCCGAGCGGAACCGGCCGGCCGGTCCCGTCCGGGGTGACCGGTCCGCCGAGGGCGGGTCCCGCCGTCTCGGCGGCGGCGTAGAGGTGGTGGACCGCACCGACCCCGGCGGCGTACGCCGCACGAAGGGTGGCCGGCGCGAGAAGTTCACCACCGACGAGGACCGTCGCCGGTACGGCGTCCCGGCCGTCGCCGAGCAAGCCCGCGAGGGCGGACGGAGCGGCGTACACCGTGCCCGTAGGGGCGGCCTCCGGCACGACCGCGCGGCCGCCCCCGGTGAGCGGGGCGAAGAGTTCGAACACCGCGCCTGGTGAATCCGGCGGGCTGAGCTGCGCCACCGCGTCCAGCGCCCCGGCGGGCAGCTCCCGGTGGGCCCAGCGAAGGCGGGAGGTCAGGTTCCGGTGTTCGGCGAGCACGGGCAGTGGGTCGCCCGTGGTGCCCGATGTGCGCAGCACCCAGGCGGCGTTGGCGGGCGACACGGCGGGCAGCGGCGCGGCCGGGGCCGAGCCGGCCGGTTCCGCGAGCTGCTCCAGTTCGACCACCCGCACCCGCGTGTGGTCGAACAGCGATGAGGAGTCCAGGTCCGCGAGCACCGTCGTCAGCCCCGCATCGTCCACAGCCAGCCGCAGCAGGAACGCCGGCAGCTCCGGGTCCAGCGGAACGCACACCCCGCCCGCCTTGAGCACGCCCAGCTGGGCGGCAGCCAGCGCGAACGACTTGGGCGCGCAGACCCCCACCGGGGTCTCCGGCGTGACGCCGTACTCCACCAGCCGTGCAGCCAACAAGGCCGCCGCGTCGTCCAGTTCGCGGTACGTCCACGTACGCGAACCCTGCGCCACCGCCACCGCGTCCGGCGTACGAGCGACCTGCTCGGCCACCATCGCGTGCAGCACCTCGCCGCCCGCAGACTCCTCGCCCGCCGGGTTCCACTCCTCCACCAGCTGCCGCCGCTCCCCGGCCGTCGGCCGCAGCAGCGCGGACACCCGCGACGAGGGGTCGGCGGCTATGCGCTCCAGTACGGTCCGCAGCCGGACCAGCAGCCGCTCCGCCGTCGCGCCCTCGAAGAGGGCGGTGCGGAAGTCGACCAGGGCCAGCAGGCCCTCGTCGGTCTCGATGGTGTCGATGGCAAGGTCGGTCTTCATGGTGGGCAGCCGCAGCTCCCCCACCGTGAACACCGCGTCCGCCACCCGCCGCACGGGCGCGGCCGGCGAGTGCGTGTACATGACCTGGTACAGCGGGTGATAGCTCGGGTCACGCGCTGCCCCGAGCCGGTCCATGACCTCGTCGACCGGCAGGTCGGCGTGGTCCAGTGCGTCCAGCAAATCCCCGCGCACCTGCCGCAGCAGCTCCCCGAACTCCGGGTCGCCGGACAGGTCGGCGCGCAGCACCACCGGCCGGGTGAGGTAGCCGACGAGCCCGGCGCTGTCGGTCGTGTCCCGCCCGGAGACCGCCATGCCCGTGAGGACGTCGGTCCCGCCGTACTGGCTGAGCACCACATCGCACGCGGCCTTGAGCACCATGAACGAGCTGCACCGCTTGGTACGGGCGAGCCGCCGCAGCGGCTCCACCACCTCGTGCGGGATCACGGCCGTGCGCCGCTCGCCCTCGTGCCCGCCGCGAGCCGGGCGCGGCCCGGCGAGGGGCAGTTCCAGCACCTCGGGCGAGCCGGCCAGCCGCTGGGTCCAGTACGCCAGGTTCGCGGCCGCGCCCCGCTCGTCCTCCTCCGTACGCCGGGCCAGGAATGCGCCGTACTCCACGGCAGGCTCCGGCAGCGGCGACGGGCTCCCCTGCGCGAACGCGTCGTACAGCGCTGTCAGTTCGGACGTGAAGACCTCCAGCGACGCCCCGTCGAAGACGATGTGGTGTACGCCCACGAGCAACCGGTGCGTGGTGTCGTCCAGCCGCAGCAGCCGCACCCGCAGCAGCGGACCGCCGTCCACGGCGAACGGCTCGCGCGCGAACGCCTCGGCCACCGCCGCCGAGTCGTCCCGCGCGTCGACGACAGGCAGCGCCACCGACTCCGGCGACACCCGGACGCACTGCACGGGCTCCCCGTCCGCGCCCCGCACAATCCGGGTGCGCAGAGCGGGATGGCGGCGTACGACCTCCTCCAGCGCGCGCCCGAGAGCCGCCGCGTCGAGCGGCCCGTCGATGCCGACGGCGAACGGAATGCTGAAGAAGGGATCGTCCGGCCGCACTTGGGCCAGCGCCCACAGCCGCCGCTGGGCGGGCGTGAGAGGGAAAAGCCGCTCGGCGGCCGTCATGAGGCCACCCCCGCCCCCGCCTCGGTCTTGTTCCGGTTACGCACCGACGCGGCGGCCAGCACCGCCGCGGCCGGCAGCAGCAGCCCGCCCGCCACGATGATCGACGCGGCGATGCCCATCAGGTCGGCCGCCAGGCCGCCCAGGACCACACCGACGATGGTGAAGTTGACCATCAGGGCGTTGAGCAGCCCGACGCCGCGCCCGCGCAGTTCCTCGGGCAGGTCGCTGATCAGGGTGTTGGCCACCGGCACCTGGAAGAGACCGGAGCCGATCCCCGCCACCAGGCACCAGGCCAGCACGACGGACACACCGAGCGAGTCGCCCAGCGAGTCCCGCAGCCAGCCGGTCGGGGCGAGCAGCAGCAGGGACGCCCCGAACAGCACGATCGAGCCGATGAGCAGCCCCCGGTCGGAGAACCGGCGTACCAGCGCAGGACCGGTAAGGGCCCCGATCACGCAGCCCGCGCCGAACGCCGCCTGTGCCATACCGAAGTTGAAGGCGGACAGGTCGAAGACGCTCAGGAGCTGGGAGTTCAGGTTGGTGGTGAAGAGCCCGAGGACGAGCATCACCGGCACCAGGATGATCGCGAGGAAACGCAGCGAGGGGACCGCGAGCACGCCGGAGATGCCGGTGCCGAGCGACTTCCAGTACGACTCCCGGCCGCTGTCCGGGCCGGGGACCGGGACCTCGCGCAGCACAGCCATGCTGCCCAGCAGCACCGCCGAGACCACGAAGGTGGCCGCGTCGATGACGAAGACGGCGGAGACGCTGCCGAACGCGAGGAGCAGCCCGCCCAGGGCGGGGCCCACGAGGTTCAGAGTGTGGTTCGTGGACTGGAAGAGGGCGACCGCCGTCGGGATGCTGTGGCCCCGGACGATGAGCGGGATCGCGGTGATCCGGGCCGTCTCGAAGAACGCCTTGGCGATGCCCGTGAGCAGGATCAGTACGAGCAGCAGCAGCGGCGAATCCCGTACCGGGATCATCGCCAGCACCAGCGCCACCCGCACCAGGTCGGAGCCGACCATCAGCCCGCGAGCGGGGAAGCGGTCGGCCAGCGGGCCGACGAACGCCCCCAGCACGCCGGAGGGCAGCAGCTGGGCGATGACCACGAGGGACACGTACAGGACCGGGTTCGAGGTCTCCGTCGCCACCACGTAAATCAGGGTGATCTTGGTGATCGCGTCACCGAGGAAGGACGCGACGACGGCCAGCCAATAGCGGAAGTACGTCCGGTCCTTGAGCAGTTCAAGCACTGTCAACCACCTCGTTCAGAATTGTGGCGACGCCCTCGATGTGGGGGTGGCGCATCATCGTGTAGTGGTTGCCTTCGACCACCCGGACGTCAAGACCGCCCTCGGCTGTCAGCTCGCGCCACGCCTCGGTCGAGTCGTACGTCTCCTCGGCCGCGCGGATCAGGGTGACCCGGCCCTTGACGTGCAGGGGGCGGAAGTTCCAGACGAGCCGCAGGTTGGCGACCCAGAGGTCGAGGATGTCGCGGACCTGCTCGCGGCCTGCGTCCGGCGGCAGGTAGTCGGAGGCGCGGGCGATGGCGAGGAGGTAGTCGAGGTGCTCGTCGGGGGTCATCCCCTTGAGCTCCTCCACGGACTTCAGCGCGTTGCCGTAGTCCCACTGGAGGTTGGCGGCGATGGCCTCGACGATGTCGGCGGGATCGGGCTCGGAGCCCTCCGGGACCTCGGCCGGCGGGTGCGAGTCCATCATGATGACGGACACCTCCGCGCCCGTCTTCTCCAGCTCTCCGGCGACGGCGAAAGCGTTCGTACCGCCGTAGCACCAGCCGGCCACCGTGTACGGGCCCTCGGGCTGCACATCGCGGATCAGCTCCGCGTACGCCGCCGCGCGCGCCCCGAAGTCGGCGTACGGCAGGACTCCGTCGACCGGTGGGGGCGAGGCCAGGGCGTACAGCGGCCGGTCGCCGCCCGACATGAGGCCGGCGAACGGCATGTAGCAGACGACCTCGCTGCCCGCCGGGTGGGCGAAGAAGACGGGGGTGCCGGTGGAGCCGGAGCCGATCTCCACGAGGTGTACGTCCGCCTCGTCCTGGTAGCCGTCGCGCAGCATGCGCGCGAACCGCTCGACCGTGGCGCCCCGGAAGATCGCGGCCATCGGCAGCTGCTGCCCGAAGCGCTTCTCGATCTCGGCCATCAGCCGCAGGACGAGCAGGGAGTGGCCGCCCAGGTCGAAGAACCGGTCGTGCAGACCGATGGGCCTGACCCCGAGCACCTCCTCCCAGATGTGCGCGACGTCGAGTTCGACGGCGTCGCGCGGCGGGACGTAGCTCGCGGCGTCCCGCTCGATGACGGGTTCGGGCAGAGCGCGACGGTCGATCTTGCCGCTGGTGTTGAGGGGGAAGGCGTCCAGGGCGACGATCGCGGACGGGACCATGTAGTCGGGCAGGAAGCGGCGCAGGTGCTCGCGCAGCTCCTCGGCGCCGGGGCCGGCACCCTCGGCCTCGTCCGCCGCCACCACGTATCCGGTCAGCCGCTTGTCCCCCGGCCGGTCCTCCCGTACGAGGGCGACCGCGCGGCGCACCGCCGGGTGCTCCTCCAGCCGGGCCTCGATCTCGCCCAGTTCGATACGGAAGCCGCGCAGCTTGACCTGGCCGTCGTCGCGGCCGAGGAAGACGAGCGTGCCGTCCTCCCGCAGCCGCGCCTTGTCGCCCGTCGCGTACAGCCGCGCGCCGGGCCGGCCGCCGTACGGATCGGGTACGAACCGCTCCGCGGTGAGCGCCGGCCGCCCCCGGTAACCGCGCGCCACTCCGGTGCCGCCCAGGTACAGGTCGCCGGGCATGCCGACCGGGACAGGCTCCAGGCGCTCGTCGAGCACGTACACCTGGGTGTTGTCGAGCGGGCGGCCGATGGAGACCTGCTCGGTGCCGCTGTCCAGGCGGTGGGCGGTGGACCAGATGGTCGTCTCGGTCGGGCCGTAGACGTTCCAGGTACGCCCGGGCTCGCGGACGAGCTGCTCGGCCAGCGCCGGGGGCAGCGCCTCGCCGCCGACCAGGACGCGCAGAGATCCGTCGTTGCGCCAGCCGGCCTCCACCAGGAGCTGCCAGGTGGCGGGGGTGGCCTGCATGACGGTGGCGGACGTCTCGGCGAGCAGAGCGGCCAGGCGGCGGCCGTCGACCGCCTCCTCCTTGCGTACGACGTGCACCCGGGCCCCGCTGATGAGCGGCGCGTACAGCTCCAGGCCCGCGATGTCGAAGGTGACCGGAGTGACGGCGGTGAGGGTGTCACCGGCGCCGAGGCCGGTCTCGGCGGACATCGCCAGCAGGAGGTTGGAGAGGTTCCGGTGGGTGACCTCGACGCCCTTGGGGCGGCCGGTGGACCCGGAGGTGTAGATGACGTACGCCAGCCGGTCCTCGCCCGCTGCGACCGCCACCGGGACGGCCGGGGCGGTGGCAACGGCCTGCGCGTCGGTGTCCAGGCAGATCCGCTCGCCGGGACAGTCCACGAGGCTGTCCAGCAGCCCGGAACGCGTCAGCAGGAACCTGGCGTCCGCGTCGCCGGTCATGGTGGCCAGGCGCTGCGGCGGGTATCCCGCGTCCAGCGGCAGGTAGGCGCCACCCGACATGACGACGCCCAGCAGGGCGACCACCAGGTCGACGGAGCGCTCCAGGCAGACCCCGACGACGGTCTCGGGCTCCACGCCCCGCTGCTGGAGGTACGAGGCCAGCCGACCCGCCCGTTCCAGCAGGTCGGCGTACGTCAGCTGCTCGTCGCCGCAGGAGACGGCGACCGCGTCGGGAGTGGCCGCAGCCTGACGACGTATCAGAACATCGAGCGAGACGCCGGGCTCGCGCGCCGCCTCGGTCCGATTCCAGTCGACCAGCACCGTGTGCGCCTCGTCCGGCCCGAGCAGCGACAGGTCACGCACCGCGCGCCCCGCGTCCTCGGACATCTGCTCAAGGAGACGCACGATCTGCCGGGCCATCCGGGCCATCGTGCTCTCGTCGAACAGGTCGGTGTTGTACTCCAGCACCCCGTGGAAGTGGTCGTCCGCGAGTGCCGGGTCGTCGAAGAAGCCCAGCATCACGTCGTCCTTGGCGGTGGCGTTGTCGAGCATCAGCTCCTCGACGGTCAGCCCGGCCATGGGGGTCTCCTCCTCGTGGAGGAAGTCCACGAGGATGAACGACGTCTGGTAGATCGGCGTACGGCTCGGGTCGCGGTCCAGGTCCAGCTCGTCCAGCAGCGTCCCGAAGGGGATGTCGTGGTGGTCGAAGGCGCCCATCATGGTGGTGCGGGTCGCCTGGAGCAGTTCCCGTACGGTCATCGCCGGCCGGACCGTGGTGCGCAGCGGCAGCATGGTCAGGAAGTAGCCGATCATCGGCTCGGTCTCGGGCCTGCTGCGGGTCGACGAGGTGGTGCCGACCACGATGTCCTGCTGCCCGGTGAGCCGGTGCAGGATCAACTGCCAGGCCGCAAGGAGGGCGATGTTGACGGTCACGTCCTCGCGCTTGGCGAGGTCGCGGATTGCCTGCGTCAGCTCCGGCGTCAGCGGGAACTGGTAGCGAGCACCATTTGCTGTCTGGAGGGGCGGCCGGGGCCGGTCGGTCGGCAGCTCCAGCACCAGGTCGGCGCCTTCGAGCTGCTTCTTCCAGTACGGCAGGTGCTTGCGCTGGACCTCCTCGCGCAGCCACTGCGGCTGCCACTCGGAGTAGTCCGGGTAATGCACCTCGATCGGGGGCAGCTGCGGCTCGCGGCCGGTGGCGAACGCCGAGTAGAACTCGGCGATCTCGGCGTTGAAGATGCCCATCGAGCCCCGGTCCCAGACCAGGTGGTCGACCGTGCCGACCAGGACGTGCTCGCGGTCACCGACACGCAGCAGGGCGATCCGCAGCAGCGGTCCCTTCACCAGGTCGAACGGCTTGCGCATCTCCTCCGTCGCGAGCCGCATCATCTCGTCCTCGCGCCGGTCGGCCGGCACGGACCGCAGGTCCTGATGGTCCAGCGGCACCGCCATGGAGTCGTGGATCACCTGAACGGGAGCGTGCCCGTCCTGCTCGAACGTCGTCCGCATCGCCTCATGACGCTGCACGAAGGCGTCCACGGCACGCTGGAGCGCGTCCGTTTCCAGCTCGCCATGCAGCCGGGAGGCGAAGTACACGTTGTAGACGGGGTCTTCGGGGTCGAACTGGTGGATCAGCCAGATGCGTTCCTGGTCCACGGTGAGCGGTACGCGGTTCTCCCGCTTCCTGCGCGGCACGGGCGCGTTGGTGACGGTGCTGGTGCTGCGCTCGCGCATGCGCCGGTCGAGAAGGGCGCGCTGCGCGGGGGTGAGGCCGGCCAGCCGGTCTGCGAGTCCGGTCACGACTGCTCTCCTTCGGTCTCGCCCCGGTGGCGGTAGCGGTTCTTGAGTTCGGTGAGGTGGTCGAGGCCCTTGAGGACCTGGCCGGGGTCGAGCCCGAAGTCGACGAGGCAGGCGACCTCGTCGACGCCGATGTCGACCAGGTCCTCGATCAGGGACTCGCACTTGTCGGGCGTGCCGAGCAGCGCCAGCGTGTCGAAGTAGCGCTCGAAGGTGGCGTTGAGCATGACGTCGCGCTCGGCGTCGTTCAGCTTGGAGAACTCGCTGCCGAAGCTGTCCTGCTGTTCGAGGAAGGTCTTCAGGTACGCGGTCAGCGGCCCCCGTACCGTCTCCCTGGCCTCGTCGTTGTCCGAGCCGACGAAGGTGTGCACCATCGCGGTGACCCGGCCCTCGGCCGGGTCGTACCCGGCCTTGGCGAGCGCCTCCCGGTAAGCGGCGGTCTTGTCCTTCAGGTCGGCGGGGCGCTGGGCGACCAGGCCGGTCAGCACGTACGCGCCGATCTCCCCGGCCCGTACGAACGTCTCGATGCTGCCCTGCGCCGACACCCACACCGGGAGCTTCGGCTGGAGTGGGCGCGGAAGCGTGCGTACGGACTGCAACGAACCGTCCGCGCGCGGGAATTCGACACTCTCGCCCGACCACAGCCGCTGGACGGCGTCGATCGACTCGAACATCTCATCCTTGCGGCGTGGGTAGCGCTGCTGCCCGTCGCCCGGCGCGAGGAGGAAGTCGTCCGGGTGCCATCCGGACGCCGCCGAGATCGCGGCCCGGCCGCCGGACAGGTTGTCGACGACCGCCCACTCCTCTGCCACCCGCACCGGGTGGTGCAGGGGAAGGACGCAGCTGCCCGCGCGGATCTGGATGTTCTCGGTCAGTACGGCGATGGCGGAGGCCAGCAGCGACGGGTTCGGGTAGAGGCCGCCGAAGTCGACGAAGTGGCGCTCGGGGACCCAGATGCCGTCGAAGCCGTTGGCGTCGGCGTAACGGGCGCTGTCCAGCAGCAGCTGGTACTTGCCCGGGCCCTTGGCCGTACCGTCGCCGGAGAAGAAGAAGAGGCTGAAGTCCATGGTGCTGCCGGGGCGCCGGGTGCGGCGCGGGGTTTCGGACTTGGTCGCGGCCCGCGCACCCGAGTCCACGGCGGACGGCGCCTTGACGTTGCGCTCGCGCATGGACCGTTCCAGTACGGCGCGCTGCTCGGGGGAGAGCGAGGACAGCCGCTCCTTGAGCTTGCGCGCGACCTCGGACTCGTCGGACAGGTCAGACACGGTCGTCACCCTTCAGCTTTGCCTCGGCCTCACCGGCGGAGAGACTCTCGACCTCGCGCAGCAGTGCCTCGAACTCGTCCAGACCGATCGCTTCGGCCTGGTGGGAGCGGATCGTGGCGGCGAGTCCCGGGACGGTCGGCGCCTCGAAGACGGCGCTCATGGGGAAGTCGCCGTGGGCCTGCCGCAGCCGCCCGACGATCTGGATGGCGAACAGCGAGTTGCCGCCCAGGTCGTAGAAGTCGTCGTCGGGCCCGATCGGGGAGACGCCGAGCATCTCGTGCCACACCCGGGCGACGGACTGGGCGAGTTCGTCGTCCGGCCACACCGTCGCCGGGTCCCAGTCGTCGTCGGTACGGGCGCGGCCGCTGCCGAGCGAGTCGGTGAACGAGGTCGCCGTCAGCCCGGACTGGTCGGCCAGTACGTCCTGGAAGTCGGCCCTGGAGACCACGACCTGCGGGAGCCCGCCGGTCAGGGCCGCCCGCGCGAGCGCCAGGCCGTCGGTGGCCGGGATGCCCTGGGAGAGGCGCAGCCGCTCGTACAGCTCCCGCACCTCCGGCAGGCCCGCCATCTGCTGCTCGAACCAGTCGTCCCAGTCCCACTGCGACCAGTCGACAGTGACCGTCGGCCGGCCGGCGGCGGTGGCCGCCTGGGCGAAGGCGTCGAGGAAGGTGGCGGCCGCGCAGTTCTCGGCCTGGCCGAAGCCGCCGACGATGCCGGTGGTGGCGGAGGCGGTGAGGAAGAAGTCGAGCCCGTCACCCGCCAGCAGCTCGTCAAGCAGCAGGGTCGACTTCACTCGGGCCGCCAGTACGGCGTCGAAGTCGTCGCGCGTCTTGAGCGCCGTCAGGCCGGAGCCCCGGTCGTCGGCGAGGTGCAGTACGCCGTTGATGGCGCCCAGCACGCTACGGGCCTCCTCGACGGTGGCGCGCGCCTGGCCGGGGTCGGCCAGGTCGGCGGTGCGGTAGGCGACGGTGTCGGGGTGGGCGGCGCGCAGGGCGACGAGGCGGGTGACCCGGTCGCGTACGCGGTCGTCGTCACCGGCGGCTCCGCTCTGCCAGGCGTCCCACTCGCTCTCGGCGGGGAAGCCCGGGGCGCCGACGAGCAGGGCCCTCGCCCCGCCGGCGGCGATCTGCTCGGCGAAGACCAGCCCGGTCTCGCCGGACGCGCCGGTGACGAGGTACCCGGCGCCCTCGCGCCACGCCCGCCCGGTGGGTACGGCGGCCAGCTCGACCGGCGCGAAGGCCCGCAGGAGGCGCTGGGCGCCCCGGTAGGCGACGAGGTTCTCGCGCCCCTCGCCCGCGAGTTCGGCGCCCAGCTGCGCGGTGAGGCGGGTGCGGGTGGCGGCGTCGTCGCCGGGGAGGACGACGTCGACGCTGCGACAGGTGAGCCAGGCGTACTCCTGCGGCAGCACGGTGACCGCGCCGTACAGGGTGGCCCGCTCGGGCCGGACCACGGCCGAACCGTGCGCGTCCTGGAGGCTGTCGGTGAGTACGTCGATCCGCACCGGGCGGTCCTCACCGGTCTCGCCGAGCGCCTGGGCGAGGGCGACGAGGCTGTGGAAACCGGTGTCCAGGCCGAGGGCGTAGCGGCGTACCGCATCACCGCAGTCGTCCCCTTCACCCGTCACCGCCCAGGCGTGCACGACCCGGTCCGGGGCCGCGCCCGCCTGCCGCAGCTCCTTGACGACCTGGCCGAGGTGGCCCGCGTCGGCGGGGTCGGCGTCGAAGGCGTGGTCGGAGGTACGGGCGTACGCCGCTGCCTTGCGCACCGTCGTGACGGTGTGGCCGCGCCCGCGCAGGGCGGCGGTCAGCCCGTCGGTGAGACCGGCTCCGTCCGCGAGGACGAGCCAGCTGAGCGGTCCCGCTGTGTCCGGCTCCTCCGCCTGCGGGAGGGGCGCGCGGTGCCAGACCGGGGCGTACATCCAACGCTTGGGGTCGGTACGTACGTTCCCGGCGCCGGCGGCGCCCTCCGGCTTGGGCAGCAGGTAACTGCGTCCGGCAAACGGGTAGGCGGGCAGCGGCACGCGGCGCCGGGCCCGGTCGCCGTGCAGAGCGGCCCAGTCGACGTCCACACCGTGCCGCCACAGCTCGGCCAGCCCCTCGCGTACGGTGCGGGGTTCGGCCGACTGCTCCTCGGCCTCCCCGCGCGGCTTGCGCAGCAGGGTGACGACGGGCGAGGGCTCCGGGTGGATCCGCACGAGCCCGCTGAGCTGGCTGCCGGGCCCGGCCTCGACGAGGACCACATCACCGCGCTCGGCAAGGGCGGTGATCCCGTCGGAGAAGCGGACCGGCGCGCGGGTGTGGGACACCCAGTAGTCGGGGTCGGTGGCCTGCTCGTCGGTGATCCAGGTGCCCGTCACATTGGACAGGAAGGGGATCTGCGGCGTGTTCAGCCGCACCGAACGCAGCACCTCGGCGAGACCGGGCAGGGCCGGCTCGACCAGCGCGGTGTGGAAGGCGTGCGACGTCTCCAGCTCCCGTACGGACACACCCTGGGCCTCCAGCACCCGGCGCGCGTCGGCGACCTCTTCGGGCGTACCGGCGACGACGCAGGAGCCGGGCGCGTTGACGGCGGCGATTGTCGCGGTCAGACCGTCCAGCGCCTTGGTCAGGGCCGCCTCGTCCAGCAGTACGGAAAGCATCCGGCCGGGGGCCAGGTCCTGCATGAGGGCGGCACGCCGGGCGACGACGCGCAGCGCGTCCTCCAGGCTGAACACCCCGGACAGGCACGCCGATACGAGCTCGCCGAGGCTGTGCCCGGTCATGGCGTCGGGGCGTACGCCCCACGACATGAGCAGCTGCGCGACGGCGTAGTCGATGCTGAAGACGGTGGGCTGGGTGTAGAGGGTCTGCCGCAGCCGCTCCTTGGCCTGGCCCCGGTCGGCGGCGAAGGCCACCTCGCGGACGTCCCAGCCCAGTTGGGGGCGGAGGATCTCGGCGCACCGGTCGAGCGCGTCACGGAACACCGGCTCGGTGCGGTACAACTCGGCGCCCATGCCCGCGTACTGCGCGCCCTGCCCCGGGAAGACGAACACGACGTCGGGCGCCTCGTCCGGCACGGCGCCGACGGCACCGCCGGCCCGCTCCAGCGCGGCGGCAGCGCCGACGCGGTCGCTGGCGACGACCGTACGCCGATACGGAAAGGCACCACGCCCGACTTGCAGGGTGTACGCGATGTCGGCGAGCCCGACGGCGTCGTGCCCTGCGCCCTGCCCGACCCCGTCGGCCGCGAGACGCGCGGCGCCAACCAGCCCGGCATCCCGCCCACGCCCGCCCGCCGCCAAGGCCGCCCCGGGGCGCGCAGCAGCGTCGTCCGACCCGGACCCGCCCACCGAGGGCGCCGCCGCTAGACGCGTGCCAGCGTCGTTCGCGGCGTCCAGCCCGGCATCCCGCCCAGGCCCGCCCGCCGCCAGGGCCGCCGCCGGGCGTACAGCGGCGGAGCGCCCGGTCACATCCGCCCTGAGGGTCGTCGCGAGACGCGCGGCAGCCGCGTCCAGGGCTTCGGGCGTACGGGCCGACAGCGGCAGCACATGCCAATCGTCGGCGTCGGCGTCGGTCTCACCGTCCGCCCGCGCCGCGACCGGCGCCGCCTCGAGGATCACGTGGGCGTTCGTGCCGCCGATGCCGAACGCACTCACCCCGGCGCGCGGCGCCAGCTCCGGCTCCGTATCCGGCCACGGCACACCCTCCGCGTTGACCCGGAACGGGCCCTTGTCCAGGGAGAGGCGGGGGTTCGGGCTGCCGAAGTGCGCCGTCGGCGGGATGAAGCGGTGCTCCAGCGCCAGCGTCGCCTTGATCAGGCCCGTGACACCGGCCGCCGCGTCCAGGTGGCCGACGTTCGACTTCACGGAGCCCAGGTAGACCGACCCGGCGGCCGCGTCCGGGCCGAACGCCTCCGTCAGCGCCTGGACTTCGATCGGGTCGCCGAGCGGCGTCGCGGTGCCGTGCGCCTCGACGTACTGGACCGTACGCGGCTCGACCCCGGCCACCGCCAGCGCCTCCGCGATCACCTCGGCCTGGCCGTGCGGCGACGGGGCGGTAAAGCCGATCTTGGCCGAGCCGTCGTTGTTGACCGCGCTGCCGCGGATCACCGCGTGGATGTGGTCGCCGTCGGCGACCGCGTCCTCCAGCCGCTTGAGGACCACCAGCGCCACACCGTCACCGGAAACGGTCCCGGAGGCGTCCGCGTCGAACGGCCGGCAGTGGCCGTCCGTCGAGAGGATCGCGCCCTCCTCGTACCGGTAGCCGCGCGGCTCGAACTCACGCACCGCCACACCGCCCGCCAGCGCCAGGTCGGACTCCCGGCTGAGCAGCGACTGCACCGCCAGATGAACCGTCACCAGCGACGACGAACACGCACTCTGCACAGTGAAGCTGGGCCCGGTCAGACCGAGCTTGTACGAGACCCGCAACGCCAGCATGCCGGGGTCGTTGCCGATCGCGACCTGGATCTCGTCCGAGATCCGGCCACCGTCGCCGGACCCGCCGCCGCGCGAAGCGATCCGCTCCTGGAGGTAGCCGCTCCCCGACGTGCCGGCGAACACACCGGTCCGCCCCTCGAACGCCTTCGCCGGATACCCCGCCCGCTCCAGCGCCTGCCAGGCGGTCTCCAGCAGCAACCGGTGCTGCGGATCCATGAGTTCGGCCTCGGACCGGGTGACACCGAAGAAGTCGGCGTCGAAGCGGTCGAACCCGTCCACCGGGAAACCGGACTTCACGTACGCCGGGTCGCTCAGCAGCTCCGCAGAAACCCCGGCCGCCGCCAGCTCTTCGTCGGAGTAGGACGTACGCCCCTCCTCGCCCGCCGCCACCATGCGCCACAGCTCGTCGACGTCCGCGGCGCCCGGGAAGCGGCCGCTCATTCCGATGATGGCTACGGCCTGCTCGGGCAGTGGTGGCAGTGATGGCAGTGGCAGATCCGTCTCGTACGTCATGCGTTCTTCTCCCCGTGCGGGTGGGATGCGGACCGGCTGTCGTCGCCGGTGTCGTGCTGTACGGCGAGCAGCTCGTCCAGGGCGCTCGCGAGTTCCCGTACCGTCGGCCGGTCGAAGAACAGCCGCAGCGTCGCGCCGACGCCGAGCTGTTCCTTGGTGAGGGCCACGGCTTCGGTGGCGAGCATCGAGTGGCCGCCCAGCTCGAAGAAGTCGTCGTCCAGTCCCACCCGGTCGACCGAGAGCACCTCGGCCCAGATGTCGGCGAGGGCCTTCTCGACGGGGGTCCCGGGCGCCGCGAACTCCGCGTCGAGCTCGGGGCGTACCGCTTCAGGAGCGGGCAGCGCGCGCCGGTCCACCTTGCCGTTGGGGGTCAGCGGCAGCCGGTCCAGGACGACGTACACATTCGGCAGCATGTACTCGGGCAGCGTCAGCCCCAGGTGCTCGCGCAGTTCGGACGGCCCGGCCGGCGACCCGGCCGAGGCCATCCAGTACGCGACAAGCCGCGGGGCTCCCGCCGCGTCCTGGTCGACGACCACGACGGTGTCGCGGACGGCGGGGTGGCGGGTGAGCGCGTTCTCTATCTCGCCGAGCTCGATGCGATAGCCGCGGATCTTCACCTGGTGGTCGAGGCGGCCCAGGTACTCGTGGTCTCCCTGGCCCTCACCGCCGACCGCGCGCCGCGTACTGTCGCCCGACCGGTACCGGCGGGCCCCCGGCACGGCCGCGTCCGGGTCGGGCAGGAAGCGCTCAGCGGTGAGGGCGGGGCGGCCCAGGTAGCCGCGGGCCACGCCCGCGCCACCGACGTACAGCTCACCGGCCTCGCCGCCCGCCGCCCGCTCGCCGTCCGCGCCGATCACGTCCAGCGTCCAGCCGCCGATGGCGCCGCCGATCATGCTGCCGGCCGCACCTTCGAGATCGGCCGAGGTCATCCGGCGGTAGGTGGAGTGCACGGTGGTCTCGGTGATCCCGTACATGTTCACCAGCACCGGCACCTCGTCGCCGTGCCGCGCGATCCACGGCCGCAGCATCTCGGGCGGCAGCGCCTCCCCGGCGAAGACCACCAGCCGCAGCGCGAGCCCGGCGAGGGGGCCCAGTCCGTCGTACTCCTCCTCGTACCGTACGAGCTGCCGGAAGGCGGCCGGAGTCTGGTTGAGCACGGTGACGCCCTCGCGGTGCAGCAGCGCGTGCAACTCCTGAGGTGCCCGGCGCACTTCGTCCGGTACGACGACCAGCCGGCCACCGTGCAGCAGGGCGCCCCACATCTCCCACACAGAGACGTCGAACGCGGCGGACGCGCACATCGACCACACGTCGTCCGGCCCGAAGCCGAACCGGTCGCGGACACCGCTCAGCAGGCCCGTCACATTGCGGTGCTCGATCATGACGCCCTTGGGGGTGCCGGTCGAGCCGCTGGTGTAGATGACGTACGCGAGACTCGCCGGCCCGGTGCCGGGGTCCTCGGGCGCGGTCTGCGGGTACGCCGTCAGGTCGACGCCACCGCCGAGTCCGCCCATCAGCACCGTGTGCGCGGCACGCAGCCCGCGCCCGTCCGTGTCCGCATCCGTCAGCAGGACGGCGGCGCCCGCGTCGGTGAGCGTGAAGCGCAGCCGCTCGTCCGGAGCGGAGGGGTCGAGCGGTACGTACGCCCCGCCTGCCTTGAGCACCGCGAGCAGCGCCGTCACCAGGCCGGTGGTGCGCTCCATGCAGACGGCGACCGGCACTTCGGGGCCGACGCCGAGGGCGCGCAGGTGGTGGGCGAGCCGGTTGGCGTCGCGCTCCAGCTCGCGGTAGGTCAGCCGGCCGTCGCGGCCGGTCACGGCGACGGCGTCGCCGCGCGCTGCCGCCTGCCGTGCGAACCACGCGTCGATGGTCGCCGGGGGCCGGGGTGCGGGTGTGGCCATTTGGTCAACGGTCACGGTGGGGGTTCCTCTCAGTGCCGGCGGCGCCGAACCGGGCCGCCGCGAGCTCCAGTACCGGCGTCTGTGGTCGGGCCGTCGCTTCCGTCAACGTCCGCTCGTAGGCGGACAGCAGCGCGGCCGGGGTGTCCGGCCCGAACAGATCGGTGTCGTACTCAAGAGTCAGAGCGAGGCCCGCGCCGCGCTCTTCCGCGTACAGGCTGAGGTCGTACTTCGCGGTGTCCTGCGGGCCGGTGAGGTCCAGGGAGCACCCGTCGAGCCCGGCGAAGACCGGCTCCGACCGCTCCTTGATGAAGCTGAACATCACCCGGAAGACCGGCATGAAGTCGCGGCTGCGCCGGGACACCAGGGCCTCGACCAGCTTGTCGAAGGGCAGCTCCTGGTGCGCGGACGCGTCGAGCACCGCCGTGCGGACCCGGGTCAGGAGCTCGCGGAATCCGGGGCCGCCGTCCAGCCGGACCCGTACCGGAACCATGTTGATCAGGCAGCCGACCAGGTCCTGGAGCTCGGGCCGGTCCCGGCCCGCGACCGGGGTGCCGACCGTGATGTCGGTGGCGCCCGACCAGCCGGCGAGCAGCGTGTGCAGGCCGGCGAAGAGGGTCATGTACGGAGTGACACGCTCGCGGCGGCTGAACTCTCGTACCGCCGCGACGATTTCCGGCCCCAGCTCGCGCGTGACGACGGCACCCCGGAAGCTCCGCGTCGTGCCGCGCGGCCGGTCGGTCGGTACGGCGAGCGCCTTCGGGTCGTCCCCGAGCGCACCGCGCCAGTGCCCGACGAGGGCGTCCAGGGTCTCGCCCTGGAGCCGCTCGCGCTGCCAGGCCGCGTAATCGGCGTAGTGCAGCGTCACATCGGACAGCGAGTCCCCACACCCGTAGAGCTGACCCAGCTCGCGGAACAAGACCTCCACCGACCACCCGTCAACGGCGATGTGATGGAACGTCACGACGAGCCGGTACTCGTCCGCGCCGACCCGCACCAGCCGGGCCCGCAGCGGCGGCCCGGCGGCCAGGTCGAACACACCCGCGGCCTCGTCGGCCGCGACGCGGTCCGCCTCGCCCGCCGGGTCGGCGGCGCCGGTCAGGTCCGTGTACGGCAGATCCAGCGGCGCCGGGTCCCCGATCACCTGGTACGGGCGGCCGGACGGAGCGGCGTACGTCGTCCGCAGCACCTCGTGGCGGGCGACGAGGGCGTCGAGGGCCCGGCCGAGGGCGGCCCGGTCCAGGGCGCCGCGCAGGCGCAGCACGGTCGGCACGTTGTAGAGGGTGGTGTCGGGGTCGATCTGCTGCATGAACCACAGCCGTTGCTGGGCGAACGACAGCTGGGGCCGCTCCTGCCGGGCGCCCGCGCGGGGACCGGCGGGAACGGACGCGACGGCCGTGGACCGGTCCGCCCCGGCCCGTTCCGCCCTGGCCCGTTCCATGGCCTCGCGCACCAGGCGGCCCATCGCCTCCAGCGTGTCCGCGCCCAGCAGCCCGTCCGCCGCGACGTGCGCGCCGAGTTCCTCGTCGATACGGGCGGCGAGCAGCCGCGCCTCGTCCGGCCCGCCGCCGAGGCCGGCGAACCCCGACTCCATGTCCACCGGCGCACCGGCGACGTCCAGCAGCTCCGCCCACATCTGGGCGAGCTCTTCTTCCACGAATCCCATGGTTTTCATGCGGGTGAGGTCTCCGGGCGAGAAGTGCGCACAGTTTCCTGGAGCAGGTCGAGAAAGTCTTTCGGCACCTTGCTGAGATAGAAGTGATCGCCTTCGAAGACGTGCACCTCGGTGTCGCCCGCGGTGGTGTGCGTGCCCCACAGCCCGGCGTCCGCCACCGGCACATCGGAGTCGCCGTCCGCGACGAACACCGTGACGGGGCAGCCGACCGCGGCGCCGTCGGCCGCCCGGTAGGACGCCAGGGCTGCCAGGTCGGCTCGTATCGCCGGGAGGACCAGCGCGATCAGCTCCGCGTGCTCGCCGACGCCCTGGGCGGTGCCGCCCAGCCCCATGATCCGCGCGAGCACGTCGCTGTCGTGCTCCTCGCCAACCGGAGCCAGGCGCTCAGCTCGCTCCGAACGGTTCGAAGGGGCCGAACAGGCCGACGCGACCAGCCCCGTGGGCGCCGGGCCAACGTCCGACCGCTCCAGCCGCCGCGCGACCTCGAAGGCGACGATCGCCCCCATGCTGTGCCCGAACAGAACCGGACGTACGACGCCGAGCCGGCCGGCCAGCACCTCGGTCACGGAGTCCACCAGCGCCGCGACGGACCGGGCAGGCTCCTCGAACAGCCGGTTCTCCCGGCCGGGGTACTGGATCACCAGCAGCTCGATGTCCGCGTCCAGCGCCGCCGAGAGCCCGTAGTAGTAGCTGGCCGAACCGCCCGCGTGCGGAAAGCAGACCAGGGTGTGCGCGGCCTCCGGCTTCGGGTGGAAGCACCGGATCCAGCGACTCGCCTCCGCATCGGCGTCCACGTTCTCCACGACGTCCCTCACCGTGCCGGGAGCGCCGTGGCCCGCAGGGCCCGGTGCGCCTCGGCGAACTCGACGACCTGGCCGGCCATCGCGGTCAACTGCCCCTGGATGTGCGGGTCGTCGCACTCCCCGCCCGCGGTGAAGCCCGCCGCCGCGCTGTTCATCGCGACCCCCAGCGGAGTGCTCCAGCCCCGGAGCGCGTGCACGACGTCCCGCAGGGCGCCCAGGGTGCTCACCGCGCCCTGCCAGCCCTGCCCCACGGCCAGGCAGCCGACGGCGCGTCCGGTCAGGTACGGCCTGCTGTCCTCCCGCAACTCCTCGGTGTAGTCCAGGGCGTTCTTCAGCAGGCCCGACACCGTCCCGTGGTACGCCGGACTGGCGAGGACCACGCCGTCGGCGACGACGAGCGCGGCCAGCAGGCGGTGGGCCTCGGGCGGCAGTGCCACGGCACGCGGATCGTAGAGCGGCATGACCAGTTCGGCGCCGCCGATCAGGGTGACGTCCGCCCCCAGCCGGGCCGCTTCGGCCAGCACCACCCGAAGCCCCTGCTCCGCGGTGGAGCCCGGCCGGGAGGACCCCCCGACTCCGACGACCTTGACGGCCTGCTGCATGAACCCACCCATTCGATTGGCGAACTCCCGGTCGCCCAGGACCGTTCGACCCCAACCCTTGGTCAAGCGAAACTTCGGGGTCAACGTCCTCCCGACGGGCAGATCCGATGGTCGGCTTCGGTGATTCCGATCGGCCGCTCGCCGGACGTCCGGCCGATCGGCGTCGCCGATGGGAGCCATCGACGATCCGCGTGTGCTTGTGATTGCTGGTCAGACCCGGTACGGCGATAATTTGCCCCCTGCTTTCGACGCCGGTCGACCGGCGACCGCTCCCCCACTCACCCGGCTCTACTCGATCGGCGATATCCATGCCCCTGGTCGACGACCCGCTCGCCCCGCGCATCGCCATCGTCGGCGCGACCGGCGCGGTGGGTGGCACCCTCCTCGAACTGATCGAGGACCGGGGACTGCGCTACCGGGAACTGCACCTCGTGGCCTCCGCCCGCTCGGCCGGCCTCGAAATCCGGGTCGGAGACCGGGACTACCGGGTTACGGACCTGACCGCCTTCCACTTCGGCGATGCCGATGTGGTCTTCTTCTCCGCCGGTCACGCCGTCAGCCGCGCCTGGGTGCCGGTCGCGGTGGCCCACGGCACCCTGGTGATCGACAACACCTTCGCCTTCCGGATGAACGCCGACATCCCGCTGGTGGTCCCGCAGGTCAACGCCGCGGAGCTGGACCGCCGCCCGGCGGCCGGCGTGATCGCCAACCCCAACTCCGTCACGATCCCGCTGGTCCGCGTCGTCCGGGACGTGGAGCGCCGCTGGGGGGTCCGCCAGATCGTCGTGAGTACGTACCAGGCCGCGTCCGGCAGCGGCCACTCCGGCATCGAGGAGCTCCAGGAGGCGTCCAGGCTCGCGCTGCAGGACCCGCAGGCGCAGATGCCGGCCAAGGAGTTCACCCCCGCGCTGGCGTTCAACGTCGTACCGCAGATCGGCCAGGTGCTGGCCAACGGCTTCACGCTCCAGGAGCAGAAGCTGCTCCAGGAGTCACGCAAGATCCTCGGCCTGCCCGACCTCGACGTGACGGCGACCTGTGTCCGGGTCCCGGTGGTCAATGGACATTCGGCGGCGGTGTGGATCGAGTGCCTGTCACCGGTGGACCGTACGGAACTGTGCGCGCTGCTGAGCGCGCAGGCCGACGTAACCGTCCATGACGACGGCATGCACGGGGACGTGCTGACGCCCGCCACGCTGGGCGACCCGAACCACATCCACGTGGGACGGATACGCGTCTCCCCCACCAACCCGAACAGCTTCCTGCTGTGGCTGGTCACCGACAACCTGCGGGTGGGCGCCGCACTCAACGCCCTCCAGATCATGGAGGAATTAGTAGCCAAGGGGCACGTGTAAGGGACGACCGGCCGCCCCAAACACCAAAAGGCCGCCACCGGCACGTCGACTCCACGAAGACGACGTACCGGTGACCTGGGCGGAGGGCGTCAGCCCACCAGTTGCAACTGATCCTGCGCCATGAACTGAACAGTACGGTCGATGAACACCCGCATCTCCCGGGTGAGCTGCCTGCCCCGGCGCCACGCGATCTGCGTGAACACCTCGAACGGCGGCTCCCAGTCCAGGACCGCCAGCGTCCCGGCGGCGACCGCGTCGGACACCGCCATCGTGGGCAGCACGCTGACCCCGAAACCGGCCGCGATCCCACGCTTGACCGACTCGATGTTCCCGAACTCCAGCAGTTGTACGGGCCGGGCGGCGCCGGCATTGAGCTCGGCCTCCAGCAGCCCCCGGTACGCGCACCCCGCCTCGGGCGCCAGGACGCGCGCCCCGCGCAGCTCGTCGGTCGTCACGTGGCGCACCGACGCGAGGGGATGACCGGGCGCGGCGACCGCGACCAGCGGCTCCCGCCCGAGCACCTCGGTCCGTACGCCTGGATGCTCCGTCTCCGCCTCCATCAGAAAACCCATGTCGAACTCGCCCTGCCGCAGCGCCTCGCACGTCTGGGCGCACTGGCTGGGCCTCAGCGCGAGCTGGAGCAGGGGATAACGGTGATGGAAGAACTCAAGCACCGGCGGCATGCGGTAGGACGTGAGGCTCTCCGTCGTACCGATGGTGAGCACACCCGAAGGCTCCGCCCAGCCGGTCGTCTTGTCCCGGGCCTCGTCGACCAGCGACAGGATCTGCTCGGCGTACGGTACGAGCCGCTCCCCGGCGGCGGTCAGGCGGATACGCCCCCTCAGCCTTTCGAAGAGCTCCACGCCCAATGCCACTTCCAGCCCCTTGACCTGGGCGGTGACGCTGGACTGCGCGTACTTCAGCTCGGACGCGGCCCGGGTGAAACTCAGCAGCGTCGCGACGCGGTGGAAGGTGGTCAGCTGTCTCAGGTCCACGCCGGCTCCCGGTCGTTCACTGCCAGCCCATGTCCGGCTGAGGCCCCTCGGCGGACGTCTTCCCGGCCCCCTCCGTGGCGGCCGACACGGTGGTGGCGGTGGCCGTGTCGCCGGGGGTGAGGGCAACGACGGCGGGTGCGAGGAGCGCCGCGGCGGCGAGCGCGGTGACAGCGGCAGCCTTGGCGATACGGGCACGGAACATGACCGGCGTCCTTTCGGGACGTAAATCCAAGAGGAAAACTTCGTCTGGCGAACCGGACCGTGGACCGATTCCTGGCGGATTCGTCCGCCTCGGAAGTAGCATCACCGCCGGTGAACCTTGGGGGAAGGAAAACGGCGGGCCACTTTGGGTCATGACCCAAAGTGTCCACCGTGTCACTGACGGGCCCTGGCGGGCCGCCCCTGCGCCGTACGCAAGACGATGGAGCGACACCGCCGGAACGGGGAACTGAGCGATGCTTGAATTACTGGGACTCGATACGCCGACCGAAGCCGTGTACCGGGCCATGCTGGAGCGGCCCCAGGACGACGTCACCGCACTCGCGCGACACCTGGACCTCGCCGAGGACGCCGTACGGGCCGCCTGGGACAAACTGTCCCAACTATCCCTGATCCAGCCTTCCACCGCCCCCACCCAGCCACCCCGGGCCGTCAACCCCGAGCTGGGCCTGGACTACCTGCTGGCCCGAAGACAGGCGGAGTTCGCCCTGCACCGGCAGCGCATGGCGGCAGCCCGGACGGCAGCCTCCCAACTGATCTCCGAGTACGCCGACCAGTACGCCGACCGCAGGCCGGCCGGGGGCCAGGGCAGCATGGAGCATCTGGCCGACGTGGCGCAGATCCGGGCGAGGCTGGCCGTACTCACCGACAACGTGCGGCGGGAGGTGATGACTTTCGCCCCGGGCGGTGCGCAGACGGAGGAGAACATGGCGTCCGCGCGTCCGCTCAACGAAAAGCTGCTCGGGCGCGGAGTGAAGATGCGGACGATCTACCTGGAGAGCGTCCGCAACTGCGCGGCCAGCGTGGCCCACGCCAACTGGCTCACCACGATGGGCGGCCACGTCCGTACGGCCGGGGAGCTCCCCCTCCGCATGACCCTCCTCGACCGCGAGACGGCCATCATCCCCCTCAACAACGAGGACAGCAGCGAAGGGGCGGTCGTCATCACGGGGAAGGGAACGCTCACCGCACTCTGCACCCTCTTCGAGAGCGCCTGGGAGGCTTCTCGCCCACTGGGCGAGAAGCCCCGCCGGGACGCCGACGAACTCGACCGGCAGGAGGCGGCAGCCCTGCGGCTGCTCGCCGAGGGCCACACGGACGAGGGCATAGCCAAGCGCCTCGGCGTCTCCCACCGCACCGCCCGCCGCATCGCGACGGCCCTGATGGACCGCCTGGGCGCCCGCAGCAGATTCGAGGCGGGCGTGAGAGCGGTCCAGCGAGGCTGGCTCCCCCACGACCTGTAAAAGCCCAAAAGCCCAGCCCCACTACACCGACTGACCAGCGACCCGGCGAACGCTCAGCGGCCGCTGGTCGGTCCAGACGACCTCCACATGCGCGAGGCACTCCTCCCGGGACCCACTGAAGCCCGCACCCCGCCACCCGTCCGGCAGGTCGCGCCCCTGCGGCCAAATCGAGTACTGCTCCTCATCGTTGATGACAACGGCGAAACGGCCCTCTTGGTCGTCCTGGACCACGACCCACCTCCACGGCTTTGCTCGGGGTTACACCGCCCACCCTGAGCCGCACGGCCGCCCGCCACAACACCGCACTAATGCAACCTCCCGAACCCCCACATCGACAGAACCGATGCCGAACGGCTCGACGACAGTGTGAAGGGGAGAGCCAGGCATGGTTTCCACGCCACACCCACATTCGCTCGCCGACCCTCGCACGGTCCGGCTTGTCATGTTCGCCCTAGAAAACGGCGACGAGGACCTGATCGGGCGATTGCGAAACGCGACGGCGACGGCGCGCTTCCTGTCCCCGAGCAAGCTCTTGCTCCGCATATCCCGGAACCCCGCGCGGCAAGAGGCGTACTTGGACGAGGAGTTCGCCCGCGTGGTGTCGTCCTGCATCCCCGGGAGTACCGAGCAGTCCCGTTCAGCACCATGGAGCGCATCGCGCACAAACATCACCTCGCCGTCACGGTGGCGTGGTCAACGGGACTCACCGAGGGGATCGCCCGGGGTGACCCTCGAAAGGACCAGCCGCGCCTGCGACGACTCACAGAGCGGTACTCGTTTCCGCAGGTCATCCGGCCATCCGTGAGGCCGCTGCCCCCCGATCCCCTATGGGGGCGCACCCGCGCAGCGAGATCCGCTAGGCTGTCAGCGGTCAGTGGGCTACCAGGTCGCCCGCTCGGGAAAGCGTCCGCGAGGACTCCACCCCAGCAGCGTCTGCACGCCACCTGACCAGGAGGTTTGCCACACCGGCCGACAATCCCACCCCGGGGTTTCAGCCGGATCGCCGCAAACCCCGCCTCCGTAGCTCAGGGGATAGAGCACCGCTCTCCTAAAGCGGGTGTCGCAGGTTCGAATCCTGCCGGGGGCACAGCAAAGCAGCAGGCCAGAGGCCCTTCTGCCCACAAGGGCGGGAGGGCCTTCGGCTTGCGGCACATATATGGCATACATGGGGTGCGCCCAGAGCGTGGGGAGCTGTCGCACAATGCCCGTGAAAGACGAACTGGCCCAGCGCCGGTACGAGAACCTGGTCGACCTCCTTGAGTCGCTGATGAGGGCTGCCCTCAAGCCCAAGTACAAGGGGTACTACGGGCATCTGATCCTGAGCGGCGATGACCTTACGGAGATGGGCGAGCTAAAAGACGTTCGGCGCGCGGCTCGCGAGGCGGGCCGCCATCTCGGCTGGAAGCCCACCACCACACTCGTCGGCGGTCGGCTCTTCGTCATCGACGAGCGGGAGGTGCCCGAGCAGATCGAGCAGCTGGCCGCGGATACGGCCGCCGCGGCCATGGACCGGGCCTGGCGCGAAGACCACTGAGCACGCGGCTGAAATGATCCTAGGCGGTCATCTGGAAGCGACACCGGCCGGGCTCCGCGTACCCGTTCCGATGTCAGCGATGCCGCCTGGAACGCTGGTTGCCCACCCACGCACCGAGACGGATCTCGCGCTGCTCCGTCGTAGGGGCCTCACCGCAGCAGGGCGCCCAGACCTGCGGCAAGCTCGGCGGGGCCGCCCCGGTCGGCGAGGGTTATGGCTGTCGCCCGCAGGCGGGGGAAGTCCCGTTCGGGGATGCGGTGCAGGCCGAGCCGGAAGGCCGGTTCAGGTTCGTCCGGTTGGTCGTCCATGGCCCGCAGCTCGGTCAGGAGGAAGCCGAGCAGCCACGCGGTGAAGGCTCGGTGGATCCGCACGGCGCTGGGGTTGTCGAGGCCGGCGTCGTGGAGCAGTGCCAGGACGCGCTCGTCGCTGCGCAGTACGGGTAGTGGCCTGCGGGCCAGTGGCGTGGAGAGCAGGCGCGTGGCCAGCAGCGGCACCACGTGGGGGTGGCGCAGGGCGACGCCGTGGGTCGTGAGGGCGACGTGGTGGAGTTCCGCGCGCCAGTCCTGGGCCGGGGACGGCGCGGTCCGTGGCCCGGCCGCCAGGTCCTGGTCCAGTTCTCGGTAGAACTCCTCGACCAGCCCGTCCAGCAGTGCGTCCTTGCTGGGAGCGTACCGGTACAGTGCCATCGCTTCGACGCCCAGTTCCGCGCCGAGCTTGCGCATGCTGAGGCCGGACAGGCCGTCGCGGTCCACCACGTCCAGGGCGGTGGCCAGCACACGTTCTCTGCTGAGTCGGCCGTAGCGCCCTCGGTCGCCGGCCCGCCGTCGCGGCCCATTGGGCTCGGCGTTCGCTTCCTTCACCATGACCGGCCTCCGCTTGACATCAGGAATCAAAAGTCGCAAAGTCGGACGTATACGACGTCAGCGTACATCGTCAGCGTACAGCGATGGTGACTTAGGAACGTCAGGCCATGACGCACAGTGAGCAGAAATCGGCAGATCTCATCCAGGTGGAGCACCACTTGGCGCGGATCTCGGACGGAAACGTCGTCCGCATCACTGACGCAGGCCCCGTCTTCGAGCACCCCTACCCGGTCCGCACGGTCCGCCAGGCGACGTTCGTGCCAGTGCTTCCGGTCCGGGACCGGGCCGCACTGTGGGCGATCGCCGGGGGCTGGGGGGCGTCCTTCCTCTGGTTCTGGTCGTGGTGGCTGCAACCGGAGCACCGGGCGGGCTGGGCCGGGCTGATCGTCAACAGCCTCCTCCTGCTGTACCTCACCGCCCTTCCCTGCTACTTCTTCGTCACAGCCCTCCGGCTGCGCCGGGTCGACCCGGCACTGCCCATCCCGCCGGTGGCGGTCGCCTTCGCTGTGACCCGCGCCCCTTCCGAACCGTGGCCCACCGTCCGCCACACCCTCGAAGCCATGCTGGCCCAGGACTACCCGTACGCCTACGACGTCTGGCTGTGCGACGAGGACCCCACCGAAGAGATCGAGCAATGGTGCAGGCAGCGCCGTGTCCAGGTCTCCTGCCGACGCGGAGTGATTCCGTACCACCGGGCGGGATGGCCTCGGCGCACGCGCTGCAAGGAAGGCAATCTCGCCTACTTCTACGACCACTGTGGCTACTGGCGCTACACCGTGGTAGCCCAGCTCGACTGCGACCACGTGCCCGCTCCCACGTATCTCGCCGAAATGGTCCGCCCCTTCGACGACCCCGCCATCGGCTACGTCGCCGCACCCAGCGTGTGCGACGCCACCGACGCAGCGTCCTGGGCGGCACGGGGCCGGCTGCACCGCGAGGCCATCTGGCACGGTGCCGTGCAGCTGGGCCACAGCGACGGTCTCGCCCCGATGTGCATCGGTTCCCACTACGCGGTACGCACCCGGGCCTTGCGGGACATCGGCGGCCTCGGGCCCGAACTCGCCGAGGACTTCTCCACCACCTATCTGCTCAGCTCCGCCGGCTGGCACGGCGCCTTCGCCATCGACGCCGAAGCACACGGGGACGGGCCGCTGACCTTCGCCGACATGGTCACGCAGGAGTACCAGTGGTCCCGGAGCCTGACCACCATGCTGCTGGGCCTCCTCCCGCGCCATCTGGGGCGGCTGCCCGCCTTGCTGCGGCTGCGCTTCGGTTATGCCCTGGCGTACTACCCGCTCCTCGGCCTGATGATTGTCGCCGGGCTGATCCTTCCGCCGGTGGCGGTGATCACCGGCCTGCCGTGGATGAATGTCAACTACTTCGACTTCCTGCTGCACTTCTGGTCGATGCCCCTGTGGCTGGTGCTGACGCTGTGGCTGCTGCGACGCAGGCAGCTGATGCGCCCGCGCACCGCCCCCGTCATGAGCTGGGAGACCTGGCTGTTCGCGCTCGCCCGCTGGCCCTTCGTCGTCTGGGGCCTGGTCGGCGCGCTCCACCAGAAGATGCGGCCCCGCCCGCTGACCTTCAAGGTCACGCCCAAGGACACTGGTGGGCCCCGGCCGCTGCTCGCCAGGCTGACCGTGCCGTTCGCCGCGCTCGCCGTGGGTCTGTCCGCGGTCGCCCTGTACGGGGAGCTGACCGGCCCGGCGGCCGGTTATGTCTTCCTGTGTGTCGTTGCCGCAACTGCCTACGCCACTGTGGCGCTCGCCGTGCCCGTACTCCACGTGCGGGAGGCAGCCAGGGCGTCAGGAACGCGCTTCGCGGCCGCGTTGGCGACCGCCCGCCTGCCCCTGACCCTCGGCCTGCTGTCGTGGGTGCCCGTCGCCACGGCGATCTTCTTCTATCCGGCCTACGCGGCCGCCGTCCTTGGCTGGTGAGTGCGGTGACCACGAACCGACAAGCACACGCGCACCCAGGAGTCGGACCCATGAGCTCACCGTCAACGATCCTCGTCACCGGCGGGGCGGGCTTCATCGGCTCTCACGCCTGCGTCGAACTCCTCGACCACGGCTACGAACTGATCGTGGTCGACAACTATGCGAACAGCACACCCCAGGTCTTCGCCCGCGTAGAACGGATCGCCGGCCGCTTCGTCGGCGCCGTGTACGAGCTGGACATCCGTGATCGGCGCGCCCTTTCGGCAGTCTTCGACCGCCACTCTGTGGACGCCGTTGTACACTTCGCCGCTCTGAAGGCCGTCGGCGAGTCGACACGGATGCCCGTCGAGTACTACGACACCAACGTAGGCGGGACGACCTCCCTGCTGCGGGCGATGCACGAACACGGAGTGCACCAGATGGTGTTCTCCTCGTCCTGCTCGGTGTACGGAGACGCCGGGCGGGGGCCGCTCAGCGAGGCGACCCCCGCCCGGCCCACCAATCCGTACGCGGCCTCCAAATGGGCGTGCGAGCAGATCCTCGCTGACGTGTGCCACCGGGTCCCGGAGTTCACCGTGCTGTCTTTGCGGTACTTCAACCCGGTCGGCGCCCATCCCAGCGGACTGCTCGGTGAGGATCCCAGCGGGACGCCGGACAACCTGATGCCTTATTTGTCGCAGGTCGCTATCGGCAGGCGCCACCACCTCCCTGTGTTCGGTGACGACTACGCGACGCCTGACGGAACCGCCATCCGCGATTACCTGCACGTCATGGACACCGTCGAGGCACACCGCGTGGCGCTCGACCACCTGGCCGACGGCCCCGGCATGCACACGTACAACCTGGGGCTCGGCAAGGGCCGGTCGGTCCTCGAAGTCGTCGCCGCCTTCAGTGCGGCGTGCGGCACGCCCGTCCCGTACAACATCGTGTCCCGCCGCCCCGGTGACGTGCCCGAACTCGTGGCGGACGCCTCGGCGGTGGCGCTCGCCTGGGGGTGGCGACCCACTCGGGGCCTGGCCGACATGTGCCGGGACGCATGGCGGTTCCAGCAGCTCAACCCCTCTGGCTATGCCGGTTCCGCCCGGCAGGCGAACCGTTAGGAGTGACGTCATGCGGATGACAGTCATCGGCACCGGGTACGTCGGAACGGTGCATGCCGCGTGCATGGCCGACATCGGCCACGAGGTTCTCGGCATCGACATCGACGCCGACCGGATCGCTTCCCTGGCAGCGGGCCGCGCGCCCATCCGCGAGGCCGGCCTGGACGAACTCCTCGCCCGTACCGTCGCATCGGGGCGGCTGCGCTTTTCCACCTCTCTCGCCGAGGGCGCCGCCTTCGCGCGGACGCACTTCGTGTGCGTAGGCACCCCACAGCGACCCGACAGCGAGGCTGCCGACCTGCGGTACATCGACGCCGTGACGGACGAGCTGGCACGGCACCTGAGGCCGGGCAGTCTGGTCGTGGGCAAGTCCACCGTGCCGGTCGGCACCGCGGTCAGGCTCGGGCGCCGGCTCGCGGCGTCCACCCGGGACACTGAGGTTGCCTGGAATCCCGAGTTCCTGCGGGAGGGCTCCGCGGTACAGGACACCATGCGACCCGAACGGATCGTGGTAGGCGTCTCATCGCGGCACGCGGAGGCGACGCTGCGGGCCGTGTACGAACCCCTGCTGCGGGCAGGCGCTGCATTCTTCAGCACCGACACGGCCACGGCGGAACTGGTCAAAGTGGCGGCGAACTCCTTCCTCGCGACCAAGATCTCCTTCATCAACGCGATGGCCGAGGTGTGCGACGCGGCGGGCGCCGATGTGACGGTCCTCGCCAGAGCCATCGGCGCGGACTCACGGATCGGCAACCGCTTCCTGGAGCCCGGGCTCGGCTTCGGCGGGAGCTGCTTCCCCAAGGACATCAGGGCCTTCGCGGCCCGCGCCGAGGAGCTCGGCGCCGGCGAGTCGGTGGCGTTCCTGCACGAGGTCGACCGCATCAACACCCACCAGCGGCAGCGCACCGTGACCCGGGCAAGGCAGCTGGCCGGCGGGTCGTTCACCGGCCGGCGGGTCGCTGTGCTTGGCGCTTCGTTCAAGCCGGGCAGTGACGACGTACGCGACTCGCCCGCCCTAGCGGTCGCCACAGCCGTGCGCCAGCAGGGAGCCGCCGTGCGCATACACGACCCACAGGCCCTGGACAACGCGCGCGCGGTCTTCCCCGACTTGGGGTACGCCCTGGACATCCCCAAGGCGTGCGAAGACGCCGACCTGGTCCTGCACCTCACGCCCTGGCCGGAGTACCGCGAAATCGACCCCGCCGCGCTCGCCACAGTGGTGCGCACACCGCTGCTCCTGGACGCCCGTAACAGCCTCGACGCACAACCCTGGCGCGCGGCCGGCTGGACCCTGCACGCGCTGGGCCGCCCCATGGGAGGTACGTCATGAAGGTCGTGATCACAGGCGGTGGCGGATTCCTCGGATCCCACCTGTGCGAGGCACTGCTCCGCAGAGGAGACACCGTGTGGTGCCTGGACAACTTCTGCACCGGCGAACCTCACAACGTCGCCCACCTGCGCGCCAACCCCCGATTCCGGCTCGTACACGGCGATGTGACAACAGCGTTCGACATCCCAGGACCGGTACACGCCGTAGCCCACCTCGCCAGCCCCGCATCGCCGCCCGACTACCACCGGCTGCCCTTGGAAACGCTCTCGGTCGGCAGCCGGGGCACAGAGAACGCCCTGCGACTGGCCCTGCGGCACGGCGCGCGCTTCGTCCTGGCCTCGACCAGCGAGGTGTACGGCGACCCCGAAACACACCCCCAGCCAGAGGACTACTGGGGCAACGTCAACCCGGTCGGCCCGCGCAGCGTCTACGACGAAGCCAAGCGCTACGCGGAAGCACTGTCCATGGCCTACCGGCGCAGCCTCGGCGTCGACGTGGGCGTCATACGGATCTTCAACACCTACGGACCACGGATGCGCCCGTACGACGGCCGCGTGGTGTCGACATTCATACGCCAGGCACTGGCAGGCGGGCCGCTGAGCGTCTACGGCAACGGCAGCCAGACCCGCAGCTTCTGCTACGTCGACGATCTCGTACGTGGCATCACCGCGATGATCGACCACCGCGATCTCAGCGGCCCCGTTAATCTTGGCAACCCGGCCGAGCACACCATCCTGGAGCTGGCAGAACTCGTCCTCCGCATCACAGGATCGCGGTCACGAATCGAGAACCTCCCGCTGCCCGTCGACGATCCCACCCGCCGACGGCCTGTGATCACCCGGGCCCGCGAACAACTCGGCTGGGAACCCCACGTGCCGGTCGAAGAGGGCCTGCGGCACACCGCAGCCTGGTTCACCGCCCGCTTCCGACCTCAACCCGAGCCCGAACCCCACCCATTGCGCGACCCGCACCCCGCACGCCCGCACCCTGTGGAGGCTTGAACATCATGAACCGGACAGCCGCGACGATTGCTCTCGGCGCCGCCATCCTCCTCCTTACCGGCAGCGGCTGCTCCGCCACGCCCCACTACGCACCGCCGTCCACCACGTACTACATCAGCCCCGACGGCGACGACCGGAGTGCCGGCACGTCGCCAGGCGAGGCATGGCGCTCCCTCGCACGCGCAGAACGCACAGCGCTCGAGGCCGGCGACAAGCTGCTGCTGAAGGGCGGGGCCCTGTTCGCCGGCTCCCTCACCGTGGGCGAAGGAGAAGCGGGCAACGCGGAGCGGCCTGTAGTCATCGGGTCGTACGGCGGGGGCCGGGCGACGGTCGCGGCGACGGACAGCCCCGGTGTCTCCATCTACAACACGGCAGGCGTCGAGATCCACGATCTCAAGGTGACCGGGAAGGGCAGCTCCTTTGTCCGTGACGGCGGCATCAACCTCTTCAGCGACCTGCCGGGCAGCAAGAAACTCGACCATGTCGCTGTCTCCGAGGTCGACATCTCCGGATTCCGGGCGGGCATCGCGGTCGGCGGCGCGGACGGGAGCACCGGATTCAAGAACGTGCGGGTCAGCCAGGCCAAGTTGCACGACAACAAGGACGTAGGACTGCTGACCTACGGCCCCGACTTCAACGCCGACCGCCCGTCCTACGCACACCAGAACATCCGCATCGAGAGGGTCGAGGCCCACCACAACAGCGGAGACCCCAAGACGACGGAGACCCACTCCGGCAACGGCATCGTCCTCGGCGGCGTGCGCGACGCAACGGTCCGTGACTCCAGCGCGCACGACAACGGAACCCGGGCCTCGGCCGAGTCACCCGCCGGTCCCGTGGGCATCTGGGCCTACGACGCCACCGAAGTCCTGCTGGAGCACAACACGTCCTTCCGCAACCGCACAGGCACCGCCGTTGACGGCGCGGGCTTCGGCCTCGACTCGAACGTCTCGTCCTCGACGATCCAGTACAACCTGGCGTTCCAGAACGACGGGCCGGGCTACTACGTGTACGCGAACAAGAAGAACGGGGCACACCGGGACAACACCATCCGCTACAACATCGCGACCGACAACGGGCGCAAACTGCCCGTCAACGGCGCACTGGCCATCCACGGCGAAGACATCCGGGATCTGGACATCTACCAGAACACCCTCGTCATGTCCGACTCCCCGAACGGTCCGGGCCCCGCCATACGACTGCGGGAAGGGCAAACGGGCGTCACCGTACGCAACAACATCCTCGTAACCGACGGAGCCCCGTTGATCACCGCCGAGAAAGGGCTCGAACCCCGCAACGTTGTCCTTCAGGGCAACAATTACTCCACGGCCGCAGGCTCCTGGAGCATCGACTGGGCAGCCCGCACATACCCGGACCTGGACGCCTGGCGTACGGCAACCGGTCAGGAGCGCGCCGACGGACGGCCCTCCGGTCTGAGCGTCGGACCCTGCTTCGCGGGCGGTGAGCTGCCGGGCATCCGGTCCGCCGAAGACGCGTCGATGATCGTCCCCGACTGCACAGCCCTCGCGGGCAAGGGGCTGGACCTTCGAGCACTCTTCGGCACGGACCCCGGCACCGTCGACTACTTCGGCCGGACCACGGGCACGCCGCCGCCGGTCGGAGCCGCCGTCCCCTCGGTGACGGACTGAACAGCCGGGCACGGCCTCCCGACGATGCACCGCACCCCGGCAGTGCCTACGCTCGGAAGGGAGGCGTATGCCTGTGCCCCGGACACGTGGACGGATGGCCGGTTACGTCTTCCTCCTCCCCACGTTGTCAACCGACAGGGGGAGCCGGACATGAGCTATGACGCCTTCCTGGCGCTGGTTCGTGACCGTGGTGGCTATGCCAGCCGGCAAGAGGCCGAGCAGGTCCTCGTGGCGGCACTGGACGTGCTCGCTTCCAGGCTCAGCCCCGGCGCGGCTCAGGCCCTGGCCGACGGACTGCCCGCCGTAGTGACCGAAGCCCTGGAGCGTCGCTCAGAGCAGGAGGGGGAGGCGGAGCCGTTCGGGGCGGAGGAGTTCTGCCGCCGGATGGCTGAACGGACGGGAGCGAGTCCCAAGGCTGCTCGCTGGGACGCCCAGGCTGCGCTGGCCTTCCTCGCCGACGACCTTCCTCCCGAGCGGATCGCACGGATCCTGAACGAACTTCCCTGTGACTACCGCGCCCTGCTCGGCGACCCGTGGCTGAGCTGACCAGACACCAAGGGGTGTCGCAGGTTCGAATCCTGCCGGGGGCACCAGCGAAAAGACCCCCAGCCGATCATGGCTGGGGGTCTTTGACATCTACGGATGACATCAACGGACACGGTCACTGAGGGGCGGGACGCCTCTTGAGCAGCCGGTCCATGTGGCTGATGGCCTCGCGCTGGGTGTCCTGGACGACGTGCGTGTACACATCCATGGTGATGCTGATCTGGCTGTGCCCGAGGATCTCCATCACGACACGGGGAGCCACCCCGGCCGCGGTGAGCAACGTCGCACAGCCGTGCCGGGCATCGTGCAGCCGGAGGCCGGCGGAATGGTGCGAGCGTTGTGGAGTCCCATCCCGACCACCTTCGACCCAGGCAGAGCCGAGCAGTCGCGGCCCAGGGCGTCAAGGTCGTTCGTACAGTGGCGCGCTCCACCTTGACGCCCTGAACCACGCCCGCTCCACGGTGTGTGGGTCGAAGGCGGACGGGATGGGAGCTGGGGTGGGTAGTGGGTTGAGGTGAGAGTGCGAAGTCCCGCTGTAGCGTGACCACATGGATGAACCCCGGATCAAGGTGTACGGCTCAGCCACCGAAATCACTGTCGCGGGCAACGCCGCCGGGCTGCGGGACCTGGCCGAGCGACTCGTCTGTCTCGCCGAACCCGAACTCCGGGACGGCTACCACGAGCATCTTGAGAGCGGCATCAACCTCGAAGACGGCTCGATCAGCCTGATCCTGGAACGCGATGACAAGCTGTAGGACTCACTCCCGCCCGGCGTAATGCTGCGTGCCCCTCCCGTGCCCGATCGAGCGGGGAATCTTGGGCAAGACCGGGTGACTACGGTGTATTCAAACGTGAGCGGCCCCCGACCGATTTACCTGGTCAGGGGCCGTTCACCTGCGGTGGGTGTGGGATTTGAACCCACGGTGGTAGTCACCGAGGGCGGCTCGACGCGAGGCGGCTCCCTGGTCGACGAGATCGTCCGGAAGGGCGCCAGGCGGATGATGGCCGCCGCGCCGGAGGCCGAAGTTGATGACTACATAGTCGAGTTGGCCGACGAGAAGGACGAGCGCGGGCGGCGGCTCGTGGTCCGCAACGGACACCACCGACCCCGGAAGGTGACCACCGCGGCCGGGACGGTCGAGGTGAAGGCTCCACGCGTTAACGACAAGCGCATCGACGCGGCGACGGGCGAGCGCAAGCGGTTCTCCTCGGCGATCCTGCCGCCCTGGGCAAGGAAATCCTGCTGCGGACGAAGGTCACCAAGGGCGCCGGCTCCCGCGCGGCCGCCCTGGCGATGGTGTTCAAACTCGTCGAGTCCGCCCAAGCACGGTGGCAGGCCGTCAACACACCCCACCTCGTCACCCTGGTGAGGGCCGGAGCCCGCTTCGAACGCGGCGAGCTCCTCGAACGCCCCGAGACGCTCGCGGCATAAGGTCAGGCCACCATGACCGACTACGACACCTACAGCACCAGCACACACACCGCGAGTGAACTGGTCCGCCTCGTCACCGGCCACCTCGATGTGGTCTTCACTGAGCGCGAAAGTGACTACCGGGGCGTCTACCACCTCGCCCAGGGCAATTACGGATACATCGAGATCCAGCCGAACGCGATCCCCGGCGATGACGGCCAGGACGACCTCTACACCCCGGAACACCCGGCGGCCCGGGTCCTCTTGCTCACCAACACCCCGGCCCCAGAGCCCACCCTGCACACCCGCCTGGGCGCCATCCAAGGCCTCGTGCATCTGGGCCGTGAATCATGGTGAGCCGCTGCTGACCCACAACTCTTGACAATTACTCCCGCAGCGCAACGGCAGCCCTTAAGGCCGTTCAAGCGTGTCCTGCCGTGATCACCAAAGCAAGGGGCCTGTTACAGCAACGCCTCTGTGGCTGGGGCGGTCAGCTCCACGGCTTTGCGGTAGCCGCTTTGGGGCGAGCCTGTGTGGCGTAACAGGGATGCGTGACGACCTCATGAAAATGCGGTCAGACCGCAAGCGTTCCGCCGTCGGGGGGCGCCGCCTCCAACGGTGGCTGGCATCCCTTCGCCTGGCTCAACCATCGGGACTCCACCGACCTATGCCTGTTCCTCGCGGTCTTCGTCGGCCGGGCGTGGCTCGAGCATGTTCGGAGCTCCTCCATTGAGCCAAGAGCGCCACCTTCGCCGAGCTAGCACAACCTTGATCGGGTGGCCGATTACGATCACGACCCCGAGCCCCAATAGCCAGCCGCCTCGGGCGATCTCCTTGGCGGGCCAATCATTCCAGGTTGCTGAAATGAGGAAAGAAGCGGCCAGGAACGTAATGCCAGCAGCGCAGAGCATGAGCCCTGCGCTCAAGAAGTAAGCACTGAATCGCGCCCCCTTCCAGCCTTGTGAGACCTTCGCTTGGATCCGTGGTCCACCCAAGGTTCGCGGCCGCCCCCGCTGTTGCCGGTATCGTTTCATCACCTCGGCTTCGATGCCGACAATGTGACCTCTGCGTCGACGCTGCCCCATCTCAGCCCCCTAGTGATACGCAACGTCCAATGCTAAGGCTTGTCCCGTATAAGGGCGTGAGCTGGGGGTTTGCCCGGTACGGTCGGCGGGTGGAGTCGAAGAGGGTGAGCAAGTAGTCGCCTCGTGGCACCTGTACGGCTCAGAGGCTCCGTCCGGCCCGCTGGACGTGTGACTGATCGACAGCGAGGCGGTCGTCACGCACATCACGACCGGTTCGGACCGGTGCCTGATCGTGGAGATGGCGGCCCCCTTCGCGGGATGCGACGTGGCGGATTCAGGCCGCGTAGAGGTGGCGCCAATCAGCGGCGAGACCCCGCTCGCGGATCACCTCGGCGAGACGGTACTGGCAGTCAGCGAAGAGGGTGCCCCGAACAGCGGGCGGATCGCACTGGAGATCACCTTCGACTCCGGCCGTGTCCGGTGGGAGACCTGATCCGGAGATCTCCGCTTGTCCAGCAAGTGATCAGCACACCTACCACGGCGGGAACCGTGTGAGGCTCCCGTCGTGGCTAATGTGATCACGGCGTCGCAGCCGCCCTGGACAGCCCCGTTCACCGGGTTGAGCCCCCACTGTTTCGGCATGTTGGTGACACAGCTGCGGCACGAAGGAGCTGACGCGGTCCGCAGAGGCCGGCCGTGGAGCTTGCCGCTGGAGGACCGGGTGGTCATCACGGCCCACCGCGCAGCAGTGCAGCGGTTGAAGCAGGCCCGAAGGGACCTCCTCACCGCCCTGCACGCGTGGAGCGACGACGGAGGACCATTCGGCCACACAGACACTCCTAACGCGGGGCGGTAGCAGCCGCAGGCAGGCAGGCAGGCACCGCGCCGACGCTCCAGGGCGAGGACGATCCCAAGATACGGAGCACCCTGGCAGAAGGCTGCTCCTGAGGCGCCCTCCGCTGCACCTGGGCAAGGGCGACAGCACCTTCGCGTCCCGTATCCGGGTGGGCGGCGGCTGGAACACGTACACCCACCTCGTCGGCGTCGGCGACGCCAACCGCGACGGGCGCCCCGACCTGTACGCAGTCAACGCTGCCAACCCCCACGGCGCGTACCTCTCCAAGGGCACGGGCGACTGGCGCGTACCCTTCCGCTCGCGTGAGCAGGTCGGTGTGTACTTCGACGGCACCAAGCGCCGGTACGACCACTTCGCCTGAGCGACACCTCCGTCGGCCTGACGACATCGCCACTTCCAGCACAACCTTCTGACGTGATCAAGAGTCTGACCGGGCGCGCAGCCCCTGGTGCGCGCCCGGTCGCTTGAGAGGAACCCGCTTTGATCCATGTTCGTCCCGCCCGACGTCAGCTCGTCGCGGCCGTCACCACCGTTCTGGCCGTGACCGTCGGTGCGAGCCTCGCGACGGCGCCCGCGATCGCCGCGACGCCCACCGCTGCCGTCGCCGCGGACGCCGGACCCGCCGACGCGCAGGCGACCGTCGACGGCGTCATCTCCATCCCCCGCACCGACCAGATCCTCAGTGTCGGCCCGACCGGGTTTCTGTCGGTGGAGCGCCGATGGGACCACACGTACTACCGCTGGACCAGCACCGTCGACGGCACCACCACGGGCCTCGAGGAGTGGAACAGCGGGTACCGCGGCGGCGGTTCCGACACCGTCGTCGCCAAGGAGGACGGCACGACCCGGTACCTGCTCCATGACATGTCGTCGCCGGGCAGCGACCCCGCGGTCGTCAACCAGACCGACACCCGGCTCTCCTGGACGGGCGTGGTCGGCAGGACTCTCGTCTTCTCGTCCTGGGACAGCCAGAGCAAGGTGGGCCAGCTCCGTCTGATCAGCGAGGGGAACCAGGCGGGCAGCGACCGGCAGGTGACCGGCCTCACGCCGAACGCGAGGGTCCAGAGCGTCGAGGCCCTGTCGGACAGCTCGGCGCTCGTCCGGTACGTCGCGGCGGATGCCGACACCAACCGCTCCTACCTCGCCGTCGTGGACGTCGCCACCGCCTCCGTCGTCGAGAAGCGCGAGGTGGGCGTGTCCGCGTACGACACCGACACGGCCCTCTCCGGGGACCGCTGGGTCTGGGTCGACGCCCCGACGACCGCGCACGCCAAGCTCATGTACGCCGCCCGCGACGGTTCGGGGAGCACGCCGGCCGTGGAAGCGGCCGACCTGGGCAACTCCGTCCGCCCGCACATCGGCGTCCTGGGCGACTGGGTCACGTACGCGGCTCCGGGCGGCGCCGCCGCGACCGAAGCGTCTCCGCGCTTCGCGCTCAGTGCCGTCAACCTCGTCGACAAATCCACGGTCAAGCTCCTCGACCACGCCTCGTCCACCGTCCCCACCGCCGACGGCGCGCTCCTGGTGCGCGGCGGTACGGTCGCCCACGGCGAGGGGGTCTACAGGGTCGTACTCGGGGCGGACGGCAAGCCCACCGCCACGCTCATCGCGAGCACCGGCGAGCCGACCGTGCTCACGCTGCACACCGCGGCCACTCCCCCGGTCGTCGACCTCGACAAGAACAACGGTCAGGCCCTGCTCCGCTGGGTGCTCTCCCGGACCAACGCCAAGGGCTCCGTGACGGTGCGTCATGTCCGCACGGGCCGCAGCGTGCGGTACGACTTCGCGCAGGCGGGCACCTTCGAGGGCAAGGGAGCCGTCGACTTCCGCTGGGACGGGATGCTCCCCAACGCCGGAGGCATGAAGGAGTTCGCGCCCAGCGGCGACTACGCCTGGGACTTCACCGCCTCCCCGCTCAACGGCATCGGTCCGGACGTCGCGCAGACCGGCACCTTCAAGGTCACCCGCACGACCGGCCTGCACGACTACACGAACAACAGCACACCGGACCTGCTCTCCCGTGACGCCGCGGGCGTGCTGTGGCGCGACGACTCGGCCAAGGTGTCATCCGCGCCGCAGCCGTACTCGACGGGTCGGGTGAAGGTCGGCAGCGGCTGGCAGATCTACAACCAGCTGGAGGCCGTCGGGAACATCGCCGGCAGCCCGGCCGGCGACCTTGTCGCCCGTGACAAGGCCGGCGTGCTCTGGCTCTACCAAGGCAACGGAAACGGCAACTTCGCCAGCCGTACGAAGATCGGCGGCGGCTGGCAGATCTACAACAACATAACCGGCGGCAGCGACTTCAACGGCGACGGGAAGTCCGACCTCCTCGCCACCGATGCCGCCGGCGACGTGTGGTTCTACAAGGGCACGGGCAGCACGAGCGCGCCGTTCGCACCCCGCAAGAAGATCGGCTGGGGCTGGGGGATCTACAACCAGCTCACCGCCACCGGCAACATCACCGGCACCTCCGCCGGAGACCTCGTCGCCCGCGACAAGGCCGGTGTCCTGTGGCTGTACGAGGGCAAGGGCGACGGCACCTACGCCCCGCGCACGAGGATCGGCGGGGGCTGGGGCGCCTTCTCCCACCTCGTCGGCATCGGCGACGCCGACCGCGACGGGCGGGCCGATCTCTACGCGGTCGGAACCTCGGGCGCCAAGTTCTACGCGGGCACCGGCGACAAGGCGGTCCCGTTCAAGCCCGCTGCCCCGGGCAACCTGCTCTCGGACTCGGCACCCGTCAACTCGGTTTTCTGACGACGTCGGCCTCCATCCGGTGACCCTGTTCTGACGGGACGTCGGCACGGTCGCCCGGACGGTCCTTTCGACGCGGTGGTCCTTGGCGCCCAGGCGCCGGTGAGGGCGGATACGAGCAGCAGCCCGCATCCGCCCTCTCCAGGTTCCGTGAGGGACGGGCATCGGCTCCCGGTCGCCCCGCGTGTCCGAGACCCCCGTCGGGACGAGGCCGTCCTCGCCCCGCTCTATCCGCACCTCGAAGCCCGACCCGGGCACGCGCCCGTGGGGGAGTGTCTGGGGGAGCATGAGTGCTTGATGTACTAAGGGCCTGTAGATACCGCTCGGCTCGCCTATCGGCCGAGTGCGAGGTTGTGCAGGCGGGCGTTTCCGCTCATCGCGTGATGGACGCCGTCGCCTGGGTTTCGTCGCGATCGCGGATGACGCGTACACGACTCGCTCAGCCCATGAGCCGGGCCCCTCGCCGAGGTCCAGCACGTTGCTCATCAGCACCTGCCTTGGACCGCCCGCATGCACTGCCGCGCATACGCACCTTTTCTGCGTGGCCGCGATGGGGATAAGGCGGATGTGACCAACGAAGACCTACCCGTATCGCGGCGTAGCGAAGCCAAGCGGGCCCAGGACCGGCGTCGCCGCCGGCGCATGCGGAACAACGGAGCCATCGAACGCTTCACAGTGGAAGAGATCGGTGAACGGGACGGCTGGATCTGCGGCCTGTGCCGAGACCCAGTTGGCCGGGCCTATCAGCACCCGGATCCCCGGGCGCAGAGCGTCGACCACATCCGCACCATCGCGGACGGCGGCTCCGACACCCGCGACAATGTGCGTCTCACCCACTGGGGCTGCAACCACGCACGCAACAACAGCACCCCTCTGAGTACCGTCGAGGACGCTGAATCGCAGCGCGCTGTCCTCCAGCGGATACCCGCACTGCGGGCCTATGCAGAGAGCCTCACGCCGGAGGTCATGATCCGCCGTTCTCAGGCCTTCCACTCACCGGACAGGTATCGCGCCAAGTTGGCGTATCGGGTGGAGCGCTACGAGCGCGAAGGGCGCTGATCACGTACGCATCGCAGCTACCGCCGAACCGCGAGCAGTTCGCGGCGTACCAGCACTTTGGCGATCGGCTCGCCGGTGGCTTCTGCGTGTGCCAGCCGCTCCTTCACTTCTCGCAGCGTGCGCGGCCGGTAGCCGGGGCCACCGCAGCAGCTCTTGTGGAAGCGGATGCCGGCGTTCAAGAGCAGGGAGAGGACCCGCCATCCCTCGCTGTCCCGCCTCGGAGGCGGGGCAAAGGCAGAGCCCACATGGATCAGTGGATCGGCGCAGCGAGGACAGCGACGCTCGTGATCGTTGTATCGCGTCGGGTACTCCTGCTTGTACGCAGCCCGGCAGGGCAGGCAGACGTAAGAAGTTCTCGCGTGGCCGAACATGCGGTCAGCCTAGATGCGACGCCGGCCAGGCAAGGCCCACCACGCAGTCTCTAATCGAGCCGATACGTGGCTTCCTGCTCCTGCCGATCAGCAGGCAGGAGCACGTCCCCGTGACCTGCACAGCTTGCCCGGGCACATCGCACGCGACAACAAGCACGCCGCATACCGGCTCAAATACGGTGCTGAGCTGACAGATTGTGCCACTCGTGACTGCGCCCGCCGACACAGTGCAGCGCCCGCCTGCGGGCATCGGCGATGCTGAAGAGGGCGACGAGCAAACGAAATGACTTCATGAGTTCGCCACCGCGTGAGCATCACGACCGGCGTGTGAGTGGGCCGAATCCCAGAGCGCGCAATGCTCTCCGGCACATCTTCTTCCCTCGCGCGGGCCTGCCCGCAGAACAGCACCAGCGCTTGGACTGCCTCGCGTCGGCCGTCCTCCGAAAGGCCTTCGAACCACTCGATGCCCTCAGTCATCGGTCTGATTCCTTGCGCGATTTCGTTGAGGATCACCTCGTGTGCACGCACCGCCACACCCCTCCCCCCACCTGGTGAGGCAGGCCGTCATCATCCCCGATGCCCGAATCGCCGGCCGAGCAGTCGCTGCCTCCGCCCGGCGTTGTGGAGGGGGAGTCGGGTGTTTACAGTTGGGCGCTCATTCGCCCGCCGTGTCGTGCATCCGGCGGGTGCGTCTTCACACTCCGGGGAGATTCATGCGCAAGCGCGCAATCTTCGCTGTACTCACCGCTGCCGCCGCACTGGGCGCGTTCACCGTCCCTGCGGCGTACGCGGACGAGACCGTCGGCGACATCCAGATCACCGGCGTCGCCGTCAACGGCGGTAAGAACATAGTCGTCGGCACCGCCGACACGACCGTCACCGTGTCGGTGACCGCTACCGACCCGTCGGGCATCTGGGACGCCGATTTCCACCTGTGGCGCGGCACCGATCCCAACAACCCCGACAGCTACATCACGCCCGACCAGGACACCACCCCGGCGGACTGTGTCGCCGCCAACGCGACCACCTCCACCTGCTCCAAGACGTTCACCTTCGAACCGGACTGGTGGCTCACCAACGCCGACGCCGGGACGTGGAAGGTCGGCGTCGACGTGTGGGCCGAGGACGACAGCCGGACCCACCGCGACGCCTATACGACCACCCGCCTCCAGCGGCTCTCCAAGATGACCGCCAACGCGGGGCCGGAGCCGGTGGCCAGTGGGAAGACTCTTACCGTGACCGGCAAGCTCACGCGGGCCAACTGGGACACCGGTGCGTACGCGGGTTACACCGCCCAGCCGGTCAAGCTGCAGTTCCGCAAGGCGGGCACCAGCACGTACACGACCGTCAAGACGGTGAACACCTCCAGCACCGGTGACCTCACCACCACCGTCACCGCGTCAGCGGACGGCTACTGGCGCTGGAGCTTCGCCGGGACCACGACCACCCCGGCCGTCTCGGCCGCCGGTGACTACGTCGACGTTCAGTAAAGAGCGGGACGTACCCCCACGGCCGTAGCCCTCCTCGCGTGACTGCGAGGAGGGCTACGGGCAGCGTGGCATTGACTTCAACCGAGTACACACCGAGTGCGTCGCGGAGTGTGTCGCCTCTCCTCGCGGGATAGCTTCGAGCCATGGAACAGCGCATCAGCCTGATCACCCTCGGTGTCGCCGACGTGAAGCGTGCCCGGGCGTTCTACGAGCGTCTGGGCTGGCACGGGCAGGAGGTCGAGCAGACCGTCTTCTTTCAGGCGGGGGGTCTCGCCGTGGTCCTCTGGGGGCGTGACCAGCTCGCCCTCGACTGCGGGATCGAGGACTCCCGTACGGGCGGCTTCGGCGGAATCGCCCTCGCGCACAATGTGCGGAGCCCCGCCGAGGTCGACGAACTCATCGCCACGGCGGAGCGGGCGGGAGCGACCGTCACCAAGCCCGCCGCCACGACCTTCTACGGCGGGTACGCGGGCGTCTTCACCGACCCCGACGGCCACCCCTGGGAGATCGCGCACAATCCGGGATTCCGTCTCGCCGAGGACGGTTCACTCGCGCTTCCCGACTTCGGAAACCTTTAGCGCCGGTCGTCCGACCGGCGGCTGTCAGTGGTGGGTGGCAGTCTGGCGTGCATGAGCGACTCAACTGACACCACACCTGACGGGCGCCCCGTCCCGCCCATGAACGCCGACGAGCGGACCACGCTCGACGGCTGGCTCGACTTCCACCGCGCCACGCTCGCCCTCAAGTGCGAGGGCCTGGACGACCGGCGGATACGGCAGGCGTCTGTCGCGCCTTCGTCGCTGACGCTGCTCGGGCTCGTCCAGCACATGGCCGAGGTGGAACGGAACTGGTTCCAGCGGGTGTTCGGTGGTCTCGACGTCCCCGAGGTGTACGGGGAAGGTGACGGCAGGCGTGCTGACGGGACCGACGGAGGCTTCGGGCTGGTCGAGGGGCGGGGCATCGACGAGGCGCTGCGGGTCTGGCGGGACGAGATCGCGCGCGGCCGCGAGATATGCGCGGGGCGGGCGCTGACGGACACGGTGCTGTTCCGCGGGCAGGAGATGAGTCTCCGCTGGATCTACGTGCACATGATCGAGGAGTACGCCCGTCACAACGGGCACGCGGATCTCGTGCGGGAGCGCGTTGACGGGACTTCCGGAGTGTGAGGGGGCGGTGTGGGTCGGCATTGCCGGCTATGACGCGCTGCAGGTGATCTTCATCTGGGCCGCCGCGTGGTGCGCGCCGACCAGGTCCTCGTCGCCCCAGTCGCGGCCCCGGTCGATGAGTTGGACCGCGAAACGGTCGCCCTTCACCTCGTAGCTGCCCACGGGTACGAGGCTGCCCCGGTGGGCGGTCTGGCGGACCGCGAAGGCGGCGTACGACGAGTCCTCGTCCTCGGGGTCGGCCAGCAGGCGGTAGAAGGTGGGGTTGCCGGCCACGTCCAGGTCGCGGTGGCTCTTCGGTACGTACACCGCCAGCGCGCACTCGTCGAAGCCGTCGCCGACCTGCCAGGACCAGGTCGCCGTGTTGCCACGGTCCTGGTCCGGCGCGCCCGACATGGGGACGGCGGTGAAGCGGCCGTCGCAGGAACCGCCCGCGTAGCCGCCGGACTCGACCGTGTACCAGCCCGCGTCGCCGTTCTCGAAGCGGCCGGACTCCTCGTAGTGGCCGGAGCCAGCGGAACAGCCGGGGCCCGCCCATGCCGTGGAGGAGGGGTGGCGGGCGGGCGGGGGCTTCTCGGGTGCCTTCGGCTGCTTCGCCGGGGGACGGGACGTGGCGGCGGGGCCGCTCGGGTCCCTGCTCGGGATCGCGCTGTCCGAAGGCGTGGCCGGGGCGTCGGGCGGGGCGTCGGGCGGGCCCGTCGGACCGATCCGGGTCGGTACTCCGCGGGACAGGTCGTCCGCATTGCCCGCCGGGCCACCCGCGCCCGCGCCCGCGCCACCACTGCCACCGCCGCTGTCGCCGTCCGCGTCGGCCAGCAGCATGGCCGACGTGACGAGCACCGCCAGTACGACGACAACCGCCGTCGCCAGCAGCGCTCTTCGCGGGCGTGAGAACGTGGAGAGACGGCCCGCGACAGTCTCGCGGGCGATCCAGGCCCCGCTCGCCATTCGGCCGTCGCCCGCGCCTGGCCCACAGCCGGGACAGACCATGCCCGGCAGCGCGCCCCTTCGTCCGCCGCCGCACCGTTCGCACACCATGTGGACCTTCTCGCACCCGAGCTCTGAATCACCCTGAGCAGTCGGCCAGTAGCCGGCCAGTGCTCAGTGGCCGGTAGCCAAGTGCCCCACTATGCATGAGGCCCGGGCCCCGAGACAGAGGCCGCGCACGATTCGACGCCCGGGCGCCACGGGCAGGCCGGGCCGCCGCACGTCCATGAAAGCCCGTCCGTCCGCGCCGTCGCGCCGTCGCGCCGCATAATCCCCGCCGCGCCCGCGCACGTTGACAACTCGCCCGGGCGCGGCGTCACGCGTCACACTGCGACCCCGCGCTCAGTCGCCTTCTTCCCCTCCGTCGGCCCCTTCGCCGCCCACGTCGATCACGCCGCCGTCCCGGCCGCGCGGTTGCAGCTCCACCTGGATGCGGTGGGTCGTGTCGCTCGCCGTCGTCCTGCCCACGTCCGCCGTCACCACCCCGATCCGCAGGCCGCCCTTGCCGCCGGTCTCGCGGCGGACCTGGACCGCGAATTCAAGGCTCACCCGCTCCACCCGGAAGCGCAGGCCACTCGCCCTGCCCCGGCGCTGGGCCTCCTCCAGTTCGGCTCGTACCTGGCTGATCACGTCCGCCAGTTCCGCACCCTGTGTCGCCTCGCCGGTGTAGTTGGCGTCGTTCGCGTTCAACTTGCTCACATCCCCCCGCTGCAGCCAAGGCCCCATTGTCACCTGCTGCGACTACGCTGGTACAGCATGGGGGTGCCAATCAATGAGACCAACTTCCGTACTGATCAAGAAACTTGGCGGGTACGGCTGCGCACCGCCGACCCGCGCGGCCAGGTGCTCGGAGCGGGCGTGCTGCTCGGCGACGGGCTCGTGCTGACCTGCGCACATGTCATCCGGATCGCCGGAACCGACGATCACCAACCGGCCGTGACGGTCGAGTTCCCCGGCTCCGGAAGCGCCGATTCGTGCTCGCTGCGCGCCACCGTCGTACCGAAACACTGGGTCCCGCGCGCCGACGACCACACCGGCGATCTCGCACTCCTCCAGCTCGACGGGCCACCTCCGGTCGCCTCGCACGCCACCCTCCACCGGCTGCCGACCATCTGGAACCGCCGAGTCCACTTCGCCGGCTACCCCTCCCGCATCACCGGCGGCAAGTGGGCCGAAGCGCTCATCAAGGGCCCTGGCGGGCCCGGCGACGAGTGGGTGCAGATCGATCCGGTCACGGAGGCCGACACCCTCATGCGGCGCTTCAGCGGCGCCGGCGTCGTCGACAACCGCACCGGCCGCGTCATCGGGATCGTCGTCAGCAAGCTCGACTCCGAGCGCGAGGGTGCGCACTACCGGCACGGTTACATGATCCCGACCGGCACGATCGTCAAGCACCTCGACCTCGTGCGCGAGCGCTGCGTGAGCGGCCGGCCCCCGGTCCCGGCCACCCTCACCACCGGTCACGACGACCCGGATCCCGGCCCCGCGTCCGCCGGGCCCGCCTCCCCCCGCCCCGCCCCCGACCGCGGATTCGCGCGCTGGCTCACCCGCTGGCTGGCGGGCGAGGACGACCTGGCCGACGTGGAAATCACCTTCGTACGGGACGAGGACCAGGACGCCGCCCTCGCCCTGCGCACCACCCTCACCCTCGCCGACCGCGAACGCTCCCCCCGCACCTCCGTCACCACCTCCCGCCCCGACCACACCGGTACCTCCCCCCGCCCCGGCAGCCTCGACCTGGCCCTCGACGCCGGCGGCAAAACGCCCGCGCAGATCGCCGAGGAGATCGCCGAAGGCATGGCGCTCGACGGCCCCGGGCTGCTGCCCCTGCCCGCGCGCATCGCCGCCGACGCCCTGCCGCTGACCACCGTGGCCCGCGGCGTGGACGACGCCCTCCAGCCGCTGGAGACGGTCGAGCTGCTGCACACGCTGGTGCGGCGCGGCGGGCGCCTCCTGCTCGTCTTCCGGCAGCTCGACTCGCCCGCCCTGCACCGTACGTACGAACTCCTCCTCGATCCGGCCACGCGCCCCCAGCGCTGGCTGGAGCGCATCGGCCGCCGCGTCGCAGCTCTCGCCCGTACGGAGGAACGCGCCCGGGAGTTACGCCGGCGGGCGGCGACCTGCGTCAGCCCGCTGCCGTCCGTCCCCCGGTACGCCCCTGACCTGGAGCTCAAGGCCGCCCGCCTCGAAGCCGATCCGCAGCAGGGCACGACCGGCTTCCTCGTCAAGCTGTCGTACGTCGAAAGGACCGTGGAGACAGCCCTGTTGGAGGCGGAGACCGCCCACCGGGCGCTGACCGGGCAGCTCGCCCGCCACCAGGACCTGCGCGGCCTCCTCGACGGTCACCAGGCCCGCCTCGCCGCCCACGGCATCACCGAGGCGGCGGCCTCCCTGCACCAGGAGGCGCAGCGGCTGCTGACCGGTGGGCCGTGCGAGCTGACAGTGGCGGAAGCGGCGGTCGAGCGGTTCGTACAGGCGGCCCGCAAGGCGCTCGAAACGGGGCAGCAATGAGCACGAGGGCGTGTCCGCACCCCGGGTGCACCGGGCAGGTCACCGAAACCGGCTTCTGCGATCTCACCGGCCTGCCCGTGGACGATGACGTAACGAAAACAAGGGACGTGAAGGAAGCGCCGGAGAAGGCGCCCGCCGCCGCTCAGTTCGTCCTCTCCCCCGCCGGTGACCGCCTCATGGACCTGCCCCACGTCGAGGTCCCCGACCCCGCCCTCCTCGTCGACTCCGCCGAGGACCAGCCCTCCTCCCACGTCATGCGCTGCGGCAATCCCGACTGCACGGAGCTCATCGGCGTCGTGACGTCCGAGGGGCGCTGCAGCTGCGGTACGCCGTACGCGCTCCAGCCCCAGCTGTCCGGCGACGACGTACTCGCCGACCAGTACCAGGTCGTCGGCCCCATCGCCCACGGCGGCCTCGGCTGGGTCTATCTCGCCGAGGACGCCCAGCTCTACAACCGGCCCGTAGCCCTCAAGGGCCTGCGCAACCCGCACAGTTCACTGGCCCGCGAGGTCGCGCTGCGCGAGCGCCGGCACCTCACCGACCTCAACCACAAGGACATCATCCGCGTCATCAACTACGCGACGCACCGCCCCACCGGCACCGACTACATCGTGATGGAGTTCGCGGGCGGCATGGCGCTGCACCAGATCGCGGAGCGGATCGCGCGCGACGAGGAGCCGTTCGCCGGGCCGCGCGTGCACGAGTTCATCGTCAGTTACGGGATCCGCATCCTCGACGCGCTCGGCTATCTGCACACGCACGAGCGCAAGGTGTACGGCGACATGAAGCCGGACAACGTCATGCACTGCGGCGACGGCATCAAGATCATCGATGTGGGCGGGGTGCGGGAGTTCGGGGCTCCCGGGCCGTACACCGACGACTACAAGGGCCCCGAGGTCGAGCAGGACGGCCGGGCGTACCCGCAGTCCGACCTCTACAGCGTCGGTGTGACCCTGCGCGAGCTGGCCGACTCCGCCCACCACCCGGCCCCCGGCCTCGGCGCCGAGTCCCTGCACCGCGCGCTCGCCCGCGCCACCGACGCTGAGCCGCGCAAACGGTTCGCGACGGCCGCCGAGATGTCGCTCCAACTGCGCGGCGTCATCCGCGAACTGCGCTCCTTACGGCTCGGTACGGAGACCTTCGAGCCCTCCCGCCTCTTCGAACCGGCGTCGGCGGCACTCGACGGCGGTCTCGGCCAGGCCCCCGCCCTCGACCGCTGGGCGTACGGCACGCACCGCCTCCCCCTGATCGCCGCACGCCCCTCCCCCGACGAGGTCGCGGCGGGCCTGCCCGTACCCAAGGCAGACCCCGACGACCCGCACGCGGCCTCCCTCGCCCGCATCTCGTACGACGCACCCGGCCTGCTGCAACTGCTCGCGGACTGGACACCGTCCCCGGAACTGCACCTCCTGCGCTGCCGCCTGCACCTGGGCCTGGCCCGCCGCGAATTCGCCCGCCGCAGCCACTGGCGCATCCATCACCACGAGCGGGCGCGCGACGAACTCGACCTCGCCACCCGCCTCGTCGGTGCCATGGCCCCGCACGACTGGCGCCTGCGCTGGCACACCGGGCTGCTGCACCTCGACCACGACCGCATCGCCGAGGCCCGCGAGGAGTTCGACCTCGTCTACGACTCGCTCCCCGGCGAGTACGCCCCGAAGCTCGCCCTCGGCTACTGCCACGAACGGCTCGGCGAACCGGGCCGCGCCAGGGACTACTACGAGGCGGTGTGGCTCCGTAACCACTCCCTGGGCAGCGCGGCCTTCGGGCTCGCCCGCATCCATCTCGCGCGAGAGGAGCGCGAAAAGGCGCTGGACATCCTGGAGCACGTACCCAAGGACTCGCGGCACCGCACCGCCGCGCGGACCGCGATCGTACGCATCCTGGCGGGCCGGCGGCCCCCGGACGGCGCGCCGCCGCCCCTGGAGTCCATCGTCACCGCGCTCGCCCGGGTCACGCAGTTGCAGGAGGAGGAGGGGCTGACGGACCGGCACGCGGTGCTGCGGCTGGAGACACACATCAGGGAGGTCGTCCTGGACTGGGTCTGCGGGGCGCCCGGCGGCCTGGACAGCGGTGGCGGGGCGCGGCGGCTGGCGGAACTGCGCGAGCGCGTCCAGGACGAGGACCTCACCGAGAACAGGCTGCGCAGACGCCTGGAGGAGGCGTACCGGGGCCTCTCCCAGCAGGCCGGTGACGTGCGGGCACACGCGCTGCTCGACCTGGCGAACGGGATTCGGCCACTGCGCTGGACACACAAGGAGCACACATGGCTCAGGACCGCACAGAAGATGCGCCGGATACGAAAGACATGGAAGGCGCAGGCGCAGGCGCAGGCGCAGGCGCAGGCGCCCTCACCGGGAGCACGGGAGCCGTCTCCCTCGAAGTGAGCCAGCAGCCGTACGTCTCGGTGGAGCGCGGCGGCGAGGGCGGGACGCGGATGTGCGCCGTGGTGACCGTGACGGTGGACCTGGCAGCGGCCCGGGAAGGGGCGGCGGCGCCGGCACCCCCCTCCCGGGCCGAGGTGCTGCTCCTCGACTGCTCCGCCTCCATGGGCTACCCGCGCGAGAAGCTGTGGGCCGCCCAGGACGCGGCGACGGAAGCGGTACGCGCACTGCCCGACGGCACGCACTTCGCGATCGTCGCCGGACGCCACACCGCGGAGCTGGTCTACCCCACGGGCTCCGGCCCGTCGGCGACGACTCCGGTACGCGCCGACGCCACCACCCGCAAGGAGGCCGAGGAGGCCATCGCCCGCCTCGCACCGAGTGGCGGCACGGCCATCGGCAGCTGGCTCGCCCTCGCCCGCGAGCTGTTCGGGCCACGCCCCACCGCCGCCGTCCGGCACGCGCTGCTGCTCAGCGACGGACGTAACGAACACGAGGAGCACGCCGCCCTCGCGGCCGAAGTCGCGGCCTGCCAGGGCTTGTTCACCTGTGACGCGCTGGGCATCGGCGAGGACTGGGACCCCGACGAGCTCCAGCTGGTCGCCGGCGGCCTCGACGGCAAGGCCGACGCCGTACGCGACCTCGACGCGCTGCCCGGCGAGTTCCGCGCCGTCACCGCCGAATCGGCCGGCCGGCACCTCACCGGCCTGCGCCTGCGCCTCACCCACCGCCCCGGCAGCGCCCCGCTGACCGTCCAGCAGGTCCACCCCACCCGCCGCGACCTGCTCGCGGACCGGGTGACGATCAGCGACCGGTGCCTGGAATTCCGTACGCCGCCGTGGGGCGACGAGACCCGCGAGTACCTGGTGTGCGTCGCCGCTTCCCGTACGCCACAGGATCCCGTCGACCGGGCGCTGTGGCTGGCCGACCTGAAGGTGGTCCGGGAGGCGCGGGACGACGAAGGCATCGCGCCACAACTGCCGCCCGCGCGCCCGCTCCTGGTCCGCTGGACGCGCCATCGTGACCTCTACAGCACGTACGACCCCAAGGTGGCGCACTACGCCCATCACGACGCCCTCGTCCGCGGCCTCGAAGAGGGCCGCGCCGCCCAGCGCGCCGGCGACCCGGTCCGGGCCCGCGCGGCCTGGGGCGAAGCCGTGCGCCGCGCCCACGCGATGGGCAACGAGCCCATGCTGCAACGCCTCGGCGACGTCGTACGGATCATCGACGCGGCGGCCGGCGAGGTGGAGATACGCCCGGACATCCGGCCGCTCGACATCAACTCGGCGATGGTGCTGCGCGCCCACAGCACGATGCTGCCGCCGCAGCGCACCCAGCGGAAGCCTCAGGAACCCGAGTGCCGATGACGACGTACCTGCCACGCCGGTTCTGGCGTTCAGCCACCGGAGCCGACGGCGTCAGCACCGTCGGCTACCTGCGCCGCCAGCTCGCGTGGCTGCTCGCGCTGACCGCCGTCGGCGGCGCGGCGCTCTTCGGCGCGTACGACGAAGTCCACCGCGACTCCGTGTCGATCCGCGACCGCTCCGGCCCGGCCGTCGTCGAACTGGCCAGGGCCAACACCTCCCTCCAGGAGGCCCACATCACCGCACGCGAGCACCTGGACTACCGGGCCCGCAACCACAAGTGGCCGGACATCCTGGCGCGCGGCGAGGAGTACCGGACCCAGGTCGCCGAGGCGAAGAGCAGCCTCGCCCGGGCCGCCGCGTCAGGCGCCCTGAACCGCGAGGACCAGCAGACCCTGCGCATCGCGTCCGGGCTCGTCGACAGCTACGCCCTGCGCATCGACGGAGCGTGGACCCAGTCGAAGCAGCCGAAGCTGAGCCACGCCAACCTCTCGTACGCGGAGCGGATGATGTACGCCCGCACGTCCGGCATCCTCGACCGGATCACCGCGCTCCAGGCCCGGCAGGGCGCGGCGCTGGACCGCCAGGAGGACTGGGGAGCCGCGCCGCTGCTGGCCTGGCCGGTGGCGGTCACGGCGTGTGCGCTGCTCGGCGTACGGCTGGTGGGCACCCAGGTGTTCCTGCGGCAGCGCGTGCGGCTGCGGCTGAGCATTCCGCTGGCGGCGGTGACGCTGCTGCTGGCGGCCGTTCCGGTGCTCGCGTTCGGGACGTGGCAGGCACACGCGAGCCAGACGCTCGTACAGCACGCGGCCGACGGGCTGACACCGGCCGGCCCTTCCGGCAGACCGGTGGAGGCCACCGCCATCACCGACGCCGAGGCCCGCATGGACAAGGCCCTACGGGAGGGGAACACCGAGGCCTGGTCCCGGGGCACGGTGTTCATTCCGCTCGGGACCGCGCTGATGGCGGGAGTCATCCTGTGGACGCTCCAGTCGCTGCTGGTCGAGTACGCCGTGCCCCGGCGCCGCACGGGGGGCCACCGATGACCCGCTCCCTTCGGCTGCTGCTCGCCCTCTGCCTCTTCGCCGGGCTCGCCCTGACGTCAGCCGCCTGCACCAAGGAGCCGCCCCCCACCGTGAGCGTGCTCGGTCCCTGGACCGGCGACGAGGCGGAGAGCTTCGAGACGGTGCTGGAGCAGTTCACGGGGAAGTACGGGATCGAGGTCGACTACCAGGGCACGACGTCGTTGCGCGAGACGCTCCTCGCGCAGATGCAGGCCGGATCGCCGCCCGACATCGCCGTACTGAACAGCCTCGGCGAGCTCACCGAATACGCGCACAAGGGTGTGCTCGTACCGCTTCCCGAGAACGTCCGCGAGCGTTCCCCGGAACCGTGGGCTCCCGAACTCACCATCCGGGGCCGCAAGAACACGTATTGGACGCCCATAAAGGTCGATCTCAAGAGCGTCGTCTGGCACTACCCGGGCCGCCCTGCCCAACGGGGCAACTGGTGCATCGGCATGGGCTCCGGCGCGACGACGGGGTGGCCGGGCAGCGACTGGATCGAGGACATCCTGCTCCAGAAATCGGGCCCGGCGGTGTACGAACAGTGGGCGACCGGCGAACTGGCCTGGGGCAGCAAGGAAGTGCGCGAAGCGTGGAAGACGTGGGGCCGGCTGATCGGGTCGCGGGCCGACGCCGCTCTGCGCAGCGACTTCGAGGGCAACGACGGCAAAGGCCTGCTGAAGCGGACCGGTGACGGGTGCGGGCGCGAGCACCAGGGCAGTTTCGTCCGGCGGCTGTACGGCAAGGACGTCGCGTACGCCCCGACCACGGAGGCCGTCGCGGAGCTCGACAACAACCGGGGCGCGTACGAGGTGGCGGGTGACATGGCGGCGATGTTCCGGGACACCGGGGGCGCACGGTCCCTCATCACCTTCCTCACCGGCGACGAGGCGCGGGCCACCTGGGCGCGGGCGGTGCCGGAAAGCAACCGGCCGTTCTTCCCGGTCTCCGTCGGCTCGTACGGCGACGCCTGGGCGAACCGGGCGGTGAACGAGACGCTGACGGGGGCGGAGCGGCTGTGCGCGGACGCGTCGGACGTGATGCCGGCGGGGGTACGGGGCGCGTTCTACCGGGCGGTGCTGGAGTTCCTGGCGGCGCCGGAGGACGCGGAGCTCCTGACGGGCCTGCTGCGGCAGCTCGACGACGAGACGGCACGCCACCGCGAACTGGGCACGCCCCGGGTCCCGTCGGTGTGCGCGGCGCCACCGGGCGGGGGGCAGTAGGGCGAGGCGCCTGCGGCGGGCCCTCCTGGGGCTCCGCCCCAGACCCCGCTCCTCAAACGCCGGAGGGGCTGAACTTGCCGCGTTGCGGCTACATCCAGCCCGCCACCGCGCTGCGCACCGCCGCCACCGCCTGCCCGGCCCGCTCCGCGTCGGAGCGTACCGAGTGGCTGAACTCGACGTGCAGGAACGGTACGTCGAGTTCGGCCGCGGCCCGGCCCTGTTTGTTCTCGCGGCCTTCGAGCACGCACTTGCGCGCCCACGCCCGGCACACCTCGAAGTCCCGGCCGCCCAGCGCCCGCGCCAGCCGGCGGCCGCTCTCGCGCGCTTCGGCGCTCCGGTCCCTGCCCGTGGACACGATCACGTCGTAGTCCGGTTCGGTGCTGTCCGCGAAGCCGTGCAGCTGCACACCCGGCAGCCGGCGCTCCGCGAGCTCGTCGCACACGGCGTGGAAGACCGTGTCGCGCCGGTGTGCGACATCGGCCGCGTCACCCCGGCCCGCTCTCCGGTGCGCACCCGCGACCACCAGTACGCCCCCGGGCTGCCCGGTCAGTACGCCGGACCCGAGCCGTTCACTGTCGGCGTCGGCCACGGGGTGCGGAACCTGCACCGACCAGCGGACGGGGGCCCCGAGCCCGACGTACACCCGGCCCCAGCCCCGATTGGCCTCCCCAGCCGCGTCGGCCACCTCGGCGTACCGCCGGCCGGTGGCCCTGTCCGTGAGCGTACGGACCCCGAAATCGACTTCGGCGAGCTTCCGGCCCGCCTCCGCGCGCCGGCCGTCGACCAGGAGCCCGACGCCCTCGGCGACGGTGCGGCGCTCCACGCGGCTGGGTGGGCGGTACCCGGAGTCCGCGACGATCTCGGTGGCGAACGTGTTGATCCGGCGGTCCAGATCGATCCCATTGCGGCGTGGATCGGGTGTGTTGTCGCTTACGCCTGAATCACCCTTTTGTGAGGAAGTGTTCATGGTGACAACCGCCACAGCCACCACCGTGACCAGCAGAGTTACCAGAATCGTTAGCTTCATGGTCGGGATCCGTGTCATAGGGCGGCGAAAATACCATCGTGATGAGACATCCCCACTTGCCCGGCATACCCCGCGCTGTCGCCCTTGCCCTTCTGGCGGCCACAGCGGCAGGTTGCGGACTCCTGGACACGGACGACGCCGCCGAGGCGAGCGGCCCTCCGGCGTTCACCGTCGCCGCGGCGGGCGACATCCTGATCCACCCGCAGCTGACGGACCAGGCACGCAAGGACGCCAGGGACGCCAAGAACGCAGCCGGGACGGGCATCGACTTCGACCGGACGATGGCCGGCATCAAGCCCGTCATCAGCAAGGCCGACCTGGGGATCTGCCACTTCGAACCGGTCGTGGGCAAGCCGGAAGGGCCGTTCCAGAGCTTCCCGGACTTCCTCATTCCGCCGCAGATCACCACCGCGATCAAGAACGTCGGTTACGACACCTGCTCGACCGCCTCGAACCACGTCCTCGACCACGGCCCCGCCGGAGTGCGGCGCACGCTGGACGCCCTCGACTCGGCCGGACTCAAGCACACCGGTTCGGCCCGCACCCGCGCGGAGAGCGAGAAGCCGCTGATCCTCGACGTCAAGGGCGTCAAGGTCGCGCAGCTCTCGTACACCCTGGGCTTCAACGGCCGCGAAGTACCCGCGGACAAGCCGTGGCTCGCCAACAAGACCTCCTTCGACGACATCGCGGCCGCGGAGAAGGCCGCCCGTACAGCCGGAGCCGAGGTGGTGATCCTGAGCATCCACTGGGGCCGTGAGCACCACCCGGAGCCGGGCACCCCGCAGCTCAAGCTGGCCCGCAGGCTCGCCGAGGAGACCGGCATCGACCTGGTGATCGGCCACCACGCGCATGTGGTGCAGCCGATGGAGAAGATCGACGGCACCTGGGTCGCGTACGGCCTCGGCAACCAGCTGGCCCGCCACGACGTGCCCACCGGTCTCACCGAGGAAGGCATCATCGGCTGGTTCGAGTTCCGGAAGAAGGACGGCGACTGGGACGTGCAGGCGCGCTACGTGCCGACGCTCGTCACCATTCCGCCGGACCCGGGCGAGGCGGCCGAAGCAGCCGGGGCAGGCGACGCGGGCACGGACCCGGACGGCGCCGGGGAGACACCCGGGGTGAAGGACCACCGCCTCCTGAACGTCGCCGAGGCGCTGCGCGACGACAAGGACCTGTCGGACGAGGAGCGGGCCCGCTACCGGCTCGCGTTCGAGCGCACCCAGGGAACCATGCTCAACCGGGGAGCCTCGAAGGACGGCCTGAGGCCACTCCAGGACCTGCCGGGCTGACGAAACACAGACGTAACGCGCGTCACACCGGGCGGCTTTCGTACAACCATTCGTGGGCCCTCGCGAGTCATGACGCTCCGGTGGCCTGTGCGGCGTCCCGACCGACACCGCGTCACGCCCAGCAGACCCAGCCCCAGAGCCAGACCCACCGCACGCCCTTACCCGCTGTTGCCCAGAAACTGAAGGTGAACACTCATGGCCGCTTCGCCCGCGACGCGGCGGCACAAGGTCCGTCGCCGCGCCGACATGTCGCTCCTGGGTGGCATCCGCCCGCCCATCGCGGCCCTCTCGGCCCTGCTGCTCACCTTGGCGGGGATCACCGCCCTGGGCCTCGGCAAAGCCGACCAGGACCTCGTACCCAAGGCCGTGCTGACGTCTCAGAAGCACTTCGCCGAGGACGGCGCGGTCGCGCTGCGCGCCTCCATCGACGAGAGCGTCACCGACCTCAACCGGACCGCCGGCCTCTTCAACGCCTCGGACCCGGTCTCGCCCGACGCCGTACTCGACAAGATCGGCAGCGTCTACCAGAAGTGGACGGGCACGGCCGTACTGGAGATCAAGTCCGGCAAGCTGCTCGCCGCCCGCGGCGAGAACGTCCCGGTCACCGCGGTCGACACCACCAAACTCCGCGAGGAGAACGGCCTCAGCCCCCGCATGGTGCGGCTGCAGAACGGCGAGACCCGACTGCTCTCCTTCGCCCTGCTGTCCTGGGAGGGACGCCCCCAGCAGCTGCTGATCGCGTCCAACAGCCTCCGCTTCCCCGGCATCGCGCTCGGCCAGTTCCGCGCGATCGCCGTCGTCGACAGCGAGGGTCGCATCCTCAGCAGCGACGGCATCGAGGAGCCCGAGCAGGCCCAGAGCGAGTTCCAGCGCGGTGTCGTGAAACGGTCCGAGAAGGAGCTCAAGGCCTTCGCGAAGACCGCCGCCATCAAGGCGATGCAGCACCCCCTCAAGTCCAAGGAACCCGGCTCCGGCGGATTCCTCGGCGTCAGCGGCAGCCTGTACGGCACCGAGTCCCAGGGCGACCGCGCCGTCGCCGGCTACGCGACGCTCGCCGGCCCCGAGGCCGGTGAGAGCACCGTCGCCACCAGCCTCGGCCTCACCGTGGTCGCCATGGTCGAGGTGGCCGAGGACCCCACCCGTTCCGCCGGACCGCTGTTCGGCCTGCTCGCCGCCGGCTCCCTCCTCGTCATCGGGGCACTGGCCGTGGCGCTTCTCCTCGGTACGGTCCAACGCCCCCTGATCCGGCTCTTCCTGGAGAGCAGGCGCCTGACCCGCGGCGACCTGACCCGGCCGGTGAACACGCCGTCGCACGGCGAGGCCGCCCGGATCGGACACGCCCTGGAGCGGGTACGCCGCCAGCTCATCGGCGCACCGGTGGACAGCACCGCCACCGAAGGCCCCGGCAGGCGCGGCCGGTTCGGCAGCCGCGGGCTCATAGCCGTCTGCGCGGTGCTGCTGCTCGCCTGGTCCGCCCCGATGCTGCTACTGCTCAACCGCGCCGACTCCACCGTCGTCGTACCCGAACAGATGGTCAATGACCAGCGCGAACGCACCGAGACCCTGACCGACCGGGTCCGGCGCGCGCTCAACGAGGGCCACGCCGACCTCGTGTCGGTCGCCTCCCTCATCGGTGACCGCACCTCGCCCGACGACATGAAGAAGGTCCTGGAGCGCACCCGCGCCGAACATCTTCGCTACGAGTCGCTGTACGTCCTTTCCGCCGACGGCAAGGTCATCACCAGCGCCGGCGGAGAGCCGCAGCAGGAGTCCGCCAAACTCTCCACCACCGAACAGCAGCTCAGCCTCCTCAACGACTCCGGCAAGCAGCCGGTCGTCGCCGGGCAGGCCGAGATCCCGGGCCGTGACGGAGCGCGCGTGGTCGGCGAGTTCCGTATCGACTTCATCAACTCGCTGCTCAAGCGGCCAGGACTCGGCCAGGTCCGGGTCGTCGACGCCAAGTGGCAGATCATCGGCGGCAACACCGGCTACCGGGCCTTCGAAGAGCTTCCCGACGAGCGGCTCGAATCCTTCGTCGCGGGCACCAACCAGAAGGTCGGCATGAGCGCCCGCGCCAGCGGTGTCCTCTACCGGGACGGCGACGGCGACGGCGTACAGCTCGCCGCGGCCGCGCCGTTCGTCGGCGGCGGCGCCGCCAAGTCGCTCGGCTGGACCGTCGTCAGCTGGCAGCCCGCCTCCGGCCTTGCCATCCCCGAGTACAACCTCCAGAACCGCACGGTCCTGGCCGGGCTGCTCGGTATCACCGCGGCCGCCGCCTGCCTGGGCTGGCTGCACATCGTCGTCGTACGTCCGCTGCGCGAGCTCGCGCGGCAGTCCGAAGCACTCGCCGACGGGGACCGCCGCACCGTTCTCTACCCGCGCCACCACGACGAGGTGGGCGCGGTCGTCCGCAGCCTGGAACTCCTGCGCCAGCAGCTCCAGGAACAGCGCAAGCGGGACGGTGCGCCCTCCACGACCATCTCCGCCGGAAGGAACTGATCGGCGTGCTCTTCCTCTACACCGTTCTGATGGTGTGCTGCGCTGTTCTGCTGGCGGCCGGCGTCGTCGAACAGCGCCGCCACTTCATCAACCTGGAGCGGATCCCCACCCGCGTGCTGGTCAACGGCATCCGCGGCAAGAGCTCCATCACCCGGCTGTGCGCGGGTGCGCTGCGCGGCGGTGACCTCGTCACCGTCGCCAAGACCACCGGCACGGCGGCCCGGTTCATCCACCCGGACGCCACCGAGGAGCCCGTCTACCGCAAGTTCGGCATCGCCAACGTGGTGGAGCAGATCGGCATCGTGCGGCGCGCCGCGTCGTACAACCCGGACGCTCTGGTCATCGAGTGCATGGCCGTCATGCCCGCCCTCCAGGAGATCAACCAGTCCAAGCTGATCCGGTCCACCATCGGCGTGCTGTGCAACGTCCGTGAGGACCACCTGGCCGAGATGGGCCCGACCCTCGACGACGTGGCGCGCTCCCTGTCGCGCTCCATGCCGCACGGCGGCATCTGCGTCACGGCGGAGCAGGACCGCTTCCACATCCTCCAGGAGGAGGCGGACGCGCGTGACTGCAAGCTGATCTACGCCGATCCGGAGATCGTCACCGACGAGGAGCTGCGCGGCTTCAGCTGGTTCACCTTCAAGGAGAACGTGGCGATCGCGCTGACCGTCGCCGACCTGCTGGGTGTGGAGCGCGGGACGGCGCTCAAGGGGATGTACGACGCGCCGCCGGACCCGGGTGTGCTTTCGGTCGAGCGGTACGCCACCCCCGACGGCAAGCGGCTGCGGTTCGCGAACGTCTTCGCGGCGAACGACCCCGAGTCGACGCTGATGAACATCAACCAGCTGCTGGACCTCGACGCCATCAGCCGGCCGCTGCACGTCGTCATCAACTGCCGGCCGGACCGCGTGGAGCGCAACGGCCAGATGGGCGCGATCATCCCGGACCTCCAGCCGGAGAAGGTGTTCGTCATCGGCCACCCGGCGAAGAGCGCCATCGACGCGATCCCCGCCGAGTGGCGGGACCGCGCGGTGGACCTCGGCGGTGACCGCCGGGCGGCCGACGACTTCATGGGCCTGCTGCTCGGGGAGCTCGGCCCGGACTCGTCGCTGGTCGCCATCGGCAACATCCACGGACAGGGCGAGGTGCTGCTGGAGCACCTCGCGGAACTGCCGGCGGACGAGACGGCGGACGATGTTCCGGCCGGCGGGTCTGCCACCGGTGTGGCCGCCTCCGGTACGCGCGCCGACGCGCAAGGGCCCACGGCACATCTCCCCGCACAGTCGGCGCGGCCCGCCGCCCGGGACGACGAGACGCTGGCCCTCCAGCAGTACAAGCCGTACATCGACCCGTACCAGCCGTACTCGGAGGCGTACGAGGCGCGCTACCAGCAGCAGCCCGCCCCGTACCGGGCGGAGCAGCAGCCGTACGACTCGTACGAGCCCGAGCCCCAGCCGTACGAGCCACAGTCGTACGAGCCGCAGCCGTACGAGCCGCAGCCGCACCAGTCGGCCGCCCTGTACCAGTCCGCGCCTCCGCAGCCCGTACGACAGCGTCCGGCAGCCCAGGAGCCCGCACCCCAGCACCCCGCCCCCCTGCCGTCCGTACCGCGGCGGCGGCGCACCGGTGACGCCGACACGTCCGGTCACCCGGCAGACCTCGCACCCCCCGCACCCCCCACCGCACCACGGCCCCAGCGCGGCATGTTCGAGCCCGCCCGGCCGGTGGACCAGGTCCAGCAGCAGAACCCAGGAGAACCCCGTTGATCCCGTCCGTACTCACGCCTGAGATCGCCGCGATCGGCATCGCGCTGGGCCTGATGTTCTCGCTGGTCTGCTACCTGACCACCAATCTGTCGCCCGGCGGAATGATCACCCCGGGCTGGCTGGCCCTGACCCTCGTCGAGGACCTCCAGCGCGCGGCCATGGTCGTCGGCGTCACCGTCCTGACGTACGTCGCCACCCTCGCCGTCCAGCGCGTGGTGATCCTCTACGGCAAGCGGCTGTTCTCCGCCGTGGTCCTCACCGGTGTCCTCTTCCAGGCGACCCTGATGATCGTCCTGTCGATGGAATTCCCGCTGATGTACACGAATCAGACGCTCGGCTTCATCGTCCCCGGCCTGATCGCCTATCAGCTCGTCCGCCAGCCCAAGGGCGCGACCCTGCTCGCCACCGGCTCGGTGACGCTCATGGCGTACGTCGTCCTCACCGCCGGAATTCTCCTCGGCGCGCTGCCGACCGTCTGACCGCCACCCGTCCGAACGGAGCTGACCTCATGAGTGCCAAGACCAAGCGCGGCCCCCGCCAGGCGCTGCACGCCGCCACCGTGCTCGCCCTGCTCGCCGGCAGCGCGTACCTCACGGTGGAACTCCGCAAGGAGGAGCAGGCGAAGGCCCCCGCCGTCCAGGCGGTCACCGACACGCCCGCCCTCAAGTCCTCGGGCTCGGGCCTGGCTTCGGGCAAGCAGACCTGGGAACGGCTGAAGAGCCCGGCCCGTACCCTCCTGCGCGGCGAGGGCGGTGCGATCCTGGCCACCTTCACCGACGACGCACGCACCGCCACCCTCACCGGCCCCAGCCGCTCCTTCACCGAACCCACGAGCACCAAGACCCGGGTCGTCACCGAGAACTGGGTGCGGCTGATGCCGGAGCCGTGGCACAAGGGCGCCGAGAAGGAGCAGTGGTTCAAGGACTGGTTCAAGGAGTTCTTCGGCAGCAAGGAGGACGACCTCTTCGCGATCGCCTTCCAGTACGTCGACCAGGCCCCCGTGAAGAAGGACTCCGAGGGCATCTCGTACGCGGGCGACGCCAACTTCGGCCCCATCAACCCCGAAGGCACGCCGGGCAACGACTACCGCCTGGAGGAGTCCGACTTCTACGACTACCTCGGCATCCCGTACACCTTCCGCGACGGCACCACGATGCAGCCCGAAGCGATGCGCGCCCGTTCCATGGACTGCTCCGGCTTCATCCGTACGGTCTTCGGCTACCGGGGCCGGTTCCCGCTGATGGCCACCGACAAGCTGGGCGACGGCCTGCCGCGCACCGCCAACGGCATGGCCCGCTCGAAGCTCGGCACCGACGTCATCAAGCTGGAGGGGGTCGGCCCGGAGTCGCGGCCGAAGTCCATCGACGTACTACAGCCGGGCGACCTGGTCTTCTTCAAGCTCGACGCGCGCACCAAGGACCGGATGGACCACGTCGGCATCTTCATGGGCCATGACACCGACGGCCACAAGATCTTCGTGTCGAGCCGCGAAGAGATCAACGGGCCGACGATCGGCGACAAGGGCGGCACGTCACGCCTGGACGGCAACGGCTACTACGCGAGCACGCTGCGCAGCGCGAAGCGGGTGTAGGCGCACGGCGTACGGGCGGGTCCGGGGCGGAGACGCCCCGGGCGGTCAGCGCAGCTCTTCCGGGCAGGCCGTGCCCCGGGTCAGCCCGTACGGCGCGGCCAGCCGGTACACCCCGGGGGCGGGCGCGAGCAGTTGTGTCCACTCGTCTCCCGCCGCGTCCTCCTCCGCCTTCATCAGGCAGCCGTTCGGGTTGGTGAACGTCCGGTCCGTCGCGTCGCCCCGCAGCTTCGACTCCGGTGTCTCGCTCGGCGGTTCGACGCGCTCCCCCTCGGCGTCGACCAGGCCCAGCCACGGCGAGTACGGGATACGGATCAGCACCCGGCCCGCGCTCCGCACCCGGATCGTCAGCTCACCCGCGCCCGCGCGGTCCACCGTCGCGGGCGGGTCGGCCAGCGGCGTCGGGTCGTCGACGCGGAAGAGCTGCCAGTTGGCGTCGCTCCAGACCGGCTTGAGGTACGGCTGGCCCGCGCGTACGAGATCCGCTTCCTCGATCGCGCCGCCGGCCGAGTCCGGGGCGCCCTTGGGCAGCACGACGTAGTGCACGGCCCAGCGGTCCAGCCACTCCCGGTACGTGTCGCTGTGCAGCGTGTCGTCGTAGAAGAGCGGGTTGCGCTCCATGTCGGCCTGCCGGTTCCAGCCGCGCGCCAGATTGACGTACGGAGCGAGCGCCGACGCCTCCCGGTGGCTGCTGGCCGGGACCACCTCGACCCGGCCCTTCTCCGCGCCGACCTCCTGCAACTGGTTGACCAGCGGCGCCAGCTCACGCGCCCAGGACGCCGTCGGGGCGGTGCGTATGACGTCGTCGACGGTCTTGATGCCGACCCAGACGACGAAGCCGACGGAGGCCACCACGACGGCGTACCACTTGAGCGTCCGCGGCGCGACGAACGGCAGCGCCGCCAGCAGCACGACACCCGCGAACACCATCGCCAGCCGTGAGACGTTGCTGCCGATCTGAGAGTCGATCAGCCAGGTCAGCAGCACCCCGACGGAGTAGACGGCGGCTGCCGCGCGGACCGTCTTCCAGTCGCTCGGGACGAGCACGAGCACCAGGACGCCGAACAGGCACGGCAGCGAAGCCGTCGCCAGCGACATCGGCTGCGTACCGGAGAACGGGAACAGCCAGGAGGACAGGGCGACGACGACGACCGGCGCCACGCCCAGCGCGTACGCCCCGGGGCGGCGCTTGTTGAGGAACAGCGCGGCCGCGACGACGCCGAGGAACAGACCCGCGACCGGGCTGCTCGCCGTGGCGAGCCCGGCCAGCGGCGCGGCGACGGCCGCCTTCGCCCACCGGTTGGCGGCCCAGCGGCGCGGCCAGCAGAACACCGCGGCCACCGCGCCGAGCGCGAACATCATGCCGAGGCCGAAGGTGACGCGCCCGGAGAGGGCGTTGCAGAGGAAGGCGAAGACCCCGGCGAGCGAACACCACAGGGGATTGCGGACCGCCTTGACGCGGACCAGGATCAGCGCGGTCAGGGTGGCCGACACGGTGCCGACGATCATCATCGTCGTACGGACACCGAGGACGGACATCAGATACGGCGAGACGACGCTGTACGACACCGGGTGCATCCCGCCGTACCAGGCGAGGTTGTACGCCGAGTCGGGGTGGCGGCCGACGAACTCGGCCCAGGCGTCCTGCGCCGCGAGGTCGCCGCCGCTGTTCGCGAAACAGAAGAACCAGACGATGTGCAGCACCGCTGCGGCGGCCGTCGCGATCGTGACGGGGTGCCGGAGGAAGCGGCGCGGGCGGTCGTCGTCCGGGGCCACGGGGGGCGTCGGCGCGGACACGCGCACGCGCGCTGCCGGCTCGGGCCGTTCGGGCCACTGGGGATCGTCCGCCTCCGGACTCAGCCGTATACCGCCCTGTTGGCCACCCCGTGTGCCGCCCGGGTTACGCCCGCCCTCGTCCCGGTTACGGTCCCCGCCCTCGGCGCGCGTGGGCTCAGCGGTGGTCATTACGGCTCTCCCCGTTCTCCCCGGGTACCAACAACCCCCCGACATGCATAAGGACGCCGTCCCCGCGTCCCAAGTTGCCCGGACGCTAACACGCGGCGCCCGTGGTGCTGCCGCCGGTTCCCGCGTCCGGCGGCAGCACTCCGCTCATCGGCCCAACGTCAGCCGATGCGGGTCAGCTTGTCGCCGAATCCCGGCTCGACCAGGTCCTTCTGGAGCGCGACCGGCGCCTTGACCTGCCCCGGTCCAGAGCCGACGGTCACCTGACCGACCTCGTCGCCCGCCTTCGCTGCGTGCGGCAGCGGCTTGCCCGCGTCGGAGATCGCCAGCTCCACCTTCAGGCCCGGCCAGCCGACCGCCTTCAGGTCCTTCGTCGCCACGACCGGCGTCTGACCGCCGAGGCCGTCGTCGACGTAACCGACGACTTGGCCCTTCTTCACGACGGTCGCCGACGTGACGTCCCGCTGCGCGGCCTGGATCAGCTTGAGGCTCCGGGCGATCGCGAGCTGCAGCTTGGAGTCGGGCGTGGTGGCGTCCTGCTGGCCCATCACCGCGCCGACGATCCGGCGCTCCTTGCCGTCGATGACGGTGTCGGCGGTCCACAGCAGGTTGCCGCCGGCGGGGGTGGAGGAGCCGGTCTTGATGCCGCTCACGCCGGGCTGCAGCAGGATGTTGTTGTTGTTGTAGATCTTGCCGTCGATACCCGGGATCACCGCCTCGGGCATGTTGACGATCTCGCGGAACACGTCGTTCTCCATGACCGCCTTGGCCAGCTTGAGCTGGTCGGCCGCGGTGCTCACCGTGGAGGCGTCGAGACCGCTCGGGTCGGTGTACGTCGTGTTCTTCATGCCGAGGTCCTTGGCGGCGTCGTTCATCTTCGTGACGAACTCGTCCTGGGACTTGGCTCCCCAGCGGGCCAGCAGCCGCGCCGCGTTGTTGCCCGACGGGATCATCAGCAGCTGGAGCATCTGCCGCTCGGTGAACTGCTGCCCCTCCCTGATCGCGGCGGTCGACTCGTCGGAAGCCTTGGACTCCCGCTCTGCCTGTTCGTCGACCGTGATCTTCGGGCCCGTCTCGTCGCCCTTGAGCGGGTGCTCCTTGAGGATCACGTACGCCGTCATCGCCTTGGCGACACTCGCGATCGGCGAGGGCTTCTGCTCCCCGTGCGTACCGATGCTGCCGACACCCTGCACCTCGACGGCCGACTGGCCGCCCTCGGGCCACGGCATGTTGAGCGCGTCACCGTCGAAGGTGTACGTCGGCTTCGCCGTCAGCGCGAGGGTCGGCGACGGAAGCGGCCGCAGGAACTGTGCGACCGCAAAGACGACCACCAGCAGCAGCACCAGCGGCGTCCAGATCTTGACCCGCCGAACGGCGGTCCTGACCGGGGTCTCGGCTGGCGGCGGGGTGTTCGTCAGCTCGGCGAGCAGGTCGAGCGGCGGCCTGGGCGGCAGCGGCTGCTGCCGAGTGCGTTCCGCCTCCGGCATGGGGGCGGACACGGGAGTCGGCCCGGACTGCGCAGCGGGGGCAGGGCTCGGTCTCACGGCCGGCGGCCGCACGTCGTCCCGCTTCAGCGGAACGAACTTGCTGGTGCGCTCGGCGGCGGACTCGGTGGTCTCGGGCTTGCCGAGGGCCTTCAGCGCGGTGGTCGGCTGATCAACGGCCTGCCGCGGCCGCACAGCCTTGAACACAGCAGTGGCCTGGTCAACCCCCCGCCCGGCGCCGGAACCACCACCGGACGACTCTTCACCGCCGTCCCGCGTCCCACCGCCGGCACCGGAGTCTCGGCCGGCGTCGGCAGCCGCACGTCCCGCACCCGGCAGCCCAGGGTCGGCCGCGGGAGTGTCTTCACGACCGCCTTCGCGGAGAGCACGACCGGTCTCGCCCGAAGCATTCGCATTCGCATCCGCGTCGGCCGCCCGCGACTCACGCGTGCCGCCCTGCGCCTCGGCGGCAACAGCCCGCCCCGCCCGCGAGCCGCCCGCGCCAGGCTGCGACCCAGCTGCCCGGCCGGCGCCGGAGGCGCCACCGTCCACCTCAGCCGACCGTGCAGCAGCACCGTCCGACGACGACTCGCCGCCGGCCGTGTCCATGGCAGGCGCAGCCGCCCGGCCCGCACCCGACGCGTCCACGTCAGCCCGCGCCGAGGCCCCAGCCTCGCCCACCGACGGCACGTCACTGCCAGCAGCGCCCGAACCCGACGCCCCGGCACCAGACACCCGACGCACACCGGGAACGCCGCCATCCACCTCAGCCCGCGGCGCAGTCCCGGCAGCAGCAGCCGCCCCACCCGCACCCGACGCGTCCACGTCGGCCCGCGCCGAGGACCCGGCCTCGCCCACCGACGGCACGTCACCGTCAGCAGCAGCCGAACCGGACGCTCCGGCGCCGGCCGCCAGACCCGCGCCGGAGGCGTCAGCGTCCGCGACCTCGCCCTTGGGGGGCGCAGACGCCCGACCCGCACCCGACACGTCCGCGTCAGCCGGCAGCGTGGCCGCAGCCTTGCCCGCCAGCGGCTCGTCGCCGTCCGTAGCGGCCGAGCGCGACGCCTCGGCGGCCGCAGCCTCGCGGCCCGCGTCGGCCGCGTCAGCGGTGGGTGTGTCCGGGGTGGGCTCGTCGGCCGGCGTGTCCGATGTGGCGACCCACGCCGCCACCGCCGCCCGCAGGCGCGCATCGCGCTCGGGCGTCTCGGGGGTCTCAGGAGTCTCAGGGGTCTCCGAGGCCGGGGGAGACTGCTCCGGGGGCGGCATCTTGAAGACTGCCGTCGGCTGATCCACGCGGCCGCGGTCCTCCGGCTCCGGCCTCTCGGCCGACTCCCGGAAAACGGCGAGCCGCGGATCGCGTTCGCCCGGGGCCTTCTCCCCCGACGACTTCCGCTGCTCCGACTTGTCGGGGGACTCGCCCGCCACCGATGCCTCCTTCATACGCGCCCGCGCATACGTCCGCTGTCCGCGGTCCGATGTCCGAACCATGTACCAGTGTCCTGTCTGAGACCCCGGCCTCCTCGCTAGACGAGAACGACATACCTGCCGGTTCCCGTACGAAGCACCCAGGCGCTCTCGACAGATGAATGTGAGAGGGGTCACCCTGTCATTCATCCACGCGGGGAGGCATGGATGGGCAGGAGCCGCAGAACACTTCCGGAGGAGCTTCTACTGCTCGCTCTGGACCCGGCAACGGGTACCACAGCGCAGCCGCAGTCGCTCGACCTCGGCCTGGCCGGGGCACAGCTAGTAGAGCTGGCTCTGGCAGGACGGATAGCCCCAGACGGGGATCGTATCGCCGTGGTGATGGCACGGCCGACAGGAGATCCGACATTGGACTCCGCACTGGAACTGCTGCGCAGGCGCGGCAGCCCGGTACGGGCGGTCCACTGGATCGGCGGACCCCGACTGGGGCTCCGCCAGACGTATCTCTCGCATCTGGAACGATGCGGCATGGTGCATGCCGTGGCGGGACAGATGTGCGGAGTGCTGCCGACGACTCGCTACCAAGCGACGGAATCGGTGATTTGCCGGGAAATCAGGTCCCGGCTGGACAGTGCGATCCGCACCGGCGTACCGCCGGACCCGCGGACCGCGGCGCTCGCCGCGCTCGCTCACGCAGTGGGGCTCGGCAAGCACCTCTACCCCGGCAACGAGGGGCGCTCATCACGCTCCCGCCTCCGGGATCTGATCAGGCACGACCCCATGGGCGGACTCGTGGCGCACGCCGTGATGGACGTTCAGAACGGTGTGGCCGCACAGCCGCGCCGAGGACCCGCACCGGGTGGCCGACCGCAGTCGACCGTACCGATGCAATCGCAACCGCAACCGCAAGCACAGTCACGCCGCGACGGCATGGCGCGCCTCGCGGCGCACTGAGCCGGGCCGCAGCCCGAAGAGCAGTACCTGAGCAGCACCCGTAGGACCAACGCCGCACCGACGTCCCCAAGACCCGGTTCGGGAGCCGCACCGAAGCGCGCGGGGTAGTGGAACGGTCGTCCAGGCCACCCTGGACAGGACCGGACCGCCACCCCGCGCGCTTGCGTCGGCACCGTGTGTGGCCATTTCCCAGCGCGGACATGACCATTGGTGGCAGTCTGCTGAGCAGTAGAGCGTGCTGGCAGTACATAGGCACAACGCACTCAGCCGGAGGTGCAGTTCCCGTGGCGTCCAACGTCAACCCAACCGTCAGGCGACGCCGACTCGGCCAGGAGCTCCGCCGGCTCCGCGAGCTCAAGGGCATGACGGCCGAAGAGGTGGCGGAGCGCCTGCTCGTCTCGCAGTCGAAGATCAGCCGCCTCGAGAACGGCCGCCGCTCCATCAGCCAGCGCGACGTACGCGACCTGTGCGGTGTGTACGACGTCGAGGACCACCGCATCGTCGACTCGCTGATGCAGATGGCCAAGGACTCCCGCCAGCAGGGCTGGTGGCACGCCTTCGGCGACATCCCGTACAGCGTCTACATCGGCCTGGAGACCGACGCCGCCTCGCTGCGCGTGTACGACCCCCAGATCGTCCCCGGCCTCCTCCAGACCCCGCAGTACGCCGAGGCGCTCATCACCGGCGCGCTGCCCGAGACGGCGGCGACCGACGTGGAGAAACGGGTCAACGTCAGACTGCGCCGACAGGAACGCATCCTCACGGACGACCAGCCGCTGCGCCTGTGGGCCGTCATCGACGAGGCCGCGCTGCGCCGCGTCGTCGGCGACAAACAGCTCATGCGTGAGCAACTGGAGCACTTGGTGGAGCAGTCACAGCTGCCCCATGTGACGGTCCAGATACTCCCCTTCGACATGGGCGCGCATCCCGGCATCAGCGGCCATTACGCGATCCTGGAGTTCCCGGACGCGGCCGACTCCAGCGTGGTCTACATCGAGGGCGTCACGAGCGACCTCTACCTGGAGAAGGCCAACGACGTTCAGAAGTACAGCGTGATGTATGAGCATCTGCGCGCCCAGGCGCTGAATGTCGAAGCGTCGCGGCAGTTCATCGCGGACATCGCGAAGGAATACGCGCTCTGACAGCAGCGCTTCCGCCGAGGGAACCGGAACGGTACACCGTGGCCACCCCGCAGCGGAAGGCTAAATGGAATATGCCATCCGGTCGGGTGAACGCCCCCCTCACGCCGACACGTTCACGAGTAGCGTCGCTCCCGCCAGCACAAAACGTTGGCGTCTCCCTCCACGACCAGCAAAATCGGAGCGAACATGGCAATCCATCAGGGCGCTACGGACACCTGGACGAAGTCCTCGTACTCCGGAGGCAATGGCGCATGCGTAGAGGTCAAGTCCCCGGTCACACACGCCGTCGCGGTGCGGGACTCGAAGGCGCCCGAGGGCCCTTCGATCACCTTCGCTCCCGGTTCCTGGAGCGCATTCGTGGGCGGGGTCGGCCAGGGGACTTTCGACCTCGGCTGACGGGTCCGCACTGAGCAGCCCGAGTTACGGCAGATAGCCCTCTCGACCGGTCCGCCGTCCTGGCCGAGGGGGCTCTGGCGTACCCCGGCCCACATACGCTCAGCGCAGTTCGTCCACGTACCGGTCCGTGCCCGGCACCGTCGGGATGAACGGCGCCACCAGTTCCACCCGCCCCAGCCCCGAAGCGGCCACCTCCCCGTCCAGCCCGCCGAACCACTCCTCCCACGCCTCGCGCGGGTCGGCCTCCAGGAACCACAGCAGCGTCAGCCGGGTGTCGACCCCCTCGACCTGCTTCACGTAACTCATCCGGTCACCCGGCAGGGGCGTCGGCCGGAAGACGGTGACCATGGCGGCCGACGAGCCGGAGCCGGAGCCGGTCCCCGCCAGCCGCTCCGGCAGATGCGTGCCCCGCAGCCACTCCAGCAGCTCCGCCCGCCGCTCGGGGCTCTCGGCGTCGACGACCTCCAGCACCAGCCCCTTGTACGGATGGTCGAGCGCGTGGAAGTCGCGTGGCCCGGCGGACCCGTCGCGGTAGACGGTCGCCTCGTGGTCCTGGAAGGCCGTGAAGACGTGCGTACGGTCCTGATGGACGCGCCCGTCGCGGTTGAGCCGCTTGTTGATGCCGACGGTCCACTTCATGTGCTCGTCGTAGCGCCCCTCCGTCACCCAGTACGTGGAGAGGTAGCAGCCCGCGGTGACGGGCTGCGCGACGGCCGACTTCTCCGGGTAGCGCAGAAGCTGGAGGTCGCGGGTGGCGACCCAGCGGCGCCCGGCGAACATCCAGGGCATGGCCATCGCGCCGGCGATGTAGTGGTCGTCCTCGTACCAGCGGTTGTACGCGTACTCGTGGCCCAGGTGCGGCTCGACCATGGTGATCAGAGCGTGTCCGGGCCGCACCCCGTAGGGCCCCACGCCCGCCAGTTCCGCGTACACCTCACTGCGTGTGTCGTCATCATCCATGGCTTGCCCATCCCTTCCTTCCAACGCCGGGCGGACTTACTCTGACGCCTCGTCAGATGGATAGCCAGAGCAAGGGGGCACCGAATGCCGATGCTGCTTCAGGGGAAGACCGTCGTCGTGTCGGGCGTCGGTGCCGGGCTCGGGCACCGGATCGCCGCGGCCGCCGTACGGGACGGCGGCAATGCGGTCCTCGGTGCCCGCACCGGGGCGAACCTCGTCAAGTGCGCCGCCGAGATCGATCCGGACGGCCGGCACACGGCCCATCTCGCCACGGACATCACCCACGAAGAGCAGTGCGAGGCATTGGCCGCACTCGCCGTCGAGCGCTTCGGGCGCATCGACGCTGTCATCCATGTCGCCGCGTGGGACAGCTATTTCGGGGGCGTCGAGGGCGCGGACTTCGCGACCTGGCAGAGCGTCCTCGACGTCAACCTGCTGGGGACGCTGCGGATGACACGGGCCTGCCTGCCCGCACTGAAGGAGCGGGGCGGCTCGGTCGTCATCATCGGTACGCAGTCGGCGATCGCCGCACCGTCGCAGGTCGAGCAGGCTGCGTACGCGGCCTCCAAGGGGGCGCTCACCTCGGCGATGTACTCGATGGCGCGCGAACTCGGGCCGTACCGGATCAGGGTCAACACCGTGCTCCCCGGGTGGATGTGGGGGCCGCCGGTCCAGGCGTACGTCCAGTTCACGGCGCACAGCGAGGGCGTGCCGGAGCCGGAGGTGCTGGGCCGGCTGACGGAGCGTATGGCGCTGCCCGAACTGGCCACGGACGGCGACGTGGCGGAGGCCGTGACCTTCCTGGCCTCCGACCGGGCCCGCGCGATCACGGGCCAGTCGCTGCTGGTCAACGCGGGTGAGCTGATGCGGTAGTCGCTCGGTGGTCGCTGCCCTGCTTCCCCCCTCTTCCGACCGCACGGGACCCGCGTCCCGTGCGGTCGCTTTTGCGTGTACGGCGCCTGACGAAGCGTCCGCCCATCGTGTGGCTGCCGTCGCGTTCACGACAACGTCCCGGTGGGTCAAGAAAAGGCAAAGACGTTCTGCTTGATGACCTGCGTTCACATGCTTGACCATCGAAAGCCTTGACCAGCCCCCCGAACAAACGGTTCAATCCCCAAAGTCCCCGCTCCCGCACGGGGGCGCCGCCCCATTGGACGTACTGACGAAGCGCGATCCCGTTCACTGAGTTGAACGCAGCAACAAGGCGGACCCCTGGAGGGGGCATGAACAGTCTCGACTGGGCCGTGCTCATCGGCTACTTCGGAATCATGGTCGCGATCGGCGTCTGGTCCCACAAGCGCGTGGACAACGTCAGCGACTTCTTCACGGCCGGCGGAAAGATGCCCTGGTGGCTCTCCGGCATCTCCCACCACATGTCCGGCTACAGCGCGGTCATGTTCACCGGCTACGCGGGCATCGCGTACAAGTACGGCGTCACGTCGTTCGTGACGTGGTCCTTCCCCATCGCGATCGGCATCGCGATCGGGTCCAGCCTGTTCGCCCCGAGGCTCAACCGGCTCAGGTCGAGGCTGGGTGTCTCCTCGCCGCTCGAATACCTCAAGACCCGCTACAACCTGCCCACTCAGCAGGCCCTCGCCTGGTCCGGCGTCCTGCTCAAGATCGTGGACGTCGCCGCCAAGTGGGCGGCGATCGCCACGCTGCTGACCGTCTTCACCGGCATCTCGCTCAACCAGGGCATCCTGATCACCGGCGTCATCACCGGTATCTACTGCACGGTCGGCGGCCTGTGGGCCGACGCCCTGACCGAGCTGGGGCAGTTCATCATCCAGCTCTTCGCCGGTCTCGCGATGCTGGTCGCGGTGATGGGTGAGCTCGGCGGGTTCAGCTCGCTGTGGACGGTGTGGGACAAGCTCCCGGAGAACCACAGCGACCCGCTGACCGGCGACTTCACCATGATGTTCCTGCTGGCCTATCTCTTCATCAAGACGTTCGAGTACTCGGGCGGCATGTGGAACCAGGCGCAGCGCTACATGGCCACGGCGAACGCCCGCGAAGCCACCCGGTCGGCCCGGCTGTCGGCGGTCCTGTGGCTGGTGTGGCCGCTGGTTCTCTTCTTCCCGATGTGGTGCGCGCCGCTGCTGGTCGACGCGCAGAAGCCGGACGCCTCGGACTCGTACGCGCTGATGACCGAGCAGCTGCTGCCGCACGGTCTGCTGGGGCTCGTCATCGTCGGCTTCTTCTCCCACACGATGGCCATGTGTTCCTCGGACGCCAACGCTATCGCCGCCGTCTTCACGCGTGACATCGCGCCCGCCCTGTCGGTGAAGGCGCGCAGCTGGTCGCAGCGGGCGGGGCTGGTGGCCGCGCGGCTGTCGACCGTGGCGTTCCTGGCGCTGTCGATGGCGATCGCGACGCAGGTCAATTCGCCGGCGTTCAAGGACATCATCACGATCGTCATCAAGTGGGTCGCGGGCCTGATGGGACCGATCGCGATCCCGTTCATGCTCGGGCTGCTGCCCCGGTTCCGTAAGTCCGGGCCGACGGCCGCGCTGGTGTCGTGGGCGTGCGGGCTGTTCGCCTTCTGGGTGGTGAACTACGGGATGGACGGCGTCGCGACGCAGTACCAGGTGTCGGTGCCGCTGGCTGTCTCGCTGGTGCTGTTCATCGTCATCGGCTTCGTCAAGCCGGAGGACACCCCGGAGCGCGACGCGGTGCTGGCGCGCATCAACTCGGACGGGGACGAGCCGTCGGCGGGCGCGGCGGCTGTACCGGCCCCTGCCGGCGCCGGTGCGGGTGATGCCGCTGTGCCGGAGGGGGTGAAGGAGTAACGGGGAGGGGCGCAGGGGTCAGGCTCTCGGGTAGCGGGACAGCCAGCCGGGGGCGTTGATCGCGGGGCCGTGGAGAGCGGGGCCCTGGGTCATCTCCATCGCGAAGTCGTCGGCGAGTTCGAGGACGGTGGCCCGCCCCTCCAGCTCCGCGACCCACGCCGGCGGCAGCGCGGTCTCGCCGTGCAGGGCACCGAGCAGGCTGCCGCAGAGCGCGCCGGTGGCGTCGGAGGCTCCGCCGTGGTTGACGGCGAGGCGCAGGCCGTGACGGATGTCCTCGCCGACGAGGGCGCAGTAGACCGCGATGGCCAGCACGTCCTCGGCGGTGCGGCCGTCGCCGAGGGACTCGACGCGGGCCGGGGACGGCATGCCCTGGCGTACGGCGCCGAGGGAGTGCTTGAGGGCGTCGGTGACGGGCTGGTGTCCGGGGCGTGCGGCGAGCTGGGCGAGGGCGCGCTGAACGGAGGCGTCGACGGTCTCGCCGCGCGCCAGGCCGTGCACGACGACGGCGAACGCCCCGGCCGAGAGGTACGCCGTGGGGTGGCCGTGGGTCTGCGCGGCGCACTCGACGGCGAGCTGGAAGACGAGCTGCGGCTCCCAGCCCACGAGCAGCCCGAAGGGCGCGGAACGGGTGACGGCGCCGGAATCGCGGGCGGTGGGGTTCCTGGGCTGGTCGAGGGTGCCCATGGTCTCGTCGGCGAGCCCGGTCAGGCACTCGCGGGAGGGGTCGCGGCGGGCGTACAGCCACTCCTCGCGGGCGAGCCAGCCGTTGTCCTTGCGGCGCTCGTCGGGGCCCCAGTCGCGCTGGGTGAGGGCCCAGCGCAGATGCGCTCGGTGTACGTCGGTGGGCGGGTGCCAGGCGCCTGTGTCGCGGCGTACCTGGGCCCGTATGAGGCCGTCGACGGTGAAGAGGGTCAGCTGGGTGCCGGCGGTGACGGCGCCGCGTCTGCCGTACGCGGGGACGAGGTCGGTGACGGCGTCGATGCCGTGGGCCGCGCGTATCTCGTCGAGGCTCAGGGCGGCCACGCCGGCGCCGAGCGCGTCGCCGACCGCTCCGCCGAGCAGGCAGCCGCGGACCCGGCTGCGGAAGTCCTGCTGCTCGGCACGGCCCCATACGGATGTGACTGGTGCGCTCACCGCGTTCTGCCCTTCGGGTGTGTGTGCCGGCGTACGACGTCTGAACGAGGTCGGGAGGACGTCTGGCGCAGCACTGTAATCGAAGGGGAACGGGGTGTTCAGGGGACGGGTGTGCGACGGGTTCCGGCGGAGCTTTTCCCGAACTGGGGCTCCGCCCCGGACCCCGCTCCTCAAACGCCGGAGGGGCTGAAATTGCCCAGGGGGCAAAATCCAGCCCGTCCGGCGTTTGAGGACACGCCCGGAGGGCGTCCGGGGGTCAGTCCGTGATCGGGATCTGGCCGTTGCCGTCGGCCGGGGCGGGGGCGGCCGGCTTCGTGCCCCGCTGAGTGATGCCCTTCAGCAGCTCCGCCACATCGACCCCGGTCGTGGAGGTGAGCAGCTCCATGCCCTGGGCGACGTTGTCGGTGACCGTACGGGCCAGCTGGCTCGCGCCGTCCGTCGAGATCACGGTCAGCTTGTCGATGGCGCTCAGCGGCTCCGCCGCCTTCGCGACGACCTGCGGCAGCACCTCGACCAGCATCTGGAGAACGGCCGCGTCGCCGTACTGCGCGAACGCGTCGGCCTTCTTGCGCATCGCCTCGGCCTCGGCCGAACCCTTCGCGGCGATGGCGGCGGCCTCCGACTCACCCTCGATCCGTACCGCCTCGGCAAGCGCCGCGCGGTGCAGCTTCTCGCCCTCACCGGTGAGGCGGGAACGCTCGGCGTCCGCCTCGGCCTCCTTGACCTGCGCGATACGACGGGCCTCCGCCTCCTGCTCCGCCTGGTAACGCGCGGCGTCGGCGGGCTTACGGACCTTCGTGTCGAGCTCGCGGTCGGTCAGCGCCGCCTGGCGTTCGGCGACCTTCTCCTGCTCGGCCAGGACTTCCTGCTGGCGAGCGGCGTCGGCGAGCGGGCCGGCGGCGTTGGCCTTGGCAGCCGCGGCCTCGGTCTCGACACGGATCTCGGCCTGCTTGAGGTAGAAGGTCCGCTCGGCGATGGCGATCTCCTCGGCCGCCTTCAGCCGGGCCTGCTCCGAGGCCCGCTTGGCGATGGCCTCGGCGATGTCCGCCTCCTGGCGGGCACGGGCGGCCTCGGGACGGCCCAGGTCCTCCAGGTAGGAGCCCTCGGTGGTGATGTCCTGGATCTGGAACGCGTCGAGGATCAGGCCCTGCCCGGACAGGCTCGCCTCGGCCTCCTCGGCGACCTGCCCGGCGAAGGCGGCACGATCACGGATGATGTCCTCGACCGACATGCGGCCGACGATCGCGCGCAGCGCGCCGGACAGCACCTCCTGCGTGAACCCGACGATGCCGTCCTGCTGCTGGAGAAACCGCTGGGCCGCGGCCCTGATCGCGTCCTCGCTGCCGCCGACCTTGACGATCGCGACGCCTTCGAGGTTGGCCTTCACACCGCGCAGGGTGACGGCGCCGCGGACGGCGATCGGGATGTGCCGGCTGGAGAGGTCGAGGGTGAACTTCTGCTGTACGAACGGCACAACGAAGACGCCGCCGCCGACGACGACCTTCTGGCCGCTGTTGTCGGTGGAGGTGTGCCCGGTGACCGGGTCGGTGGACGTCTTTCCGCGGCGGCCGGTGATGATGAAGGCCTCGCTGGGGCCGGCGACCTTGTAGCGCGTGATGACGACAAGGGCCAGCAGGACGAGGAGTACGACGACTCCGACGACCGCGACGATGACTGGACTCATGATGAATTCCCCCCTGCCTTCCCAGGGGACGGCAGCAGTTGGAACGGTACGTACTCAGGACTGTTGGACGCGGGTGGGACGGGAGTGGACGAGGTGTGACCGGATGGGCCCGGTATTCAGCGTTCGACGGGGCGCACCGCGACCGAGGTGCTCGACAGTGACGCCTCGACCCAGATCTCGGCGCCCCGCGCGACCGGCACCGTGCTCTTGGCCGCGAGTTTGACCGGCTGGCCGCCGAGCCGCAGCAGCACCTCGCCGTACCCGTCGGCGGGTATCGCGGTCACGACGGACCCGGCGGTGCCGACGAGGTCGGTGCCGCGCGGGGTGGCGTCGGTCTGGTCACGCATCAGCGCACGGCTGAACTTCCACGCGATCCAGCCCGTGGCGACCCCCGCCGCGACCCCGACTCCCGTGGCCGCACCGGCTCCGAGACCCGTGGCGCCGAGCATGATCGCGCCGCCGAAGCCGAACATCGAGAGGAACCCGGCAATGACGGGCAGCGACAGCAGACCGTCGAACAGGCCGTCGAGGACTCCCCCGAAAAGCCCTTCCAGAATCCCGTCGAAGATCAGCGAGAGCGCCAGCAGCACGATCCCAGCAATGCCGAGACCGAGAAAAACAGTCATCCGCCACCCACCCCCGTGTGCGCCGATCTATTTGATCTGTAGAACAACTTGAATAAGTCGGATCGTCTCATGCAGGACTGACAGAAGACATTGCCGGGTTCCGGCAATCTTTACGCGCCCTTAATGCCGCGTCACTCCAGCACCGGCAGCAACGCCGGAAGATGCCCGTCCGACGCCTCTGCCGCCCGCTGCCGCTCGACCGGTACGTCGCCGTACAGCGTCGTCCGCGGCTTCGAGGGCCGCCCGGCGGCCTCCGCGATCGCGACAAGATCCTGGACGGAGCGGTACGAGCCGTAACTCGAGCCCGCCATCCGCGAGATCGTCTCCTCCATCAGGGTCCCGCCGAGGTCGTTCGCGCCGGAGCGCAGCATCTCGGCCGCCCCCTCCGCGCCCAGCTTCACCCAGCTGGTCTGGATGTTGGTGATGTGCGGGTGAAGGAGGAGCCGGGCCATGGCGGTGACGGCCCGGTTGTCGCGGTCCGTCGGCCCCGGGCGGGCGATGCCGGCCAGATAGACGGGCGCGTTCGTGTGAATGAACGGCAGCGTCACGAACTCCGTGAAGCCGCCGGTCTCCTGCTGAGTACGGGCGAGAGTGCGCAGGTGGCCGAGCCAGTGGCGCGGCTGGTCGACATGCCCGTACATCATGGTCGAGGACGACCTGATGCCGAGCTCGTGCGCGGTCTTCACGACCTCGATCCACGTCGCGGTCGGCAGCTTGCCCTTGGTGAGGATCCAGCGCACTTCGTCGTCGAGGATCTCGGCGGCCGTGCCGGGGATGGAGTCAAGACCGGCCTCCTTGGCCGCCGCCAGCCACTCCCTGATCGACATGCCGGTGCGGGTGGCGCCGTTGACGACCTCCATGGGCGAGAAGGCGTGTACGTGCATGCCGGGGACGCGTTCCTTCACGGCGCGCGCGATGTCGAAGTACGCCGTGCCGGGGAGATCGGGGTGGATGCCGCCCTGCATGCACACCTCAACCGCGCCGACCTCCCACGCCTGCTCGGCCCGGTCGGCGACCTGCGAGAGGGACAAGGTATAGGCGTCGGCGTCCGTGCGCCGCTGCGCGAAGGCGCAGAAACGGCAGCCGGTGTAGCAGACGTTGGTGAAGTTGATGTTGCGCGTGACGATGTACGTGACGTCGTCGCCGACCACATCCCGGCGCAGCTCGTCGGCGATGCGGCAGAGGGCGTCGAGGGCCGGACCGTCGGCGTGGAGCAGTGCGAGCGCCTCGTCGTCCGTGAGCTTCGTGGGATCGTCGGCGGCCTGCTTGAGCGCCTGCCGTACGTCGGTGTCGATGCGCTGGGGCACCATGCCGGGGGCGGCGGCCTCGCGCAGCGCGTCCCAGTCGCCGTACACGTTGTCGAAGTCGTCGCGGCGGTCGGTGGTGCGGCCGGTGGTGTCGATGGTGAGGTGCAGGTCGGTGCGGCCGGTGCCGATCGCTGACGCGGCGGCGTTGAAACCCTCGTCGGGCTCCTGCCACGCCAGGCCCGTCGGCCGTACACCCTCGCGCGCCAGCCCGGTCTCCGCGTCGGCGAGCGCGCGTACGTGCGGGACGAGCCGGGGGTCCAGCCAGGGCTCGCCGCGCTGGATGAACTCCGGGTAGATGGTGAGCCGTTCGCGCAGCTCGAAGCCGGCCTCGGCGGTCTTGGCGGCGAGCTCGTCGATGTGCGGCCAGGGGCGCTCGGGGTTGACGTGGTCGGGAGTGAGCGGCGAGACGCCGCCCCAGTCATCGATGCCGGCGCCGATGAGAAGCGCGTACTCGGAGTCGACAAGATTGGGCGGGGCCTGGATGCGGGCGCTCGGCCCGAGGATGTGGCGGGCCACGGCGATGGCCGCGGCCAGCTCCTCCAGCTCGGCGTCGGGCATGCCGCGCATGGCGGTGTCCGGCTTGGCGCGGAAGTTCTGGACGATGACTTCCTGGATGCCGTGGTAGGCGCGGGCGGTCTTGCGGAGCTCGAAGAGCGAGTCGGCGCGCTCCTCGTACGTCTCGCCGATACCGATCAGGAGTCCGGTGGTGAAGGGGACGTTGGAACGGCCGGCGTCCTCCAGCACCCTCAGCCGTACGGCGGGCTCCTTGTCCGGGGAGCCGTAGTGCGGCCCTCCGGGCTCGGCCCACAGGCGGGTCGCGGTCGTCTCCAGCATCATCCCCATGCTGGGGGCGACGGGCTTGAGCCGCTGGAGGTCGGTCCAGGACATGACGCCGGGGTTGAGATGAGGCAGCAGCCCGGTCTCTTCCAAGACCCGAATGGCCATGGCGCGGACGTACGCGAGGGTGTCGTCGTACCCTTCCGCCTCCAGCCACTCACGTGCTTCGGGCCACCGCTCCTCGGGCCGGTCGCCGAGCGTGAACAGTGCTTCCTTGCAGCCCATTTCGGCTCCGCGCCGGGCGATGTCGAGGACCTCGTCGGGGGAGAGGAACATGCCGTGGCCGTCGCGGCGGAGCTTCCCGGGAACGGTCACGAAGGTGCAGTAGTGGCACTTGTCGCGGCACAGGCGGGTCAGTGGGATGAACACCTTGCGCGAGTACGTGATGACGCCGGGCCGCCCGACGGCCTCCAGCCCGGCGTCGCGCACGCGGGCGGCGGAGGCGGCAAGGTCCAGGAGGTCGTCACCGCGCGCCTGGAGCAGTACGGCGGCCTCACCGGTGTCGAGCGCGACCCCGTCACGGGCACGCTTGAGGGCGCGGCGCATGGCGTTGGCGGTGGGGGCGCTGGTGTTGCCGGGGGCGTTCCCGTTCCCCTGTGGTGCGCTCGCGTCGCGTGTCGTCATGCGTCCGAGCATACGAGCGACGCACATCGGCATGGCCCGCTTTGCCGGGCGCCTGCCAGGTAGGCGGTGATGTCGGGAGCCGCTTCCCGAAGGCTGGTGAAGTGGCGGTGGACGCCGTCGACGGCGGCGGCCGTGTTCACCCCCCACACCGTCATACCGGCGCGGAGCCCGGCCTGTACGCCGGAGGGCGCGTCCTCGATGACGAGGCAGTTCTCCGGCCGCGCACCCAGGCGTGCGGCGGCCAGCAGGTAGGGGACGGGGGACGGCTTGCCTTCCGTCACCCCGGCAGCGTCGACGACCAGGTCGGGAACGGGCAGCCCGGTACGCGCGAACCGCCCACGCACGCGGTGCTCGTAGTTGGAGGTCACCAGCGCCCAGGCGCCGGACGGCAGCGCGCGCAAGAGCTCGGCCGCACCGTCGAAGGCCGTGTACTCCCCGGACCGTACGTCCTCGTCCTCCAGCGCGTGCAGCGCGGCCAGGCACTCCTGCGGGTCCTCGGCGGGGGCGACAATGCCGAAGGTCTCCAACGGCCGCGTCCGCAGCGCGACGCGATACACCTCGCCGGGGTCCACCCCGTACCGCACGGCCCAGTCAGCCCAGACCCGACGCTGGTTGTCGAGAGCGTCGATCAGGGTGCCGTCGACATCAAAGAGAACGAACCGCTGGGCGCACGGTGGGGGCGGGGGCGGAGTCGAGGTCGGAGTCGAGGCCGGAGTCGAGATCACGTCCTCGATGATGCCAGCGGTAGCTGGGCGGGGGCGTTGGCGGCCCCGGGGCATTGATTGCCTCTGCGATGGGGGCCGCCACACGTAAGTGTGGCGCCGGAGCCCCGCCCCTCAAGGGCGCTCCTACGTCGCGTCGCCTACGGCGATTGCGCTGCGC